>NZ_JBHXMU010000022.1:0-114671 GCF_042720685.1 Kitasatospora sp. NPDC058492
GATTGGTGCTGGTCATCAGGGGTGGAACTCCTACTCGGGCCCTCTCAGGCTAACCCGACAAAGCGGGATGTCTCACCCAAGGCTGACAGAGAGGGGACGCCGCTGGACGGCAAGCGCCAGACTCGGCGGCGGGGTGGGTTCGCCAGCCGGGCGGAGGCCGCGAGGGAGATGGCGCGGGTGCTGGATGCCGAGTACCGGGGCGTGTACGAGGACCGCACGCTGCGCGTCGGGCTGTTCCTGTACGAGTGGCTGGAGTCGAAGCGGCTGGCGCTTGCCCCGAACACCTGGGCGGGCTACCGGGTGTGCATCGAGCGTGACCTGGTCCCGGCGTTCGGCGGCATGCTGCTCGTCGACCTGCGGCCCAAGCACATCGACGCCTGGGTGAGCACGCAGCTCGCCGCCGGCCGCAGGCGCACCACCGTGCACCACCCGGTGGCCATACTCCGCAACGCCCTGAACCACGCGGTGCGGACGTGGCGGCCGCGCTACAACCCGGCTGAGCACTGCGTTCCAGCCAAACCCCGCGCCGCCGAGCGCGTCTGCTGGACCCCCGATGAGGCCGCGGCGTTCCTGCGGCACAACGCCGAGCACTACGCCGACCGGCTCACCGACCTCTTCGAGGTCATGCTCGGCACCGGCATGCGCCGCGGCGAGATCCTCGCCCTTCACTGGTCCGATGTGCACCTCATGGACCGCCAGCTCTACGTCCGCTGGACACTGACCACCGTGAACAACGGGAAGATCCACCTCGGCGAGCCCAAGACCGAGGCCAGCCGTGCCTGGATCAGCCTCGCCCCCAGAGCCATGGCTGCCCTCCACCGCCAGGCCGACCTCCAGATGGCGGCCCACCCCGACGGCCGCTTCGAAGGACTCGTCTTCGCCCGCCTAGACGGCTCGCCGCTCCGCCCGCAGTGGCTGCTGGACCAGCCCCGCAAGCGCACCGCCGAACTCGGCCTCCCCGTCATTGGCCTACACGACCTGAGCCACACCGCCGCCAGCATCATGATCGCCGCAGGCATCTCCCTCGCCATCGTCTCCAAGACCCTGCAGCACGCCAACCTCGCCATCACCGCCGATCTCTACGGCCACCTCCTCAAGGACTCCGCCGCCGACGCCGTCAAGGCCCTCTCCGCCGCACTCGACCGAGCGGACGTCGGAGTCGTTGGTCAGCACGGTTCCCCTGCCGATCACGGCTTCGGGAAGGCGGCGTGATCGGCGGGTAGGGGATCTCCGGTCGGCCGCCGGCCAGACCGCCGAGCACGCAACCGGCGAGCGGGCTGCCGTGCATCAATCGGAACTACCGATCTGTGCTTCGGTTCGTCCGCCGTGGCCCGGCTGCCTCGAGTGTCGGAGCCATGGAGCAGGATGGGTGCGACTATTCGCTTTTGGGGGAAGGAGGCAGGCCATGGCCACCGACGGCTCCCAGCTGCCTGTGGAGTTCTTGCTCGCCGTCGCGGCCAACGCCGAGCCTGAGTCCACTGCGGCAACGATGGCCGCTGAACAGGTACACGGCATGGCTGGGCTTGATTCGCCTTGACGGACACCCCTGATCAGGGGCTTCGGCCCCGGTAAGGATGATGTCCATCATGGAGAGCTTGGGGAAGAAGAAGCCACGCCCTCGCCGCTCGTTCACGCCGGAGTTCAAGACCGAGATCGTTGAGCTGTGCCGACGCGGTGACCGCTCGGTCGGCCAGGTCGCCAAGGACTTCGACCTGACCGAGACCGCGGTGCGCGACTGGGTGAGACAGGCCGAGGTCGACGCCGGTGATCGCGACGGCCTGACCAGCGACGAGCGCGAGGAGCTGGCGAGGCTGCGGCGGGAGAACCGCCGCCTGCGCGAGGACGTGGACATCCTCCGCCGGGCCACGGCTTTCTTCGCGACGGAGACCCGGTGACGGTGCACCCGTTCATCGAGGCGGAGAAGCAGGTAGGCCACAACGTCAAACGGGCGTGTGAACTGCTCCAGGTCTCCCGAGTCGCCTTCTACGCCCGCCGCACCGAGACCCCCGGCCCCCGCGCCGTGCGCGACGCGGAGCTCACCGAGAAGATCACCAAGGTCCATGAGACCTCCCGCGGCACCTACGGCGCCCCGCGCGTCCACGCCGCCCTGCACCGCCAGGGCACCACCTGCCGCCGCCGAAGGGTCGCACGCCTGATGCGCCAGGCCGGCCTCGAAGGCTGGCACCGAAGACGGCGCCAGCGCACCACGATCCCCGACCCCCACGCCGCCACCCGCCCGGACCTGGTCCTACGCGACTTCCAGCCCCACCCGGCAGCCCTCGACGCGCGCTGGTGCGGCGACATCACCTACATCCCCACCGACGAGGGCTGGCTCTACCTGGCCACCGTCATCGACATCGCCTCCCGCCGCGTCGTCGTGGGCCACCGCCGACCACCTGCGCACCAAACTGGTCGCCGACGCCCTACGGGCCGCCTGCCACACTCGCCGCCTGACTGGTCCGGTGATCTTCCACTCCGATCGCGGCTGCCAATACACCAGCCGTGAATTCGCTGACCTGGCAGCCGAGTTCGGCGTTCAGCTGTCGGTCGGCCGCACCGGCCAGTGCTGGGACAACGCCCTCGCCGAGTCCTTCTTCGCCACCCTCAAGCGGGAGCTGCTCGGCGACCACCCCTGGCCCACCAAGGCCGCAACACGGACCGCGATCTTCGAGTGGATCGAAGCCTGGTACAACATACGCAGACTGCACAGCAGCCTCGGCTACCGCAGTCCCGCCGAATACGAGACCGCCCTGGCGGCCTGACCACCACACCAACGGTGTCCGTCAAAGCGGAGCAAGTTCACCCGACCCCCCGCCCGACAGGGCCCGACCGGAGCAGACGTGGAAGAGCTGGCAGACCAGCGGACGTCCCACGCCCTCCGCTCAGTCGCCCCGGCCGGACCCCGGACGTGATCACTCCCGAATCACCGCGGTGGATTCAGGCTCAGCAGTCGGGCGAAGAACAGCGTTAGGGATTGGCAGGCGAGGCCCACTACCTGCCATGACATCTACGGCAAACTCCCTGGTTGACTCGCCTTGTCGTGGGCTACAGGTACGGTGTCGATCAGATGCTCTCCCCCACCATGTCCCCGCGGGCCACGGCCGGGAGCGCAGGGCTGTATTGAGGGACCACTCCGTGTCCGCGCCAGGGGCGGACACGGGCACGGTTGGAGAGGGGCCAGCACGTCATGGATGCCAGGGAGACCACGTTCCAGCGCCTGATTCAGGGCGACAACCAGTTCCAGATCCCGCTGTACCAGCGCACCTACAGTTGGACCCGAGACGATCACCAGCGCCTCTGGAGCGACCTGATCGAACAGGCTACGGACCTGGCCGTTCCGCGCCCCGGGATCGCTGCCCCGGACAACGAGGAGCCGGTGCGGCATTTCCTCGGGTCCTTGGTCTTGGCTCCCCGGCCGCCAATTCCGGACACGGTGCAGCAATGGGTCGTCATCGACGGCCAGCAGCGGCTGACCACGTTGATGTTGCTCGCGTGCGCCCTCCGCGATCACGTCCGCATTTTCGACGCTCCGAAGGCGGAACTCATTCACCGCCGCTTCCTCGTCAACGAGGAGGACTTCACCGGACTGGACCGGTACCGGCTCCTGCCGACGCAGGCCGACCGCCCTCCCTTCCTGGCGTGCGTCGACGGACAGGCGACGGCAGGTGGGGAGGACAACGTCGGTGCGGCCTATCGCTTCTTCCGCGCGGCGCTGGCCGAGCACGACCCCGTCGGCGACTGGGAGGTTGTCCGGTTCATCGACCTGGCGCTAAGGCACCGGCTGTCCTTGGTCAGCATCACCGCCGGTCCCCGCGACAACGTCTACCGGATCTTCGAGTCGCTCAACAACACCGGCGTCCCGCTGACCCAAGCGGACCTACTGCGCAACTACGTGTTCATGAATCTGCCCAGGCTGAGCAACGAGGTCTACGAGAAACTGTGGCTGCCAATGCAGACGGAGCTCGGGCCCGACCGGATGGTGTCCCTGGCGTGGTTGGACCTGATCCTGCGTGGGGACAGCAGGGCGAAGCAGAGCGAGGTCTACGTACTGCAGCAGCGCCGCCTCTCGGCCGTGGTTGCCTCCGGCGGTGAGCCGGCCCTTCGGGACGAGGTCTCCCGGCTTCGCCGCCTGGGTTCAGTTCTACTGCGCATCACCGAACCAGGCCGCGAGGCTCACCCGGGTCTCCGCGAGGTGCTAACGCGACTGCACGAGTGGGGCAGCGAGGTCCACTACCCTCTGGCTCTCCACATCCTCGATCGGGTCGAGCAGGGCGCGGTCGAGCCTGAGGAGGCCGTCCAGGCGCTCTCCTATGTCGAGAGCTTCCTTGTACGGCGCATGATCTGCTATGTCCGGACCAACAACCTCAACCGCGTGCTCGCCGCGGCTCCTTCCGAGCTCGAGCTGGACCGACCGCTGGCCGAAGCCGTCCACCGGTACCTCTCGGGACCGCGCCGCTACTGGCCGACCGATACCCAGCTGCGGGACGCCGTGCGTACCCAGCCGTTCTACTGGCGCGGAAAGCACGAGCAGAGGTTCTCCGTCCTGCGACGCCTTGAGGAAAGCTACGCGGCAGCGGAACCGGTCGACTTCGAGCGCGCCCGCCTCACCGTCGAGCACATCCTGCCGCAGACTCCGACGCCTGAATGGCTCAAGCTGCTCGCGGAGGAGGTCACCGACGAGGAAGGTCCCGAGGAACTGCACGAGCTTCTCCTGCACACTCTGGGTAACCTCACTCTGACTGGCGAGAACGGGCGACTCTCGAATCACCTGTTCCAGCGCAAGCAGCAGATCCTCGATTCCAGTTCCCTGCGTATGAATCGTGAGATCGCGGCAGCCGATCGCTGGGGCAAGGCCGAGATCCTCGCCAGAGCCGAGCGCCTTGCCAACCGTGCCGCGGTACTCTGGGCTGGTCCCCTACCTGCCGGCTTCGAGGAGACCGACGAACGCAGCGAATGGGCCCTGCTCCGGCAGATCCTGGCGGGAATGCCCACCGGGCATTGGACGACGTATGGGGACGTTGCCGCAGTCATCGGTACCCATCCCCGCCCGCTGGGTACGTATCTGGCCACACGGCGAGGCATTCCGAATCCACACCGGGTTCTGACCGCATCCGGTGTCCCCTCCCCAGAGTTCGCTTGGCTCGACGGACGCACCGAGACGCAGCGGGAGTTGCTCGAACGCGAAGGAGTTCGCTTCCAAGGCGCCCGGGCGGACCTCGCTCAGAGGCTGTATCCGGTGGACCTGGCGGGGCTCGCGGGGATGGAGGCGCCCGAAGCGGCGGTACCTTCCACGACGTCCTCGACCACAGATCGAGGCGCGGCTGCCGGTCGCCCTGCCCGATTCCGGTCCCTGCTGATTGAGCATCAGCCTGACGTCGCAGACGGGGTGCTCACGATTCTGTCCGCTTGGGAGGCGGACGATGGCTGGTTGAGCTATGGATCGACCGAGGAGACGAGCTGTTTCCCGATGCTTCGTAAGGGCGGTGGCGCCCAGGGCGAGATCTGGCCAGTCGCGGTCTACCCCCGCTCCGGTCGGGTCGAGGTGGTGTTCGAGCATCTCAGTCGCCGAGAGCCGTTCACTCGGCCCGAGCTTCTGATAGGGCTACTCGACCGTATCAACGCAGTACCAGGCGTACATCTGAACGTGGATGCCGGGGAAATCATCCGCCGTCGTCCCAGTTTCCCGATCGACGTCCTGAGCGGCGTAGGCCTCGAACGCTTTCGAGACGCCCTCACCTGGTTCTCGACGGAGGTTCGGAAGAGGCAGGATTGAGAGATCACCTCCCCCATGGACTCTTGGAGCTACCGGCGGAACTCATCAGCTTTGTTCATGGGTGAACACGCCGCGAGTTCGGGGCCACGGTGGCGATGACACCGGAGCGTGCGGTTACCTGGAAGCTCTCACGAATCCACCCCGCGCTGGAATCCGACGGGATCCCAGCGCGGGCGCTGTCCTCAGTGAGAATAGGATCGACATCGCCTCGGGGTTTAGGCAGCAGCGGAACCTGAGGGCGGCCCGTCGTCTGTGAGCAGGTCAGTGGTGCTGACGGCCTGCTGGGCGGCGTCCCTGGGGAGGAATCGACTGGCCTTGCCGTTCCAGGTAATGACAAGCTCGTCGCGAGCGCGGGTGGCGGCAACGAAGAGGAGCGATCGGGCACGCTGCTCTTCTTGACGGTAACGCTGGGGGTTGCTCAGGCGATGGGTCTCGATCCGCTGGTGCGGTACCTGTCCGTCGCTGACGCTGGTGAGGAACACCCGCTGGAATTCGAGGCCCTTGAAGCGGTGCATAGTTCCGATCCGCACGCCCTCAGAGCTTCGTGGGCCGTCCTTGCCCAGTTGCGTGGCCGGGATGGAGAACGGCGGATGCGCAAGGATCAGTGCTATCTGAGTTGCCGAAGCGCCATCGGGGACGCTGATGGCCATCGCCTCGTACGGAGTGCCGTGCTGGTCGTGGCGTTCCTTGATGAGGGTGGCCACGGTCCGCATCTCAGTCTGCCAATCGGGTGCCCGGTAGAGCTGCGGGGCTAGGCCGGAGAGCACCGAGCGGTAGCCGTCGAGGGTGTCGATGCCATCGTCGAGGTCGTCGAAGGTCTCGCCGGTGATCAGGCCGTGGGCGCTGCCGAGGATCTGGCGCGTGGTGCGGTAGTTCAGCGTCAGGCGGCGTGAGGCGCGGCCTGGGGTCTTGATGCCGAGCTGGCCCAGGACTACCTGGTGGGAGTAGATGCGCTGGTGGGCGTCGCCGACGAGGAAGATGTCGTTCGATCCGGGCCGGACCATGGCCCGCAGCATGCGCCAGTGGGAGGAGGAGAGGTCCTGGGCCTCGTCGATAACAATGTGCTGGTAACGGGGCTTGAGCCACATTCCGCTGCCGGCCTCGCGGTGGACGAGGTCCAGGCCGCCGTGTTCCTCCTTGTACTGTGTCTGGGCCTCGACGCGGGACATCCGGTGTTCCTCTGTGCGGGCGGCCTGGTCGGCGATCTGCGCGTAGGTGGTCTGGAGCGGCGGTTCGGCGAGCTTGGTCTGGTACGCCTCGACCAGGGCCCAGACGCGTGCGCGCTGGGAGCGCTGGAATTGGCCGCGCCCCTTGCGTGGGGCGCGCATGTACTGCGCGCAGGTGCCGCAGCCCTGGGCGAGGATGACGTGCTTCCACTCCGAGTCGAGGAACTCCACGTCGAACTCATACTCGCCTGCCTCGGTGCACACGGTGTGCCACAGGTTCAGTGCCGTCTCGTCGTCGATCGGCCGCCCCAGGCGCACGCTCGGCTGCTCCTCGACGACCTCGCGGGCGAGCTGGTCGACGGACTTGACGTCGACGCGCCGCAGCAGTTCGGGGCCGCCGAGGAGCTGGAGGCGGTGCCGTAGGTCGGCGGCGAGGTTGGTGTTGTAAGTGGTCAGCAGAACAGGGCGGGTGTGGCCCGGTTGTAGTTGGTCGACGAGGTGGCGCACACGGTGCAGGGCGACGACGGTCTTGCCGGTGCCGGGGCCTCCAGTGACCTTTGCCGACCCCTTGAAGGTAGCGGTGGCCAAGCGCTGCTGTTCGGGGTGCAGGAACAGCCGCCAGGCGTCGAAGCTGGAGCCGAGCGCGTCGAGGACGGCGGCGTCCTCGGTGCTGACCTGGGAGACAGGGCGACGGGCTGCCTGGGCCCAGTCGTGGGGGTCGACCTGCTCGTCGGCCTTCCACTGGCTGGTGATGTGCTGGCGCACGTTGTCGGGGTCCATGCCGCCGTGAAGGGCGAGCAGGACGTCCTTGGTGAGCTCAGGAAGATTGTGAGCGAGCAGGGCGTCGAGCTGATGTGCGTCCGTGAGCTTGCGAAGTGCGGGAAGCAGGGAGGCGATGACGCCGAGGCTGGTGAGCGTGGCGTCGTCGAAGCGGGCGAAGAGTTGTACCGGCAGATTCAGGGTCGGCTGCGACGGCGAGTCCGGCTCTTGAGCCGCCGCTGGCTCGGTGCGTTCGGGCAGGGCGACGACGTTGGCACTTACCTCGGCCTGGTCAACGAGCTCGATGCCGCCGGAGACCGGGTTGATGTCGACGGTCAGGCGCGTGAGCTCGTCGTGCGCAAGGGGGCCTTCGCGCAGGGCGAGAACAGTGAGGCGGTTCTCCTCGGTCTCCAGGAGCAGCGCCATGCGGGTGCTGTCGAGCACAGCCGTGCACAGCTGGCCATTGTCGCCGGCCGCGCGCAACGGGAGCAGGCCCAGCGCACGGTTGGTGCGGTCGGCGCGTAGTCGGCGAACGAAGTCGCCGAGGGCGTCCTTGGCGTCGCGTCCCAGCCGGCGGATGTCCTGGTGGGCCTGGGGTGAGACGGTGACCTGGGTGCTGATCTTGTTCACCGTCCACCTCCGGACGTGGGGGTGGGCCCGGTCGGCTCGCTGAGCAGGGTGAGGAGTTCGTCGATCGTCCAGTCGCCCGGTGCACGCACGTGCCAGCCCGCGCTGCGGCACTGGTCCATGTAGGCGTGGTCGTCGGCGTCCTCGGCCAGGACTACGCCGATCCTGTGATCGGGCCAGGCGAGCTCGATGGGCCGCTCAACGCCGACGATGTCCAGGCCTGCCCGGGCTACCGGGGCTCCCTTGCGATCGGCGAGCAGGCGTGCAAGGGCGCCGACGTCGGGGTCGCCCGTGTAGGACAGTTCCTTGAGGACGATCTGCCACAAGGCACGTTCCAGCTCGGTTTGTGTCTGGTCGGCGGCCACCGGTCCAGGTTCGGGCTCGGCCGGAGGTGCGAAGGTCAGACCGGTGCCGGGGTTGTCGTCGCGCAACGCGGCCAGTAGCCCGGTGGCCTTGTCCGCAGCTGCGGCGCTGGATACCGCAGCCAGCAGTCCGGCGTCGAAGGCGTCGAGGCCGGAGCGGGCGAGTTGCAAGCCGTCAGCGCGTCCGGTGCCGATCGGGTCGAGGAACTGCAGCAGGTTGCCCCAGCAGAGCCATGCCTTCCAGCGGCGGCGGTGTTCGGCGCGATCGCCGTCCACCGCCTGGGTGCGGTCATCCAGGACGGCCAGGCCGCTCCAGCGCAGTCCCTTCGACCGGTCCGCGATCAAGGTGAGCGGGAGACCGGAGGCGTCGCGGACCGCGATCAGTTTGAGGCCGTTGCCGGTGACGGGTGGCCGGGTCTCGTCTCGCAGCGCGGCCTCTATCCAGGGCGTGGCCGCGGCGGGCTGGGAGTCCACCGCGTCGCCGGGGCGGACCCCGTACAGGAGCCCGCCCACGGCGTGGACGGCGAGGTCCTGCCAACGTGCCAGGTCAGGGTTCCGCAGGAATCCCAGGAGTGAGGGGAGGGCTCCGGCGTAGACCAGTTCGTCGAGCTCGAGTGGGTCGCGCCTCGCCTTGCGCCACTGCGCGCGGACCTTGCCACCAGGGCTGGCGTCGCTCGTGGTGTCGTACGGAGGCCAGGCGGCGTCGGCGGCAGGCCCGGCGATCACTGCGGCAAGGGGGTTGACGGGGGCGTCGACGTCGTCGGGGCGGGGCTTCGTCGCGCCGCGGAGGCTCTGTTCCCAGGCCATGACGTCATCCCAGGTGATCTGCCACACCAAGGTGCCGTCCGCGCGCAGTCGGGCGCGCTTCGCGGCGTCGTCCGCGATGCGGTTTGTCTTCGAGGAGGCGTGCCAGCGGTAGCCGTCGAGGTAGATCGCGGCCGCTAGCGGCGGGGCTCCGTCGCCCGTCGTGTCGCCGGCCACCGGGCGCAGCAACAGGTCGGGGCGTGTGGCGTGCTCGGGCAAGTACTTCTGGGCTACGAGCTCCCAGCGGACGGACGGGCCCGCCGGGTCGCCTCGGTGCAGCGTGAACTGCTTGCCAGCGCGTCCGGTTGGTGTCTCGTCGTGGCTCGGGACGGCGTGGTTGTCAGGATCTGCGAGCCAGCGGTCGAGGGCTTCGATGAAGCGGCGTTCCAGGTCACTCTCAGCCTGGTTGGCGAACCGCTGCCGTGCTTCGCCAGTCCCTTCCTTCCGGACGCTCCAGCGGCTGTGGCCGTCAGGGCCGAGGAGCTCGTCGAGCATCCACAGAGCTTCCTGGCGGTCCAGCAGTCGGTAGTCGCGCTGGGGGGCATGGCCGAGCAGGCACAGATGGCAGGCGCGGCGTTGCCCCTCCACACAGGGGCACGTGCGCAGGGCCTGCTGGGCGGCGGCGAGGACAGCTCGGAATTCCTCGCCGTCAGCGTCGGCCAAGCGCTGCAGGTAGCCGGTGCCTCCGGCGAGGGCGTCGTACAGGACGAGGTAGTGGCGGGTCAGGTCGGTGTCGCGGTCGGGTTCGGTGCTGGTCGTGGAGCGGATGTGGGCGGGGTCGCCGCCGTAGCGCAGGCCGATGCCCAGATGCAGGGCAGCGGAGAAGGAGGCCAGGCGTTCCTGGACTTGGAGGGTGGCGGCAGGCAGCAAGATACGCAGGGCCTCGGTGCGGTGCTCGGTGGCAGTGATGACGCGCCGGTCGTCGGGCTGCTGAGGGTGGCTGCGGCTGCGGGTGGGGCACCAGGGGCGATGGTGGGCCAGGTCAGGGCGTCCGGCCAAGGATTCGCTGAGAACTTCCTGAACAGGCGCATTGCCTGGCTCGCGCTCGGTCGCTCCTCCGCACATCGGGCACACGGTGAAGCCCGTGACCGTGACAGGTTGCCCGGCAAACGCGGTGTCGGGTCGGCGCCCATACTTGGCCGGCCCGAGGTTGAAGCGCCGGATGACGGCCTCGCGGACGTGGTCCACACCGAAGGTGGCCTTGGTGTGCCGCCAGGTCTCCTTGATCGCGGCGGGGTCGACGTCGACGGCGGTCGCGATGGTGTAGACGCCGCTGCGGCGGCTGTCGTGGTCGTCGATGATCCGGGCGTCGTCGCGCTTGTCCCGGGAGGTGACCTTGCGGGGCACGATCACGGCCTGCAGGGCTGCCCGCCCGCCGATGCCGGTACCGGTGCAACGCGGGCACGCGGAGGTGTTGCTCTCGGCGTCGCGGGTTCGCACATATCCACAGTCCTGGCATACCCGCCAGATCTGTACGCCTTCCGAGGTGCCGCTCTCGGAGCGACGGGAGCGCGGGCCGAGGTCGAAGCCGTCGATCTCGTGCCGGTAGCCGCGTACGTAGTAGGCGTTGCCGGGCGCGAGTTCGGTGAGCGCGGCCTCGGCGGGGCGCTTATAGGGGCGCAGATCGGTGCGCCACCGGGCTTTCGAGGTCGCCTGATCGTCTTCGGCGTCGGAGTCCCGTTGCTTACGGGCGGGCTCCTTGTGGCTGAGCGTGGCCTCCAGGCACACGCTGTTCTCGACGAGGCTGTAGTTGGGCAACAGGCCCTGCTCTACCAGGAAGCTCTGTGCGCTGGCCTGGCCGAGCTCGTCCAGACGGCGGCTGACGCCTGCGGCTTCGCGTTCCAGGTTGCGCTTCTCGCGGGCCTCGTCCTCGACGTTCTCCTGGAGCTTGTCGGCTGCCTCGTTGATCATCGCGCGGCGGTCCAGCAGTTCGGTGCGCTCGGCTTCCCAGGCATCCTCGGCCTTCGTGAGCTCGACCTGCAGGCCGGCCTCGGCATAGCGGCGCAGGGCCTTGCGGGCGTCGCGGGACACGCCGGCGTCAAGGACACCGTCGATGTCGGGGAAGAGGCAGAGGAACTCCTCGACCAGGTCCATCCGCCCGGCCACCGCCTTGCCGAAGGTCTTGAGCCAGCCGTTGCGGCCGAACAGCGCGGTGACCCGGTCGGGCAACGGCAGGGCGCCCTCGATTCGGCCCCGGGCCGTGAGGTCGACCAGGTGGGCGGTGTACTGGCGGCGCAGCAGCTCCACCGCGGAGAGGAAACACCCAGGGGGCAGGATGCGCCCGGCAATGAGCTGGCGCGGATCGGCGAGGTGGTAGAGGGCGCGCGGGCTGGTGTCTGCGATGCTCACCATCAGCGCGTTGCCCGTCGAACGCCCGGCCCGGCCCACCCGCTGGACGTATCCTGCGGTGGACGACGGCAGGGAGGCGAGGATGACCGCCTCCAACTGGCCGATGTCGATCCCGAGTTCCAAGGTCGGGGTGCAGGACAGCACGTTGGGGTCGGTGTGGCGGCCGTTGCCCTGCCGGAAGCCCTTCTCGACGGCTTCGCGCTCCTTGCGGGTCAACACACCAGTGTGCTCGGCGGCGACCACGCTGTACGGCTCGGATTCCCGGTACAGGCGACGGTAGTAGTCGGAACGGAAGTCCCGCGCTGCGCGCCCCTCCGCGCTGGACGAGGGCATCACCAGCGCGCCCTCGCAGCGCTTCAGGGGACAGGGCAGCCCCTGCCACACCGGAACCCGGTCCGGATGGACGGTCTGCGTCCACCCGCACTCGGGGCAGGTCACAGCGGCCTTGGCGGTCTGGGTGTCGTCCAGCGGACGCACCCGGACATGACCAGCCGTCAGCCCGTACACCCCATGGTCGTGGTTCTGGCCGCCCGAACGCCCCTCGCCAGTGCGCCGGTGCGCGAGCGCTTCGAGGTCCGTTCCGGCCAGCCGCGGTACCAGGTCGGCCAGGTAGGCGGCAGCCTCGCTGTGGTCGAGTCCGAGGCAGCGGTGGGTGAAGTCGGCGTACCAGCTGTCTTTGGAGTCGGCCCGCTCGAAGTCGGTGCGCCCCGAGTGGGAACCCACCAGCAGGAACGACGGCGCGTCAGAGCCGCGTCCGAAGGCAGGCATGCCCTCGGGGCGGCCGGTCCAGATGGGGTAGCGGGTGCGGCCCTCCTCGTCGACGTAGGTGTGCAGCCAGGCATGCTGGATGCCACCGCTCTGCCGCAGATGCTCCAGCAGGCCACGTACGTAGCCTTCGAAGCGGCGGTCGCGGTCGATCCCGGCCGACGGCAGCGGGTGCTTCATCGCCGCAGCGGCCGGGTCGTCGATCCCGTCCAGGACCTGGCGGCGGTCCAGATGCACCTGGAAAAGCGCCTCGGCGGTCTTCGCCGCCCGAGCCGGGTCCTTGACGTAGACCTCGGCGGCGACGGTCCGAGTGAGTTCAAGAGTGCGACCCATCCGGGAGTACAGTCCGAACTCCAGAAGGGTGTTGAACGCCAAGCGCTCACCGACCAACGTCCAGGTGCTGGCGGGGATGCGCTTCTTCTTGTCCAGCAGCCGTGCCACTCGGTCCACGTCATGCAGATCCGGCGGGACGACGGATGCCAGCAGGTTCTCCTCCGGCACGGCGGCGCGACTCACCAGTGAAGCGATCAACTCGTTGAGCGGAAGGCCGTTTTCGCGGAAGTCGTCGGTGTCCAGCGCGCGCCACCGCAACTGCTCGTGGATCAAGGAGCGCAGTGAGAACTTCCAGGCCCGGCTCGCCACGAACCCGGCCCGGTGCGCGGCATCCTGCACCGAGTCGTTGAAGATCAAAGTTCGACGGCGATCTTGCCCCTTCGCGTCCTTACTGGGCAGCTCACCACCGGTGAACAACTGCGTCACGACCACAGAGGCCAGCGGAGCGACACCGGCACCCAGGAAGCGGATGCCCTGCGCCTGGCCGCAGGCCGGGCAGCGTTCGTTCTTCGAGTAGTCGTCGGCCTCGGGGTTGTCGTACCAGGCGAGGACGTAGACGCCGTTCTCCGGCGCGGTCGCGATCAGCCCGCCGTCCAGCAGAACCTCGTCCGGGTCGATGCGGCGCAGCGCCTCGCCGGTATTCTCCAGGACCAGGACGGTTGCGTCATGGCTGGCCGCTCTGCGTCCCCGGCGCTCTCGCTGCTGCAGGATGGCTCGTGCCTGCTCAGCTGCCTCGGCCGGCGTCGCGGACACCAACGCTCGCACCCGTGCCTTGATCGGACCACCCGCGGCGCTGCGCCGGTAGATCTCGTCGGGATCACTGATCAGCGCGGCGGGATTGCGCTCCGGGGAGATCGCCGCCCACCCGGAGCGGCCGCAGTCGCGGCAGTACACGGACGGCAGACGACCTGCGCGGGTGGCTTGGCTCTGGCTTCGCTGCGGCCGGGCACTTTGGCTGGTGATCGCGGCCTGGTCGGCGTCCGACCAGGAGAACACCGGCTCGGGTGCGACGAACCGCAGCACGCGGGAAAGCGCACGCACCCACAGATGCGTCTCGACCAGCAGCAGCGGGCGCTCGCGGTCGGCCGGCGCGGACGGGTCGCGGGCGACCGAGATGAGCGCGATCAGGCGGGCCAGCGCGGCGGCAGCCGTGGTCGGGTCCTGGGCAGCGGTGGTACGCCAGGCAGAGGTGGGATCGAACGCGGCGAGAGCTTCGGCGGACGTCAATGGAGCGTCAACGTCAGCGCGCAGCAAGGCATGGACCAGTGGATGCTTCAGCAGGCGGCTGCCCAGCTCACGCGGGTCGGTGGTATCGCAGCCGACGACGGCCTCGGCGATCCGGTCCAGCGCGTGCGGCGCGCGAGCGGGGTCGGGGAGCGCGGCCAGGGCGGCAGCAGTCGGATGAGGAAGCGTCAGGTCGAGCGGGGAAAGGAAGGAGTTGAGATCACGACGGTCCTCCCCCACTACTGAATCGTCGGGGAAGCGCACACCGAAGACCTGCGAGGCGACGTCCAGCATCGGACGGGCCGACGTGACACCGCTGGGCAAAACGGTTCCCGTCTCGGGTGAAGCCGGCTTCGCGGCGGCTGGGGTCTCGCCCAGGGTTGCCGACGTCGCAACCGGGCAGATCCCGCCCAGCGGGCGCCCAGGCTCGGAGGCTCCCACAGCAGCGGCCAGTCGTCGCAGCAGCATCGCCACGTCCGTGCCCTGGGCGCCGTCGTAGGTGTGGAACTCGTCGATCACGATGTAGGCGAGGTCCGCGTCGAGCCACAGCGGGGCGTCATGCTGACGCTGCAACAGCAGGTCCAACATCTTGTAGTTGGTGATCAGGACGTCCGGCGGATTGCGCCGAATCTCCTGCCGGTCCACCATGACTCGCTTGTACGGTGAGGCGGCACGCGAGGCGCCCGCCTCACCGATGTAGAGCCCTGCGGTGACCTCCGCCAGACGCGGGTCCTCCAGCAGATCGCCGATCCGGTCCGCCTGGTCGCCGGCCAGGGCGTTCATCGGGTAGAGCAGGATCGCCTTGATCCCGGCCCGGCCCTGCTGCCGAGCACGGCGGCAGTGGTCCAGGACGGGAATGAGGAACGACTCCGTCTTACCCGAGCCGGTGCCGGTGGTCACCAGGGTCGGCGAGGGGATGTGGCCGCCCTTGGTCGTCAGCCGCGCGAACGCCTCCGCCTGATGCGCGTACGGCCAGAAGCCGTCCTGCCACCAGTCCAAGTGCTCCTGCCAGCCCGCGTCAGCCGAGCGGAAGGGACGGCGGATACGCAGGTACGGGCCACGGAACAGTCCGTCGGCGGGGTCGGTGAGGAGCTCCGTCAGCGCGTCCTGGGTATCCGGCTCGGCCAGCGCGAACGTCGTGGTCAGATACTCAACGGTCGTATCGCGCAGCGCCTGCGCAGCAAGTGTGGGCCTCATGACGCGGAACCGCCCCCCGTGATGTCCGAGTGTTCGGATGACGATGTTCCAGATTCCCGGAGTCCATCGCTCGACTCGAACGTATTGGCTGCCACTGACAGGCCAGGCTTCGACCCTCCCGGGACCCAGCCTGCGGCGTGCATGCGGTTGGTGAACTCGGCGTGCGCGGCGCGCATCTCCACCTCGCGATTGGCGCGGTAGAGAGGGCTGGCGTAGCCGGTGGGGACGTTCGCCGCGAACGGGAAGTCCGGGTGGGAGCTGAGCTGCTTCCAGGCGTCCTTGGGCTGGCCATAGCCGTGGACCTCGGAGTCCTCCGCGATTCGGCGGCCTGCGGCGTCGAACCACATGTTGTCCTCACGCGGGACTAGTACAGGGAACCGTGAGCGATACATCGCGACCAGTTCGTCGGCACCGATACCAAGCCAGACAGACACCAGGGCATCGAGTTCAACGAGGGCAGCCCGGCGTTCACGTTCACTACGCAATGGTGTGGTGGCAGTCCAGTCAGGGGTGACGTTGCATGCCAGATCCCCAAGCCCCGGCCAAGAGGCTGCCCAGGTGTCCTGATGCCATGAGTCTGTATAGAGCTCACGCCACAACGAAGCGAACGCACTCGTCTGACAATTGAGGCGCAGAGTACGCAGTAGTAGGGTCTCGGCCAACGGATGCCCGTCTGTCGGGCCTGGCAGCGTCTTGGCCTGGTTGATCCGGAGGTCGCGCAGACCGGTCACGCGAATGTAGTAGTCGAGTGGCAACGCCGCCATGAAGCCAGCGGCCAGGACCGTGCCTCGGAGGCTGGAGGCAGACATCGTGTTGACCAGGTCGACATGTACTGGCCCGGAAGGTACGAGGGCCGAGACGAGACTGCGTTCAGTGTTCAAGGGGATCCGACGTCTCCAACCGACACGAACAAACTCGGAGTACGGACGCTTGCTAGCTTCACGCAGCAGCGCAGTCGCAAGAGTCCGCCGATCCTCCGCATCGAGATCAGGATGGGTCGCGATCACATCGGACTCGGCTGCCGCCACCGCAGCCGCATCGGCCTGAAGTTGATCAAACCGGCCATAGTCAACCCACCGCTCCTGGGCCGCAACGAACCGAGAGGCCCCGCCGGCTGGCCGGTAGTTAGTTCGCGGAACGGCATCGGTAGCAAGGTTGACGTGGTCCCACGAGCCGTAGTCCCGCATGCTCTTCGAGCCGCCCGGAGGCGGTTGCTTCCCATACGGCGTAGCAATCGTGATCGTCGGTGCCTGCAGGATCACCTCGTTCCAACTCTCAACGGCGCCCGGATCCCAGGTGAAGTAGCCCGCCGTCCGATCCGTCTTCTCGTTGAAGCCAGAACTGATGCGCGGATTGAGAGACCGGAGCCGATGCGGCCACTTAGCCAGGGCGGCAATAGCTGACTCCTCTGCACTTGTAACCGGGAACAGTAGCTTCGCTTCCGAGGCAGGCGGCGGTACTTCCTCACCGGCCAAGTCGAGCCAGTCCGACAAAGTTGCGGGGGTCACCGTGATGATGCGTTCCCGGTGAGGGCGCAGATCCCATGCGCCATCGTGTTTGATGCCCGGGAGCGGGCCAGTCCCATCGTGGCGAGTGGAACGGAGCAGCACTTGCGGATGCAGCAGCCAGCTCATGTGCTGGAATCGAATTTCCTGCGCGCCGCCGTATACGTTAATGCTGAAGTGACTGCTGTTGCCCACTGGGTTGGCAAAGAGCAGCAGCTCGTTCGTGAAGTCGGCATGGAATCTCAGATGCCTGTAAGCCGCCCATCGCAGCGCGCCCTCCTTCGCCCCAGTCAAGTGAGTGGAAGGGTGCAGAAGTCCCGCAACACCTCGTTCGCCGATCGCACACCACACCTGAAGCATGAACGCCCGATACATGTCCGGGCGCGTCCCCGCAAGCTCGGGATACGTGTCTGGTGCAGACAGGAAGCTGGAGATTGCCGCCACACAGGCTAGTTCATCTAGGTAGGTCGAGCGCTTCCCTGGATGATTGAGGATGCCTTCCTTCAGATCGGCTCTCTGCTTGATCCCGGGCTTTTCGGCCAGCTTGAACCACGGCTCGAACTCCGCCAGTACGCCGTCCTCGTCCCACTCCTGACGGACCCACGGCGGGTTCCCGACCATGAGGTCGAATCCGCCGTCCGCGAATACGTGCGCGAACTCCAACTCCCAGTGGAAGAAGCCGCGCTCGCGCGCGATCCGGTACGCCGTCCCATACCAAGGGAATAGGTCGCCCAGGTCATAGGGTTCCTCCCACGCCGTGGCGTCGATCATCTGCGCGTCGAGGTTCCGTTCCGCCTCGTCCAGCTGTTCCAGATCGGTAACCTCGGCGACCTCGAAGAACGACACCTTCTGCTTCCCCGAGTCGACGTCCACCCGCCCCACCACGGCTTCGGCGAACTCGATCCAATCGTCCAGGGACTTCAGTGCGGTCTTGCGTCCCGGGTAGCCCTTCTTGATCTTCGTCAGATCGATGTCGCCCTTGAAGTACCGCGCACGGTCGGTGCCGTTGAGCAGCCCGACCTCCTCCAGCGGCCAGAACCACAGCGCGCACCAGGCGTCCATGACCTGCCGCAGCCGCCAATACGGACTGCCCTCGGCGTGCAGTGCCGCCAGCACCGCGTCGCGGTCCATGGCCAGTCCACCGGCAGCGACACGCGTCTTCGCGAGCACGTCGGCACTCGCGCCCCACACACCCACCGTGCGAGCGATCTCCTGTTCCGACAGCTGCAGCCGCTTGACGACCAGCCGCCAGAGGTACTCGACCCGCTGGGCAAGCGCCATCAGTCGGCCGACCTGCGCGCTCTGCTCGCTCTCCTCCTGCCGTACCTCTGTCCGCTGGACGCGCTTGGCCGCGGCCATCCCCCGCCCGCCGCTCGCCGACCCGCTGAGGTCCAGGGCGCCCTGCTGCCACGTATCGAAGCCAAGGTCCAGTGCCCCCTGCCCGTGCTCGTCCTCGAACGGCAGCGCCACGTCAGCCGTGACGGTCGCAGGCGCCGCCTTCCGCGCTACCGCAGCTTTCTTCGCCGCGCCCCCACCCTTCGGCGCGCGGCGAAGCCTCGCCCGCCATTTCGTCATCGCCTCGATGATCTCGGGTTCGAGCCACTCGGCCTCGACCCCGGCCACCACACTCGTCTCGGTCTGGTCGGCCGCGCCCTTCTTCGGCTTGCGCACCGACACGTCGTCGACCACCGACCCCCACCCCAGCGCAGGCAGCAGGAACTGGTGCACCGCCTGCCCGGGCAGTGGCTGCCCAAGCGGTACCTCCTTCGGCGCGGCCTGTCCCTTACTCCTGAGCCATCCGCCCTCATGCAGGGCGTTTCCCGGATACACCTTCCGTGACGCGCCGATGAGCGAATTGCCCCGGTGCAGGTGCAGCCCGTACCAGGGGGCCTTCATCCCCGGGTACATGGTGTTGAGCCACAGCGAGATCTCCGCCAGCTCCACCGCCGTGTCGTTGAGGTCAACCCCGTAGGCGTTGTGCAGGGCGATGTACGCCTTGGCCTTCTGGAACTCCCGCTGGTACTCCTCGGGGTCGATCTGCACTCCCCGCTCGCGCTCGGCCAGGCGCAGGTATAGCTCGGCGAGCTGGTTCACCGCCTCGTTGAGGAACGCGCCCGACCCCAGCGCCGGCTCGCACACCCGCCAACGCAGCACGTCCGCCGCGTTCACCCATGCCTTCTCCGGCTCCTTCGGGTCGACCTTTCCCTCCGGGTCTAGTCGGAACCGCAGGGCCTGCTCGACGGTGGCCTGGGTCAGGGACTCGGGCGTGTAGTACGAGGCGCTGGTCTGCCGGTCGCGGCCCGCGAGCCGGTAGACATACGTACCCACCGGGTACGTCGCGGACTCCTCCTCGCGGGTCTCCTTGTTGACCGTCCGCTTCACGAAGACGCTGTCGCCCGGCGTGTCCGGGTAGCGTCCGGAGGCGACCTGACTGCCCGTGATCAGCCAGGACCCAGCCTCCGGGTCGCCGTCCTTGGCGACCTCGTACTTCACCTCGTCCATGATGAACCCGGTGTAGGACATCAGGCCCTCGTACACGGCACCGAGGTGATTGATGCTCAGGTTGGCGTAGGAAATGAAGCCGCCCCTGCCGTATCGGCCCTTGCCCTCGATCAGGGTGAGGTGGCGCAGCACCTTGTGCAGGACATCATTGCGCAACCGCAGGTCCAGCATCTCAGGGCCATTGCCGGCGCCGCGGCTGGGCGCGGAGAGCTTCTGCCCGACGAGCCTTATCGACATGGGGTCGAACAACCGCGAGCGCAGCGCCTCGATCCGCACGCCCTCCTGCCCGTCGTCACCGCTGATTTCCGCCGCTTCCCCCATATCCAACGCGTCACGCGTGGAGACGGTCTCGGCTACGGGATGGCCTGTGAAGACCTTGTCGAAGAGCAGCGCCAGCGAGTCGTGGAAGTGGTGTCCGCGCCGGGCCCGGCTGTCCGTCAACTTCTCCGGGATCACCAGTTCCCGCAGGCGGCTGACGCTGTATCCGGTGACGTACTCCTCGCTCTTCATCGGCAGGATATCGAGCTCCGGCCGGGCCTCCGCGTACAACAGGAACAGGATCCGGTACAGGTACCGGAGCGACTCCGTCGTCAGCAGCTTGGGCAGGTCGCCAGGCTCCTTGAGGACGTCGGGCAGCCACGCGGCAAGGTCCTCGACCCGTACCTTCTGCTCCCGGACGAGGGTCAGCACCTCGTTGGCGATGAGCTGGACCGAAGCCTGCAGACCCTTGCGCAGGTCGCCGGTGACACCGACCGAGTGATCACGGGATTCCGCGACGAAGCGGGCGATGTCGTCCTCTTTGCCGTCCTCCTTGGGACGCAAGGAGTCTGCTCCGAAGAGCGCGGCGATGACGTCGAGCTCCCCGGCGTTGGCGCCCTTGGCACCCTTGCGGGGCAGCGCGACGTCAAGGCTGACAGCGAGGTACCGGCCCCGGGCGAAGTGCTCCCGGTCGGCGAGGACCATCACACCGCCGAAGAGCAGCAAGGCATAGCGCGGCGGATTGTCCGCGCTGAGCAGCCAGGCGGCGAGGTCGGTGACGGTCGTCAGGGTCTTGCCGGAGCCGACGCGGACCGGGGCGGGCAGTCGGCCCGCCGCCCCGCCGCTTCCATCCTCTCCGCCACCGCGCACCTGATCCACGGAAGTGGCGAAGCCGCCAGTGAGTACAACGAGTTGGTCCTCGCTGAGGGCGACGGGCACTGCCACCACCCCGGCTGGACTGTGGACGATGCGCAGGCCGGGAGCAGGGTTGTAGCCCAGGGCACGCAGGAGCCGGTCGTGCCATCCAGCCAGGGCCGTACGCCATTCACCCTCGGGGCTGCTGTCGCCCGCCCAGGCGGCGCCGGACTTGCGGTTCGCGTGCGCGACGGCGGCGGCCAGTTCGTCGTGTTCCAGGGATCGCTGCGACTTCAGCACCTCGGCGCCGGCCTGCTGGACGGCGACCGCAAACACGTCCTCGGTGGCGTTGAACTTGCCCGCAGCGTCGCGAAGTGCGGCGCGAGCGGTGAGGTAGGGCGCCGACAGGTTGCGCAGGCCCTGCCGTGGGGTGTCCTCCCCCGCGCGTTCCTTGGCGGTCCACTGCTTGAGGGGACCGTTCTTGAGCTGCGTGGGCAGGATCTCGTCGAGGTAGAAGGCGGGGAAGTACTCGCCCTCGTTGACCAGGGAGTCGTACGTCACGCCTGTTCCTCCTGCCCGCTACCGCGGTTACTCATAACATCGTTGGCGCTCATGCGCTGGGCTCCAGGACGGCCAGGACGCGCACCATCGGCTTGCCTGCGGTCCTGAGCCGTTCGGCGCGCTTACGCAGCAGCTCAGCTGTCTCGTCGCGTGCGCTACGCGTGAGGGCGCCGAGCCCAGGCAGGGTCTGCTGCCAGCGCCCGATCTTCTTCTCGTACTCGTGCAGCGGGGCATCCACCAGCTCGTCGCTGAGTTTGCGCAGCTCGTGCAGCTCACGGCGGGTTGCGGCGACGGCCGCCGGGAGCAGCTCGGTAAGCGCATCGCGATCACCCGGAGCAAAGTGGTCGTCCATGCCGGGCCCAACGCCGAGCTCGGCGAGAAGTTCGCGCGTCAACGGGCGGATTCGTGGATGGTCCTGTGCCAGCAGGTCGACGGCGAGCCAGGCGACCACAGTTGGGCGCCCTTCCGAGTTGGACCACAGTCCCTGGGTCAGGAAGACCGGCTCCGGCACCCTCTTGGCGTCCACCTGCAGTACCGGGGCACTCTGGCGGCCAATCTGGACCAGCACCTTGTCGGTGATCCACTCCAGGACCGGGTGCAGCTCACCGACGTAGTGGGAGTCCGGCCACAGGGAATTGGAATGGGAGTCCTCGCGGGCACGGCGCAACGAGTCGGCGGCGTCCGCAGCGTCGAAGGTGAGATTCAGGCGCCGGTCGATGCCCTGATCGCGGCGGTAGGAGTCGGGTAGAACGGATAGGCGGTCGGCCAGGTCCTCGGGAGTGTCGAAGCTCAGGTCGTTACCCTCGACGACAGTCTTCAGCCGGAACGATTCCAGGTCCTCGAGCTCATCGAGCCCAGCCAGGACGTAGTCGCGCCGGGTGGAGAAGAGACGCAGTTCCTCTGCCAGGACCGGCGGAGCGGGGAGGTCGTCCGCCGGCGCTTCCTCAGGTTCGGCTTCGCCTCCGGCGTCAAGCATGTCGAGGAAGTCCATCCCGATCGGGCCATCGTCGTACTCGGCCATCAGCGCCTGCTCGACTAGCGGTTCGCCATCCTGAGAGGCCGTGTGGGCCTCCAGGTCGCGAACCGCGTCCTGGGGGCGGCGGCCGGCAAGGAGCGACTCCATCAGCCGCTTCTCTTCCTTGTCGGCATCATGTTCCTGACTGACAGCCTCCACCGTGCCGAGCACCTGGTGAACCACCGCCTCACGGTCAAGAACCCGCTGCGCGACATCCCGGTCGTCCAGCGCACCCTCAACGCTGGAAGCGAGGATCATCGCGCGGAACTCCGGCGGGTGCTGTTGTCCATAGCGGTCAATGCGGCCGTTGCGCTGTTCGACCCGGATCAAGCTCCACGGCAGGTCCCAATGGATCAGGTGGTGGCACTGGCGGTGCAAGTTCACGCCCTCGGACGCCCCGTCACCGGTCAACAGCAGCCGCACATCACTGCCGGCCCGAGCGAACTCGTCCACGTACTCCTGCTGCTCGGTGTCCGACACAAGGCTGTGCAGAACCTTGACCGCGGTCCTGCCGCTCTCGTCCGTCTTCCAGCCGAGCAACGATGGAAGGATCACCCCGAGCCAATCGAGGGTCTCGCGGCGCTCGGAGAACACCACCGCCCTTGTCCCGCTGCCAGACCTGACGCCGATCTCGCGCAACTCCTTCACCAGCCCGGCGAGTTTCGCCGCCCCATGCTGTCCCTTGGTACTGACGGCCTGCTCGATGTCACGGGCCAGATCGGCCAGGCGCAGCAGGGAGGCCACCTCCGGGGTGGACGCCGGCGGGTCCACGAGCGGCGGGTCGGTGACGTGCTTATGGTCATGCGGCAGCTGGTGGCCCAGCTTCCCCAGTCGTTCCCGTGCAGTCGCGAACAGCGCACGGTGCGAAGACAGGAACGATTTCAACAGCACATACGGAAACAGTCTGTTTTCGTCGCTGCGCGACTCCGTTCCTTCTCCGCCACGCTCACCGGGGCGTCGCAGCCAGAACGAAGCGAGCTCGGCGAAGACCTGCTCCTCCAGATCCGTCGCATTCCGCTCCACCGGGTACGAGCCTCCCCTGGGCGCCCACTTCACCACCTCGACGGTCTTCCCGTCCCGCACCTCGGTCTTCGTTGCGAGTACCTGCGAGACCTCGCGGCTGGTCTTGGTGCGGCGGATGTAGAGGTGCCTCAGTTCGTCCGGCTGGGGGTCGTTCACGTCCTTGATGGCCATCGGATCGAGCAGCCGGACGAGGCCGGCGAAGGACCGCATCTTGCCGTTGTGGGGCGTGGCGCTGGCCAGGATCAGCGCGTCGGTGCGGTCCGCCAGGAGGTTTGCCAACGCCCGGCGGTCGCTGCTCTCCCCGATGAGGTTGTGCGACTCGTCAATGATGACTGCGTCCCAGTGGACGTTCTCCAGCCATGGCTTGTAGCGCTTCGGATTCTTGATCGTGTCCATGGAGACGATCACGCGCTTGTAGTAGGTGAAGGGGTTGCGCCCCGCCGGGACACGCCGCTCGATGCGGGCGATGCCAACGCTGTCGAGCCGCACCAGCGGAAGCGCGAACCGTGTCCACATCTCGTGCTGGAACTGCTCCAACACCGGAGCTGGCGTGACCACGAGGATCCGCTCACCACGCCCACGCCGCACCAGCTCACCGAGCAGCACCCCGATCTCCAGGGTCTTGCCGAGCCCCACCACGTCGCCGATCAGCAAACGTGGCCGAAGCGGGTTGGCCAGGGCCTTCTCAGCGGGGCGCAGCTGGTAGTCCATGCGGTCGAGCAGGAATCCATCGGTCAGCGCCAAGCCCTTCTCGGACTGTGGCAGGGGCGTCCTGCGCATGACTGCCTCCAGGAAGAGGCGGCTGCGCCGAAACTCCTTCGAGGTATCGGGCACCAGCCGGGTGTCCTCAGGACGCAGTACCCGGGGCTGGTCCAGGGAGGTAAGGAATCGGGCCTCGTGCCCTCGGACCAGGTCGGAGGCACCGGTCGCCTTGATCAGGTACTCGCCTTCCCTAGGCTCGCTGATGCTACGGACCAGCCAGTCCTCGTCGCGCACCTCGATAACGGTGCCGACGGCGATCCCGAGCGGTGCGGCTGCGCCGACGTGGTCGGGTGAGGTGGCTGCTGCGTCGGGCATCGCGTGGTTACCTCTCGAAAAACGATCGCGCCGCTGTATGGGCGCTGAGCTGGTGGAATGGTCTTCTGTTGGCACCCTAGGCCCCGACTGCCCGGGAAGGAGGGCGAGCGGCATGTTTCGGTGACTTCAGTCTCACCGGCCCACGGATATCCGCCTGCGGCTGGGGCCGACGCCTAGAGTTTGCGGCTGCGGGCGTACGCCTCGCGGAGGTACTTCGCGACGCGTAGCGCGGCCGCGGGTGCGGCCTGCGGCGGCGCCTGGGCGTCGGCGCCGGCTTGCGGCGGTTCGATCGGAAGGATCATGGTCGCTTTCCCTGGAGGTACGTCCGCAGGCGTCAGCGCGACCGTGATCACGTTCGCCGGATCAATCAACGTGGGTGAGTAACCCTCTTCGGGCTCCTGCACCGGGTCAGGCGCTACCGCTTCGAGCTCATCCGAGGCGAAGAGCTGTGCAAAGAGATCATCACCGCCGACCCACGGCGCGTCGGGCGCTGCTCCGGCATCCACCGCCTGCTGCGCCGCCGCCTGCACCTCGGCGTTCGCGGCACCCGCAAGCGCCGAGGGGGGCAACTCCGGCGCGAGCCCTGCTCTCTCTACGACCTCTCGCAACTGCGCATCGGCGTCCTCCGGTGTCAGCCCGTGCTGGATGAGGAGCTCATGCAAGCCTTGCTCCACCGCATCGAGCGACGGACGCTGCTCCGGAATATGCACAATGATCTTGGCTAGCAGCGGGACGAACGTGTTGTCGACGTCATCCCAGACCGGCGACACCGGCACAGGGCCGTGCGGATAAGGGGGATGGCCTGTCGCCGCAAAGAACAGCGTGGCTCCAAGCGCGTACACGTCGGCCGGTTCCTTGACTCGCTTCAGGTCGGTCGCCTGCTCCAACGGCATGTAGCCAGCGGAGCCGAAGCCCAACCCGGTCTTGGTCACAGCCTGGCTAGTGCGGCGGTCGACCAGTACCGCCAGACCGAAGTCGAGGACGACGGGGCCGGTGGGGCCAAGGACGACGTTTCCCGGCTTCAAGTCCCGATGCAGCAGTTTCGCTCCGTGGATGGCACGCAGCGCGTCCACCAGGGCAAGCCCCAGCGCAGCGTAGGGGCCAACCGAGAAGACACCCTTCTCCTTGATCATGGTGCTGAGGTTCGGACCGTGCACGTAGTCGATCGCCAACCACGGCTGCGCTGCCTCTGGGTCGGCAGCAAGTAGCGAAGGCACCCGGTCACTAACGACCGCCCGAACCGCGCCGATCTCCTGCGCAAACCGGGCACGCTTCTCATCCTCGTCCTGCTGCGTGCTCTGCAAGTACTTCGGGCTGATGACCTTCACGACCGAGAGGGTGTTCTCTCGGTCGTCATCGCCTTCGGCCAGGTAATACCCGGCCTCCAGCTCGGGGCCCAGGTTGTCCAAGGGCAACTGCCGCGCAAGGTAGGCCCGCCCCATACCCCCCTCGCCGAGGATGGCTAGCAATTCAAACGGGCCGAGCACCAAAGGGTCCACATCGCTGTCCAACGGCTTCATCAGCGCCCTCGTACCCCCGCCCGACTCGAACTCGACCTGACCCCGGGGCCACATGCAACGGGACGCGGCGTACCCGTCACAGACCCGCAGCACAGCCCACTGATCAGTTTAGAGCGCGTGCGCATGAACACGGCCCGATCCGTCGGAAGTCGGTTTCGTGGACGTGGTCGGCCGCGCGAGCGCCCCGGCCAGGACCTCGAAACACCGGGCAGACCGTCGATGGGCCTCCCGCCCCACCAGGCGATCCCAGGCCGCGCCGAGTTCGCCCGCGGTGGTCTGCCGGCTCCGTTGCGGCCAGCGGTGGCCCCGGGCCTTGTGGCTCGCCTCCGCCGCCGTGACTGGCGCCCAAGCACAGCTGCCGAGCCAGCCAGTCAGCATGTTTGGCGCAACCATGATATATGAGCACGTCAACATTCCCCCCGAAGGCGCTGACGAACACCTCGCTTACAACGCCGACCTTCACCGCCACTCCGGCAATACCGGTAACCGCGCCCCAGACCCACGCCTGGGCCAGGTTCCTCGCCGAGGCAGTCGACAACGGAATCGACCCGGCACTGATCACCCAGTGGCTTACCATCCTGGCCGACGCTACCGGCAGCCCCCTGCTCCCCTCAATAAGCTCGACGACCCTGACCGACTACGTCGACCGCCGGCTTCCGAGCATCCTTCGCGGCCTGGAGACCACCACCCACATCCCCTATCTCGCGGGCTGGCACCTGAGGATCCAACCCGACCTCGGCCACCTGCCCGTCCGCCTGATCACCGCTGGCACAATCGCTACGGCGGTCTTCTCCTGGATCGCTGAGGGCTGTAGCCGCTCCACCATCAAGAACACCCTCGCCATGCTCAACCGAGCCCTCGGGCAAGCCGTCGTGGACGGCATCCTCAGCCAGACTCCGGCCCGCGTGAGCGGGTGGCAGCGCGAGTTCAAACAGGCCGAGGATGAACTGCGGGACCCACGCAGCCTCGCCCTGCGTGACTGGACCGCACTCACCGAACTCGCCGACGCCCTGGTCGATGCCTCCTACAACCACTACCAGGGCTGGGGAGAAGTCATCCTCCACAGCGCATGCACGGCCAGCCGCATCGGCGAGGTCTCCGGAGTCCGAGCTCGCGACATCGACACCAGCAAATGGATCCTGACTTGTCGTCGGCAGACCACCCCCGCACCCGGTGGCCTGGTCGACAAGCACACCAAAGGCGGCGGCGCCCGCCTGATCCCAATCATCGAACCGCTACGCCTACAGATCGCCCGCCGGCTCCGCACCACCCGAGGCGACCCCGACGCCCGCCTCTACACCGGCCCACGCGGTGGCCGCATCAGCACAGCAGTCCTACGAGACGCCACCCACTGGGACAACGTCATCCTCGACCTCGGCTACGAACACCTACGCCGCCACGACCTGCGCCACACCGGGCTGACCTGGATGGCCGACGCGGGAATCCCGCTCCACATCCTCCAACAGATCGCGGGCCACGCGGAGATCACCACCACCCAACGCTATCTCCACCCGGATATCCGCGAGCTCACGAACGCCGGCGATGCGCTCACCCGCCACCTCGTCGAACAACTCCACCTCAACGGCCAAATCCCCGACCGCTGGTGACCAGGAGACAAGAACATCCCCTCATGCCAGGAACGCAAGACCCGCGCCGCCGATCCGGCGCGGATCGGTCGACAGCCCGTCAGATCACACGAACCGGGCCAGAGTTACCCACTTGACCCCACCGTTCCATGGGTCAAGTGCGCTACAGAGCCGGAAATCGCCCTTTTGAAGGTCAGCACGCCTGTCGGTCTTCACATTGAAGGAAAGTCACCCAAGTCCCTTTCGGTCCCACGAGGGCGGATGTCCAGGTTGCCCCGCTTTGGAATGTCCGAAAACCGCGAAAGAGGCGGCTTACTCTACGCGAGTAAACCGCCTCTGACCTGCGACTTTACAGTCGGGACGACAGGATTTGAACCTGCGACCCCTTGACCCCCAGTCAAGGGGTTCAACTATTGTCGGCAGCCGAGGCCTCAAGGCCTCGGCTTTCCTATTGCTCAACTATCATGGGGAACAAGTGAGTTGGGACTTCACGACTGAAGCGATGCCACAGGCAGCTGACAGTTGCTCAGTGTTTACTTCGTGCAGAAGTGTCCGTTTCGGACCATCGGCGCCCATAGGCGCTCATCGGGTGTGGTCCCAAAGTGGTCCCCAGGCCGCCCGCCCCGCCGCGGCTACTGCCTGTGATCGAGACCTGTCGGCCCTTCAGCAAGCGGCGTCGTACCTGCCCGACCGCCCCTGCGTCGATGCCGTCGGCCGGCCCGCGGGGCCCGGTCCTGCGGGCGGATCATGGTCGCTTACCCACCGGTTGCGGACAGTGATCTTCCGGGCGGTGTGTCGTCTTGAGCGTGTCGTCGCCGTGTGGTTCTGACGTGCATCGCGCACCGCCTCTCACGCTCTGTCGCCACGCCCGACCGGGCAGCGACTCTTGGTCCCAGGATCACCCGATCGGGAGAAGGGGAAGCTCATGGGACAGCGTGCGCGGCGGGGACGGGTCTACCGGCGGTGCGGTTGTACGGACGAGCACCGCAAGCAGCTGGGTCCGTGGTGTGTGCGGCTGCTGGGGGAGGCGGGTCACGGGTCGTGGACGTACTGCGTCGACGTCGCTCCGGAAGACGGGAGGCGAAGGACCCGTCGACGGGGCGGGTTCACCAGCCGGGCCGAGGCGGCCCGCGAGATGGCCGCAGTGCTGGACGGTGAGCTGCGCGGGGTCTACGAGAACCGCCGTACCACCGTCGCGAGCTACCTGCGGGAATGGCTCGCCACGAGGAAGCCGCACCTGGCGCCGAACACGTACGCCGGCTACGCCGCGTGCGTCGAGCGCGACCTCGTCCCCGCCTTCGGCCACCTCCGGCTCCTCGACCTGCGCCCGGAACACATCGACGACTGGGTCACCGCCCAGTTGGAGGCCCAGCGCGGGCGCGTCACCGTCTACCGGGCCGTGTCCACCCTGCGCAACGCACTCAACGCCGCAGTCCGCTCGTGGCGCCTGCGCTACAACCCGGCCAAGCACTCCGTGCCGCCCAAGCCCCGCGCAGCCGAGCGCACCTGCTGGACCCCCGAGCAAGCCGCGACTTTCCTGCAGCACAGTGCGGAGCAGTACGCGGACCAGCTGACCGACCTGTTCGAGGTCATGCTCGGCACCGGCATGCGCCGCGGTGAGGTTCTCGCCCTGCACTGGTCCGACGTCCACCTCATGGACCGCAAGCTGTTCGTCCGCTGGACCCTCGCCGCGATCGACAACGGGAAGATCCACCTCCGCGAGCCCAAGACCGAGGCCAGCCGCGCCTGGATCAGCCTCTCCCCCAGGGTCATGACCGCCCTCCACCGCCAGGCCGCGATCCAGATGGCCGCCCACCCCGACGGCCGGCTCGAGGGCCTGGTCTTCGCCCGCCCGGGCGGAACCCCGCTACGGCCCCAATGGGTCCTCGACCAGCTCCGCAAGCGCACCGCCGAGCTCGACCTGCCCAGGATCGGCCTGCACGACCTTCGCCACACCGCGGCCAGCATCATGATCGCCGAGAACATCCCCGTCGCCGTCATCTCCAAGACCCTGCGGCACTCCACCATCGCCACCACGATCAACCTCTACGGCCACCTCCTCAAGGACTCCGCCGACCAGGCCGTGCTCGCCCTGGCCCAGGCCCTCGACCGGGCCGCCGCCGGACGGAGTCCGGTCCCCGGGCCTGGTGAGGTCCTCCGGCGGGCGGCGTAGCCGCGCGTCGGAGGGCTTCCGTACTGCGGCTTGGGCGGGGTGAGGCGTCTCTGGCTGTGCGGCCGGTCAGGGACGCCCGAGCGTGGCGTCGGCAGCTGGGGCCTCGTGCTCCTCGGAGTCCGGGCGGAGCATGTCGAGGAGGTCGTGAGCTGCCCAGTCCGGGAGGGTTGCGGGGGCGGCGCGCGGCCTGAGCTGACCCTTTCTGCAGGGTGCGCAGTCGCGAGCGCCGGTCGTAGGCGCGGGCGGGCTCGCTTCTACGCCTGCCCCTCACCCGCTGACGAAGCGCACCCGGTCGGCAACCTCTGGCCGCAGTCTGTCCGGCGCCGCTAGTCGACGTCGGCGGCGCACCGAAGCATCCGGACAGGGCCGCGCCGAGCGGGGCGGCGGCGACGGAGGCCAGGCTCATCGGCAGGGTGCGCACGCCGACTGCCTCGGGGCGGGCGGTGAGCAGGCTGCGGGCCGCGACCTCGGACAGCATCCCGACGAACCGAGGACCATGCCCAGCTTGAGGCCTTGCCGTCCTGAGAAGTCCTACTGCGTCCACCAGCACCCAAATCGGCTGTTCCCAAAACAGCGTCAAGGCCCAGCATCGGATTCGGCCACACGGAGTAACAGCCCTCTGCCGGCCCGGCTCGATGCTTCGACCCCACGATTCGGGTGGATGCTTCGCCATCTGGCTCTTGGTGCCTGCCTGCGTGGGCACCTTCGCTCATCATGACGCTTCTGTCGGTGAAGGTTCATCGTCCGATTCGATCAGGGCCAGAAGGCTCTGCGTCGCCCAGTCGGGAAGGGCCAGTGCGGTGGTCCGGGGCAAACGGGCCTTTTGCTGGAGGAGCCGTTTGTGGAAGATGGCACGTGTCAGCCAAGCGAAGGTGTCATCGTCTAACAGGTCGGGGTGGCCGCCGGCGGCGTCAGCGAATTGTTCCGGGTCTGTGAAGACCTCGAGGACCGAGGCGGGGAGGGTGTCGGCATCCGCGGCACGGGCGATAGCGCTGCGGGTCACGGTTTCGAACCAGCCTGAGCCCCACCACTCGCCAACGGACTCGGTGTGGGAACCATGCATGGAGAGCAGGCGCATGGTGGCCTCCGCGCCGAGATCCTCGTCGACCTGTTGCCAAAGGTCGATCTCACGGTGGATGGATGCAAGGATCGGCCCCCAGCCTTCTTCGAAGGTGTCCCGCAGGGCCTGGCCGTCCGCGAGTCGGCGGGCGGGGGCTGTGAGGGCGAGACGCACAGCGTGCCAGTCGATGGCCTCGAGGTGGACGTGGGGCAGGACGGCCCGGGTGGCGGCGATGTTGGCCCGGGCCATCGCGATGTCGTCGATCTTGAAGTGCCAGTCCTCGACGTCGCTCTCGCGCCGCCAGCACCATTCGGCGATCCCTCGCGCTGCCGCTGACGGCACCGAGTCGGGGGAGATCACCGGGTAGGCACGCAGCCCGCTTCCGATGCGCCAGTAGAAGTCCTCGCCGAACGCCCTGAGTACCTGCAGGCTGTCGTGCTCGCGGCGGTGCCGACGGATCGCGGGGCTGATGTGCTCTTTCCAGAACAGGGTGCTCAGGGTCCCGCGGAGCGATGTCTCGTCGCCGGGCAGATAGATGCGCGTCACGTCGAGCAGCCCGGCGGCGGCGAAAGCCCGGCGTGCGGCCTCCGCCCTGTCCACCTGGGTGGATTGCGGGCTCAGGTCGATGATGAGCGGCTCGTCGAGCGCGAACAGCGGAGGAAGGTACCCGTCCCAGTCCCAGCCGTCGGTGGGGTCGTCGATGACGAGGCGGCCGGTGGCCGGAGACCAGCTGATGAAGAGGTGGAAGTTGGAGCGGCTCAGCTCGACCGTTGCCGCCGCGTCGGCGCCAGAATCGTCCTCGTCCTCTTCGTCCTCGTACCACTGATCTGCCTGGGTCCAACCAGCCTGCCGCAGGGGGGCCATGAGCCGCTCGAGCAGCTGCGGCCCGAGGGCGTGCGGTGACAGGGGGCTGTCCGGCGTGCTGTCCATGGGAGACCTCGTCAGGCGGGTCGAGGGAAGGTTCAGGGCTGGCCGGCTTGGGCGGATCGGGCCCGGAACAGCAGCTTGCGGACGATCTGGTGCCACTGGCGGGAGTCCTCGCTGTAGGAGCGGTCGTCAGCGTCGGTCAGCTGCCGCGGTACGCGGTGAGCGGTTCGCCGTGGACGGCCTCGGAGGTGAAGCCGTCCGGGCCGACCGGGCGGTCGCCGAGTACGGTCACCCGGTAGAGGGTGCGGCGGTGGTCGGTGCGGTCCAGGTCGGCGGGTTGCAGGTGGGCGACGGCGCGGTTGTCCCAGATGGCGACGTCGCCGGGGGCCCACTGCCAGCGCACGCTGTACTCTGGGCGGCCGATGTGCCCGTGGAAGAGCTCCAGCAGGTGGCGGCTCTCCCAGGGCAGCAGCCCGCGCAGGTGGGTGACGGACGCGGGTGGTGCGAACAGGGCGCGTTCGCCGGTCTCGGGGTGGACGCGCACCACCGGGTGGACGGAGAGCAGGGTGTCCTCGGTGAGCCGGCGCAGGACTTCGACGTCCTCCTTGTCGGACAGCAGCAGGCGGTTCGCGGCGTAGAGGGTGTGTTCGGCGCGCAGTCCGTCGGCGAGCACGCGCAGCGGTTCGGAGAGGCCCTGGTAGGCGGCGACCAGGTTGGTCCACTGGGTGTCGCCGCCGTACGGGGGGACGGTCTCGGCCCGTAGGACCGAGATGGCGGGCGGGTTGACGGCGGCGGCCAGGTCGACGTGCCAGCCGGAGTACGGCTCCAGGGCCTTGGGCCTCAGTCGCTCCTCGAACCGCTGGCCGTGCCGGGTGTCCTCCACGTCCGGATCGACGGTGAGGACCTCGGGGTACCCGTCCGGGTGGACGCCGTGCTTGCGGCCGGGACGCCGGGTCAGCTCGCCGAGGCGCCGCCCGAAGGCGATGTGCTCGGGGTGGCCGAGCCGCTGGCCGCGCAGGAAGACCACCTTGTGGCGCAGCAGGGCGGCGCGGACGGCGTCGATCGTCGGGTCGGGCAGGGCTTCGGCGAGGTCGACCCCGTCGATCATGGCGCCGATGTGGCCCGCGAGCTGTCGGACGTCGATCCCCGCGCCCGTTGCTTCCGTCATGAGGTCCTTTCCCTCCGGTCGGTCGGCCTGGCCGGTCAGGCCCACTGCAGGACGGTCCGCTCGTCGAGCAGGCCGGTCGACCAGAGCGCCACGGTGCGGCGCACGTCCGGTCGTCCGCTGGGCGCGACGGCGTGGACGTTGCCGCCGTCGAACACGTAGACGTCTCCGGGGCGGATCTCCAGGGTGATCCGTTCCACCCCTTCCAGGGCCTCCAGCGGGTAGCCGTAGCTCCCGGGCGGCAGCCCCAGGGCCCTGCGGTCCTCGGGGCCGGGCGCGGCGTTCCAGTAGACGAGCTCGCCGCCCGGGCCGTTCTCCAGGCAGGTGAGGGCGTTGCAGACTGGTCGGACCCGGATGACTTCGAAGCCGGCCAGGTGCGGCTTCATCCAGCCGTACGGGGCGTCGTCGTGCGGCAGCAGGCCGAAGGTCTCGCTGTTGGCACGCGACCGCAGCTTGAAGACGGCGGCCTGTCGGCCCTCGTGTTCCGCCGGCCGCAGCTCGACGCCGAGCCCGGCCAGGTGCGCGCGGCAGTCCTCCAGCAGATCGGGCAGGGTCGGGCCCGGCCCCTCCCAGATCGCGTCGAGGCCGGGGCGGGCGCGTTCGGACGCGTCCAGGTAGGCGTCGAGGCTCCCGGAGGAGACGAGGATCGGGCCGGCGACGCGGTCGGTGCTGCGGACGGCCTGCGGGGGACTGACGGTCAGGGGACTGGCCCAGAAACGGCGGCAGGTGCGCTCGCAGACGTCGGGTGCCAGCGCGCCGCGGAAGATGGTGCCGGCGACGCGGCCGGACAGGACGTCCCACCAGGCGTCCCAGTCCACGCCGTCCCGTTCCAGGAAGCGGAAGTACGCGACCCCGACGCCGGCGTCCCGCCAGCGTCGGGGTCGCGCCCGGGTCGGCCATGGCCGCGATTCTCCCTCGTTCGGGGTCGGGGGGTGTCAGTAGGCGATGCTGAGCACGGTCTGCGGCGATCCGTGCACCTTGTGGGCACGCTCCTGCATGACCATCACTCCGGCCAGGCCCTCCGGGGTGTAGAACCCGCTGAGCTTGGTGTAGGCGTCGAAGCCCACCTGCTCGCCGTCCCGGGTGACGCCCGTGGCCGGTTCCGGCAGCAGGCGGGCGTCCTGCGCGACCCAGAGGTGACCGGCCGCCGTGTCGACCAGGGCCCGGTCGAAGAGGGCACGCAGCGCCGCGCCGGAGAAGCTGCCCGTGTGGTAGACGGCGCGGCTGCCCCAGTTCAGGGTGGGGTGATGGCTGCCGAACTTGAGGTAGTAGCGGCGCTTGCCCTGTCCGAGCGCGCAGTACTCGTCCAGGCCGATCCAGCTGCCGTCGGGCAGGTGGAAGCCGTCGGGGGTGACGATCTCGGTGTGCGGGAAGAGCCCGCGCACCCGGTCCGGGTAGTACTGCCGGGTCTTCTCCCAGAACGGCCAGGCCATGGTCACCTTGGCGTCGTAGAGCGGGGTCGGCGGGTGGTCGAAGAAGAGTTCGCCGCGCTCGCAGGCCTCCATCCACTGGTCGAAGAAGCCGTTGTAGCGCAGGTCGTAGAACTCGTGGGCGCGCACGAGCCCGCAGTCCTTCCAGTGCACCCGGTCGAAGCCGAAGTGCCGGATGCCCCGCTCGCGCAGTCGCTGCACGGTGTACTGGACGCCGTGCGGCCGGGAGGCGTTGCCGGTGAGGTGGTGGACGACGAGGTCGTCGCCGAAGCGGGCCCGGAGCGAGTCGGCGAGGTTGTCGATCGGCGCCCCGAGGTGTCGTGAGGGGCCGCCGAAGTCGTCCGGGAAGGCCTGGTAGAGCGCGTGCACCTGGTCGGCGATCTCCCAGCCGGACGCCGGGCACTGCACCTCGGCGATCTGGCCGGGGGCCGGCTCGTCGGTGCGGAAGTACCGGGGCAGTTCCAGGTGCCGTTCAGTCAGGTTCTTGTGGTAGGTGTGGTCGCGTTCCGGGGGCTGGCGGGCGAGCAGGGTGTCCGCGACGGCCGGGTCGATCTCGCCGCGCACGCTGGCCAGGAAGACGTCCCGGGTGATCCGCAGGTACTCGCGGATCAGGGCGTTGCGATCGATGAAACCCTCGAAGGTCCCGGTGTCCATCGGGTAGGGGCGGGTGGAGATCAGGTTGGTGAAGCCGACACTCGTCCGGGTCCTTCGTTCGATGTCGTCGTCGATGAAGCGGTACCAGCGGTTCGCGTTCTGCTCCGCCATGCGGGCTCCCTAGCGGTGGACGGCTGGGTCACTCGGTCGGTTCGGCGGCCAGGGTGGCGAGGTCGAACCCGTAGAGCCGGGCGCAGTTCTCGGAGGTCACCTGTTGCCGCGCCTGCGGGCCGGCGTCCCGCAGCCCGAGGTCCAGGACCTGCCGGGAGTTCGGCCAACTTCCCTCGTAGTGCGGGTAGTCACTGCCCCAGAGGAAGTTCCCCGAGCCGAGCAGCCGCATGGTGAGCACGCCCACCTCGTCCTCGGTGAAGGTGGCGTGCACCTGGCGGCGGAAGTAGGCGCTGGGCGCCATGGTGAGGTCGGTGCGCAGGGCCGGGCCGAGCTTGTCGTAGATGCGATCGGCGTGCAGCAAATGGTAGGCGATCCAGCCGATGTCGTTCTCGGCCAGGACGACCTGGAGGTCCGGGAAGCGCTGGAGGACCCCGGAGAAGATCAGGTCGGTGAGGGTGTGCTGGAGTTCCTCCGGGTAGCCCATGTTGCGCCGGATGCGGCCGAGCGGGCTGTCGTAGTCGAAGAGCTTCGGGCTGTCCCGGTAGCCGGTGAGGCAGTGCATCGACACCGGCATGCCCAGGGCCTGGGCCTCCCGCCAGAACGGGTCGTTGATCTCCCCGCCGAAGTCCCGCTCGGTGGGGGTGGAGGCCCAGATCGCGGCGCCCCGCAGGCCCAGCTCGCGGCAACGGCGCAGCTCCCGTACGGCCTCCTCGGTGTCCCACAGTGAGATCAGCCCGAGGCCGACCAGTCGCTCCGGGGTGTGGCGCACGTACTCGGCGAGCCAGTCGTTGTAGGCGCGGAAGCAGGCACGCTGGAACTCTCCGTCGGAGAGCCAGAACAGGTGCAGGCCGAGGCTGGGGTAGAGCACCTCGCCGGCCACTCCGTCCAGGGCCATGTCCTTCAGCCGCGCGGCCGGATCGCTGCCGCCCGGCCGGGCCGCCTCGACCACCGTCTCGGCGTCGGTGACGAACCCCTCGGCGGTGGCGTCGGTGGCGTAGAGGCTGTTGACGAGGGCGGGGGGCAGGTCGTCGCAGGTGAAGTACCAGCCGCGCCGCTCGGCGTCCCAGGAGACCCGGGGCGCGCGGTCGCGGTACTTGCGTTCCAGTCCTTCGGTCCACAGGCGCACGGGTTCGACGACGTGCGAGTCGGCCGAGAGCACGGGAAAGGTCAAGGATTCACTCCTCACGGGAGGGAGGGGGCCGTCGCGGCGGGTCCGGTCGGTACGGTGCGGTGCGGTGCGGGCGACGGCGAGGCGGTGGCACGCGGAAGCTCGTGGGTCCGCCGCAGGGCCGGAGCGGCAGGAGCGTGGAATCCATTGTTGTCCGGTGCATGCTCCGGTCAAGGGGTTGCACCGCAGAGAGTGAGGATCCGGACACCTTGCGCTGATCCGTATGGTGGTGAAGAGGACTGACGATGTGTCACCATCCCCAGCATGGCAGACCCCATCCCAGTGGTACCGGGGCGACACGGCGTGGACCTGCTGCTGCTGAGCGCCTCGAACTACCCGGCACTGCCCATCTATCCCTACGCGTTCGTCCAGGTTTCGGCGATCGCCGAACGGCACGGCCTGACCACCGCCCGGTTCGACCTGCTGCGCACCCCCAAGCCCGAGTGGCGCTCGGTGCTGGCCGCGGTGCTGGAGCGTACCGACCCCCGCCTCATCGGCATCCACCTGCGGCAACTGGACTCGATCTTCATCTGGAACTACGCCGACGCCGACCTCCCCGGCGCCCCACCGGTACGCCGCAACAGCTACTGGCCGATGCACGAGACCGAGGAACTCATCGGCATCCTGCGGGACCTGACCGACACCCCGGTCATGCTCGGCGGCTTCGGCTTCACCACCAGGCCGCACGCCCTGCTGGAGCGGCTGCGGCCGGACTACGGGGTGGTCGGCGAACCGGACGAGATCATGGGCCGCCTGGACGACATCCTGGCCGGGCACGACCTGCGCGGCATCGCCAACCTGGCCCACCGCCACGGCGACCGCTACACCGTCAACGAGCGGGTCTTCCTGCCCCCCACGGACCACCCCGAGTACACCGAGGAGATCCTGCGCGACCTCCTGGACTTCTACGGCCCCGAACGCGTCCTCGGCCCCGAGCCCGAGGTCCACGTGCCGGTGGAGGTGCAGCGCGGCTGCCCGTACCGCTGCTACTTCTGCACCGAGCCGATGGTCAAGGGCCGGCGGCACCGGGTGCGGGACCTGGACGCCGTGCTCACCGACATCCGCTTCCTGGCCGATCGCGGTGTCACCCGGATCTGGATGGTCTGCTCCGAGGTCAACATCGGCCGCAACGACCTGCTGTTCGAGCTGGCGGCGCGCATGCGCCGGCTCAACCGCGACCGGCCCCGGCCGGTGCAGTGGACCTGCTACCTGCTGCCCAACCCGGCGCTCGAACGCGCCGAGATCCGGATGCTGCTGGAATCGCACTTCGAACCCAGCTGGAACCAGTTCGGCTCGTACGACGACGCGAACCTCAAACGTACCCGCGTGCCGTACCGGGCCCGCCACGCCGTGCAGGCACAGGTCGACTGGCTGGAGGAGGAGGAGGCGTTCCGCCTGGCACGCGGCCTGCCGGTGCCGCCGCGGAGGCTGGACATGTTCCTCGGGAACTCCTACGCCACCCCCGAGACCGTCTCGACCACGCTGCGCGCGGTCAGCGACCTGCGACTGGCCGAGCGCTTCGAGGACTCCCTGATCACCCGTGCCACCCGGGTCTTCGACCTCGGCGATGGGATCACCGGAGAACCGGGCGACGCGGCCTACTCGGTCGGCCCCCGGGGCCGGCTGGAAACCGTGGACCTGCTGTATCCGACCTTCAGCTACCCGCCCGCCCTGGTCGCGGCGCTCGGCGGCGCCCGGGCGGTGGACGAGTTCTTCGCCCACGTCGAGGCGACCTACCTCTCCCGCGCCCACCGTGCCCGCCTCGACTGGCAGGGGTTCCTCGCCCGGAACGCCGGGGCGGGTGAACTGGCAGCCTGGTGCGGCCGCCTGGGGAGCGGCGGTGAGGGCGACAGCGCGGAGCTGCGCACCGTCCGGGCGGCCCTCGCGTCGGACGGCGGCGTGGCTCTCGTCGGGCGGTTGCTGGATCCGGCGGACGGGTCGGAGTCCGAGGGCCCGCTCGCCCGGACCCTGGTGGAGCTGGCGGTGGGGACCGAACTGCCCGCTGTCCGTTCGGCGTTCGCGGGGATCGGCCTGCCCCGGTACTGGGACGACCGGACCGGGCGCACCGCCTACGAGGTGTGCGCGGAGCTGGCCGCCCGGTTCGGCTCCGTCGAGGAGGTCCTCGCGGCGGTGCGTACGGCGGTGGAACCCGGCGACCCGTCGGTGCCGCTGCTGGCCGTGCGGTACTGCCTGTACGACAACAACGTCGTGCTGCGCCCGGACTACTCCCGGGTGCTGTTCGCCTCCTGAACGGGTGCGGGGCGGCCCTGCCGCCCCGCACCCGGACTCAGCTCCCGGGAACCGACAGGTACCGGCCCGGACCGCCCTCGCGCACGGTGTCCAGCGTGACGCAGTGGAACGACCCGCCGAAGCTGTAGACGTGCCGGAAGTCCACCTCGACGCAGCGGAACCCCCAGGCCGTCAACGCCTCAATGAGTGGCCGCTCCTGGCGTTCCACCACCACGGTCTCCGGATCCAGGGACAGCACGTTCATGCTCACCCACGGGCTGCAGAAGTACATCGGCCAGTCCGCGGGCAGGGCCGGCGGAGGGGCGGGCAGGATCTCCCAGCCGTCGAACAGCTCGGAGTGCACGTACCGCCCGGGGTGGACCAGTAGCTTGCCGGGGGCGAGCGCGGCGATGGTGGCGTCGATGTGCATGGCGTGGGCGTCGTCGGTCTCCACGGTGTGGACGGCGAACTCCGGGCCGAGCGCGCTGCGCATCCAGTCGATGCCGAACTCGTTGGTGACGTGGCTGCGTTGCACGATCAGGTCCCGGCCGAAGCGCAGGAAGTCGGCGGCGTCGAAGACCGGCTCGAACTCGGTCACGGCCCAGCGCCCCGGGTCGTGCGCGCCGCGGTACAGCTCGTCGGTCAGCTGCGGGCGCGGCGCCGGCAGCCACCGGGCACCGCGACGGAAGTACGACTTGATCAGCGGGCGGAAGGCGTCGGCCTCGTGGTACCGGCAGCGCCAGGCCATCGGCGCCTCGACGATCGCGTCGCCCACCACGATCAGCGAGTCCCTGGGCATCGCCGCGTAGAGCCCGCCGTCCGACTCCCACTCCGGAGTGCGGAAGGGGCGGTGGTGCCGGGCGGCGTCCGGCCGCCGCACCCGGATGCCCTCGGCCGTCAACACCTCGGCCAGGTTGTCGAGTTCGGCCTCCGCGGCCTTGAGGTGGCGCTCCGGCAGCGGCGAGCCGCCGTGCTCCCGGAAGACCGGCCAGGCGGACTCCGGCATGGTGTGTTCCAGCGAATCGTGCCAGGTGGGGAACACCGCGCCCAGCAGGCTCCCCACCACCACCTCCCGCAGGGGGTCCCACTCGGTGTACGAGTTGACCGCCGGTCCCGCCGCGCCGCTCCGGTCCCCGAACGGCCGTGATTCGTCGCTCGTCATGTTCCCCGTTCCTCAGCCCGACCGGGGTTCGGCGCCCCCGGTACGTCGTTGCCGCGGCCGGCCCCCCGCCACGGTTCGCCTGTCGGCCGGCTGGCCAGCCCGCCCGCCGTCTCCCCACCGTCGATCACGAAGGACTGCCCGGTCACGAACGCCGCCTCCGGGGACGCCAGGTAGGCCACCAGGGCGGCGATCTCCTCCGGCAGGCCGAGCCTTCCCAGCGGCAACAGGCCTTCCTGGTCGGCGAGCTGCTCATCGGTGTACTCGGCCCGCTGCATCGGGGTGAGGACGTAGCCCGGACAGACGGCGTTCACCCGGATGCGTGGGGCCAGCTCCAGGGCCATCGTCCGGGTCAGCTCGATCAGCCCGGCCTTGCTGACGTTGTACGCGGCGTAGTCGGGCATGCCGACCAGTCCGCTGACCGAGGCGGTGTTGACGATCGTCCCGCCCCCGCCGGCAACCATCCGACGGGCCGTCTCGCGGGCCACCAGGAAGGCCCCGGTGAGGTTCACCCGCAGCGTCCGCTCCCAGTCCTCCAGCGAGGTGTCGAGGAACGGGCTCCGGATGCTGATGCCGGCGTTGTTGCACACCACGTCCACGCCGCCCCAGGCGTCGTCGGCCTCGGCGAGCGCCTCGCACAGCTCGGCCTCGTCCCCGACGTCGGCGGCCAGCAGCAGTTCGACCCGGGGCGAGTCCTTCGCGAAGGATTCCAGCGCCTCGCGGTCGCGGTCCAGGACGGCCACGCGGTGGCCGTCCGCCAGGAACCGGCGGGCGATGGCCGCACCGATCCCCGAGGCGCCGCCGGTGACCAGGACGCGCCGCCGCGGCGGACTGTCCGAACTCACTGACTCTGTAGGCATGTCGGCCATGCGATCCCTTCTACTGGGCGCCGGAGCTCGGGTCGTTGCCGCGGGAGAAGTCGCCGGTGCGCAGCGCGTCGTAGAGACGCCGACCGGTGGACGCGGGGCTGAAGAAGAACCGCGTCGATTCCTGGCGCCGCAGCAGCCCGTGGACCACGAAGTCGCGGGCGGTGGCGCCCCAGTACGCGGGCCCGAGCAACCCGAGCAGGCGCAGATAGTCCGGCAGTCCCAGCGGCTCGCCGAACCAGTGGTTGACCGAGACGGACGGCGTGTGGGCCCGGATGTCGTGCCACCAGCCACGCGGGATGTAGAGCAGGTCGCCCGGCCGCATCCGCGCATGGTGCAGGACGGCGTTCCGAAGCCGGGGGAACCGGGACAGGTCGGGGTCTGCCAGGTCGATCCGGCTGTTCACCAGATTGCCGGGGAACGGATAGACGGCCCTGCTGTCCTGCCAGGACACCAGGATGACGCTCTTCTCGCCCCAGACCTGGCAGAAGAAGTTGTCCTTGAGGTCGGAGTGCAGCATGGAGCGCGTCCCGGCGGAGCCGATCCACACCCGGGTGTCGGTGCCGTGGCCGTCGGGCGGTAGGAGGGAGGCGAAGTCGCAGTCGGCGGGATCGAAGATCTCGTGGGCACGCTGGTAGGCGAGGTAGCAGGGAGCGGCGGGTCCGGCGGTGGTCATCCGGTCGAGGAACTCGCCGAAGGGCAGCTCCCGTTCGTACCGTCGTTGGTCCTGGGGGAAGAGCACGCCGGTGGCGGGGAGGTCCATCAGGGCCGTCACCCGGCGCTCGGGGTTCCGCTTCGTGAGCTCCGCCGGGTTCCAGGCCGTGCCGGCAGGCCAGTCATCCATCAGACCGGAACAGACCAGCGGACCGGAACGGGCGGCGACGCTCCGGCGGAGGGCGCCCACATCAGCCACACGCGCGCGTTCGACGGGCCGGACCGTGAGCCCGGCCGCCCGAAGGATCGGTGCCACCTCACCCGCCATCCCGGACGGGACGCCGGTCGGCTCGTGCCCAGCCGATGACTGTCCCGCGCCGGACCGTTCGATTGGGGTCATGACACCCCAGGGTCTGGGAGATCGAGAGTTGTGCATAGACCCGTTCACGCCGAGATTGCTGTCGGGTGTCCGGCTTTCGGCCACCCTTGACGCCACCCGCCCCACGGAACGGTGTTGGTACGATCATTGCTACAACAGCTCCAGGATCTCGCTCATCTCCTGGGCGGTGGGAATCCACTGCCCCGCTGCCGCATTGGCCCGCACCTGGTCCGGATTCGTGGCCCCTGCTATCACCGAAGTGCAACCCGGGAACGCGGCGAGGCAACCGATCGCGATCTCCAGGAGACTGCGACCGTTCTTCGCGCCCCAGGCGGTCAGCGCCTCCACGGTGTCGAGCCGTGCCTCCGTCACCTGGTACGCGCTCTCCTTGATGCGGGTTCCCTCCGGGAGGGCCCTGCCGCGCCGTACCTTGCCCGTCAACAGTCCGTTCGCCAGCGGGAAATAGGGCAGTACCCCGAGGCCGAAACGGCGTGCGGCCGGGAGGACCTCGTTCTCGACATCCCGGTTGAGCAGTGACCAGTGGTTCTGGGCGGATACGAAGGGCTCGAATCCCTGGGAACGGGCCGTACACGCGGCCTCGGCGATCTGCCAGCCGGCGAAATTGGAGCTCCCGACATAGCGGACCTTCCCTTCCCGGACCAGCTCGGTCAGGGCGGCGAGGGTCTCCTCCACCGGAGTGTGCGGGTCGGGTGTGTGGATCTGATAGAGATCGATGTAGTCCGTACGGAGACGCCTGAGGGACGCTTCGACGGCGCGGCGGATGTACGCACGCCCACCCTTGGCGCCGGCTGCGGGGCCGTACGCCATCGCCAGTTTCTGATGGCCGAACTTTGTTGCCAGGACGACGTTCTCGCGCTGTCCCCGGAGGCATTCGCCGAGCACGGACTCGGAGTCCCCGTAGACGTCGGCCGTGTCGAACAGCGTCACCCCGGCGTCCAGCGCCGCGGTGACCATCGGGCGGCCGCGGTCCAGCCCCACGGACCTTCCCAACTCGTTGCATCCCAGGCCGACTGCGGAGACCCGCGTACACCGAGGCCGCCGCCGCGCGCGCGGTCACCCGGGCGGTCCTGCCCGGGGGCGAGTCCTGCTGGCTGGCCACCGGTCACGCCGAGGTCCGCACCATCCTGTCCGACCGCCGCTTCAGCGCGGACGCACGTTACCCGGCCTTCCCGATGCGGGTCCCGGGCCGCCGGGAGCTCATTGCCACCGACCCCAGCTTCCTGCGACTGGACGACCCGGAGACGCCCGGCTGCGCCGGGCGTGCTCCGGGGACTTCCTGGTCAAGCGGGTGGCGGCGATGCGGCCGGACATCCAGCGGATCGTGGACGAGGCGCTGGACCGTATGACCGAGGGCCGGGCGGAGGCCGACCTGGTCGCAGACTTCGCGCTGCCGGTACCCTCGCTGGTCATCTGCCGGCTTCTCGGCGTGCCGTACGACGACAGGGACCACTTCCAGAACCTGAGCCGGACGCTGCTCAACACTCTGGAGGAACTCACCGCAGCCCAGGAAGAGATCTTGGAGTACATGCGCGGCCTGGCAGCGCGCAAGCTGGAGCAGCCGGAGGACGACATCCTCAGCCGGCTCGCCGCGCGCGACAACCTGACCCTGGACGACGTGGCCAACACCGGGGCCCTGCTGCTGGTTGCCGGGCACGAGTCGACTGCGAACATGATCTCGCTCTCGACTGCCCTGCTGCTGGATCAGCCTGAGCAGGCCGCCAGGCTAGCCGACCCGGCCGCGGTGCCTGGCGCGGTGGAGGAGCTGCTGCGTCTCCTGACGATCGTGCACACCGGGCTTCCCCGAGTGGCGTTGGAGGATGTGGAGCTGGGCGATACGACGATCAGGGCCGGGGAGGCCGTAATGGCGCTGCTCTCCACCGCCAACCGGGACAAGGCGTGTTCGGCGGCGCCGGCTCCCGCTCTGTCGACGAGCTAGACCTGGACCGGGAGGCCCGAAGGCACATGGCCTTCAGCTTCGGCGTGCACCAGTGCCTCGGCCAGCCGCCGGCCCGCGCCGAGCTGCAGATCATCCTGGCCACCCTGTTCAGGCGACTGCCCGGGCTACGACTGGCGATCCCCCGCAGCGAACTGGCGTTCTGTACGGAGTCGTTCATCTACGGCATGCGATCACTGCCCGTCACCTGGTGACTCACCCAGTCCGGATTCGAGCCCTGGCGCGCACAGCACCGCTCACCCGGCGGGCCCCGGCATGAGGGCGAAGGCAGGCTGGAAGGACGAAGGGGCCCCGGCCTGTTCGGTGACGCGGGCGTCGCCCCTTGTGGCCTGTCAGAGCCGCGTGGGCCTGGTGCAGCGACTCCGCCGAACGGTCGACCCCAATGAGGCAGTCCTGCGGTGCTTCTCGGCTGACAGCCCGAAGCGCCGGCCCCGTAACACACCCGAGATCAACAACCTGGTCGAATTCCTGCGGGCCGGCCAGCTCCTCAAGACGCGCATGGAGACCCGCCGCAACGGCGTACAGGTGATCCTCATCGAGCCGGGCGCCGTCGCGACCCCTTTCTGGCAGCGGGCCCAGGACGACCTGCCTGCCCTCCGCGCCGCCGATGCCGGTGCCTACGACCGTGTCGCGAGACTCCTCACCCGCATCCAGCGCTCGGCCGGTGGCCCGCACCATCGCCAGGGCTCTGAGCGTCCGGCGCCCGCGCGCAGGTACACCGTCGGCATTGACGCCCACCTGGGCACCGCCCTGCAACACGCCACGCCCCTGTGGCTCAGCGACCACCTCAAGAGCTGCCTGTTCGCCCTCCACACCCCGGCCGCCGCTGTCCCCACCCCGGTCGGGCAGGCGAGCGATGTCTGACTGTGCATCAGAATCCTAAGGCACCTCACGAACACCGTTGCGGCCCGTAGGCCTCGGCACCCACGTGACCGCACACCGCCGTGATCGTTGCACCAGGCCGGGGACCTGCTGACCCGGTTCCCCGGAAGCCCCTCGACGAGGTACCTGACCGGCGGAACGGGCAGGCTCGGCGTCCGGCGATCTCTCGAGCACGCCGGTCTCCGTGATGCCACCGCGCCGCTGGTCTCATCCGAACCCGTCGAGAAGCCTGCAACTCGGGTTCAAACGCCTCGGCCCCTGAGGAAGCCTCGTTCTCTCGCGGTCGTACCGCTGCCGGTTGCACGATCCGGCGCTTTCTGGCGATGCGTCAGAATGGCTCGATGCCCGGCGGCGTTGCCGGGCAGATCACCGGAGGTACGGCTTCATGACCCGCTACAGCATCGACCCCGAACGGCTCGAGCTGCTCGCCAGCTGGGGAACGGGCGAGGGTGATCTCGCCACCCGTATCGCCGCCGTCCCGGCCGGTACGGACACGGCCGCGCTGATGCGCCTGGCCCGCGCCCTCACGCACCTGTCCGAGGCCGCGTGGCGCACCTACACCCACCCGGCCAGCGCCGCCTCCTCCATGGAGCCCAACTCCGAGGGCTGGCGTCGCGCGGAGGAACGCAAGGCATTCGACGAGGTTCCCGGTGCCATCGCCCGGCCCAACCTCCCCCAGGACGGCATGCTCGACGTCTCCTACAGCCCGCTGGTCGAGTCCGCGCACCGCGCCGGCCGCGCCCTGCACGCCCTCGACTACGCGGACCTCACCGACGCCGTCCTCGCCGAGGTCGCCACCGAGCTCGCCGCCGTGGAGAACGCCGAACTCGGCGACCTCGCCGGCCGCGCCCGTCAGGCCGTCCTCCTCAGCCGCGAAGGTGCTTCCCCTGTCCAGGTCGCCGCCGCCGACCGCCTCCTCGAACAGGATCCCTTCGGCCCCGCGGCACTGTTCACCGACATCGATCCCACCGCTGCGGCCGTCGCCGCAGCTCACTGGCTCGCGGCAGCAGCCGAGGTCACCGCCGAAGCCACCGGGCACTCCCCCACCACCGTGCTCTTCGAAGCCGACAACATCGAAGCCCTCCCCCACGAAACCCCCACCCTCGTCCTCCAGCTCCTCGAAACCGGCGCCTCCCCGTACGACGCGGTCACCGGCCTCGTGCGCCATGCCCTCCACATCGCCGACGGACTCCTCCCCGACCCCGCCGGCCTGCGCCGACAACTCGAAGACCTCGACGACGACCTCGCCCAGCACACCGGCCCGGACACCGACCCCGAGGACACCGGCCTGCGCCTGACCCCGCTCGACCCCAAACGCCCCGCCCCCGACCTGCTCGAAGACCTCCTCGCCGGCATCCACGGCTGCTGGCTCTTCCACGACGAATACGACGAACTCGACGACGAAGACGACTTCGGCGATGACAAGGACTGGGACGACGACGAACAGGCCGGCCAGCAGCAGGACCGCAGCCGCAGCGACTTCGCCCAACTCGTTCGCGAAGCCGCAGCCGCCCACCGCAACCGGCTCATCTGAATCGCCTGCCGCAACCACCCATCGCGGATCAGGGCACCCTGACCTCGGCGGCCCGCCCACTTCAGCCCAGGGCCGCGCACGGCCGGCCAACCCGACAGGCCGTTCACGCTGCGTAGCCGCGTCGGGGGCAGGAAACAGCCCCCTGCCGCCCGCGCGTGCCTCCAGATCAAGGCCCCAGGCAGTCACGTACGGTGACGGCTTCCGCGCGCCGCGGTCCAGCGATCGGTCCAGCCCGCCTCAAGACTCAGCTTCTCCGTGCAGCCGCCGAAGCCACGGTGAAGGTGCGCGAAGCCGGCCAGGTCGAGGGGGTCAGACCATCCCGCAGCCGATCCGGCACCGCGTCCCTTCGCCGCACTACATCCGTCAGGAACTGCCGTGGCCACCTCGCAACACCCCCGCCGGGTACGTCACTACACGGGGTCAACCTACGGTCATCAGACCACCGCAGTGCTTGGTTGCAGTGCCAAACCACCTGAAAGGTCATTCCTGTGCCGGGCTGGTCCTGGGGTTCCGGTGCCGGGCCGACCGCCGTACCTACCCCGGGTGCTGGACCAGGACTTCCCATACCGGTTCGTGGTCGCCGCGCACCGAGGTTGCAGTTCTGGATGGCACAGCGGCGCCCGAGCGTGTTCAACGAACATGCTCGCACCCTCGTAAGCGCCCACGCATCTGGCTCGGTGGACGGAGTGCGACCCTCCCGGTGCCGACCTCCGGAGCTTCCCTTCAGAAGCCGAGAGCTCGTCATGTACACCCGGCGCGTACCGGATCGACCTCGGCTCGCGAACCCCGAGCAATCCAACTTGTGTGCCATCACGTGGCACCAGGCATGAGAGGAGTACCCGGCCAACAGCAGAATCGGTACATTTCGATGCTCGACCTCCGCCCCCAGAGCCACCAGGCGGTCGGATTCTCAGCATACTGGAGTAGATAAGGCGAGGTCATGTAGCCCAAGCGGTTCCCGCGAGCCTGCTTCTCACAGCCCATAACCCTGGCATCGGAAGTGCAGAGTTCCTGGATCGCTGCGTCCGGTTTGCCTTATGCCCCATCACGTGGTGGCCCCCACTGGGCAGTTTGCCCGGACGGGGCCTCGGCCAGGTGTGCGATATGTCGTGGGCTCACCTCCGCGTCCCGCTCCGGAAATGACCGTGTTGTCCGAGGTCGGCTCGGTTACGCCAGGAGCAAACAGATTTAACTGATCATGATGGGTCTTCAGGGGTTCTGAAGACCCATCATGATTAAAATGCCGAATCACGGACCCTGGGCCGCGAATCGCCTGGGCAGCCACCTGCCGAGGAGATTGGGCATCGGGAGAACCCGGGTGATGCCGCACAATCAGCAGCCACACTGCCGACCCTTCCGATCCCGCCGGAGGGCTGAGGGCCCCAGCGCACGGCCGTGATCCTTCTCAGCGCCAAAACCTGTACCGGAACTACTTCACGCACAAGGCCATTGCGCTCTCACCGGAAAGGATAGGGGGCGCTGCGAGAGCACGCCGTCTCAGCTGGTTTCGATGACGACCGAGAGATCGGCGGTCGCACGTCCGCGCGTGTAATCGTCACCACTGCCCGTGACCGTCACCTGCTGGCCGGTCTTTACGTGACCGACGTAGTGGACCGCGTACGGGCCACCTTCCTTTGAGGTGATCGTGCGATTAACCTTCTCTTCGCCATCCACCTTCAAGATGATGTCCGAGGTGCTCCCGCCCGCTCCTGCGGTATTATATTCGGCAAAGAAGACGAGAATTCCGGTGTGCTCGGACTTCTCGTTGTAGGCGAGCACGTCGGCCGACTTCAGGACGACATCTTCCAGGGCCACTATTCCTCCAGTGGATTAGATGCGGATACACATTATCGCGAGTGCGAATGTCCGCCTCTTCCACTCTAGATAATTGCAACCCGGCGCGCAAGCCAGTCATCAAAAGAATCGTTTATGCAAGAGAAAAAGATCGTCTTCGAACTTTTATCATTCCGGCCGGGCCGGCCCCTTCGGCGTGCCAGGAGGGGCTCAGTCCTCGCCGGCACCGGGGTCGCGCAGGGGCCGCAGCGTGTACCTCGCCGACTTCACCCACGCCTCCGAAGCCGAGTCCCGCATGGACGACCTGGAACTGTCGGTGGCCGCCGTGCTCACCGCGGAGGCCACCAACGTCGCATGGAGCCGATCGTCCACGACGGCGTCGCAGCCCTCAGCCGCGACCGCCTGTTCTGGACCGAGCTGAACTACCTGCGCTCCCAGACCCTCTTCTCTGAACTGCGAGGTTCTGGTGGCGATCGGGGTGAAGGTGGGCAGGCCGAGGTGGACGACGGCGGATCGGCGGGCGAGTTCGGTGTCGAGCTGGGTGAGCTTGTCCTCGGCGGCGGCGAGGCTGATGCTGAGCCCGTCGACTTCGCCGAGCCAGCCTTCGCGGTGCGCTTCGGCGATCCGCGCGACGAGGTTGACCCGGACCTCTTCGAGGCGTGGCCGCCTGCTGACCAGCTCCGACCCGCACCTGACCGCCGAGGAGATCGCGGTCGGCTACAAGGCGCTCCTGGAAGCGGAGCGCGGATTTCGCGGCCTGAAGACGGTGCTGGAACTGCGGCCGGTCTTCCATCACCTGGAACACCGCATCCGCGCGCACGTACTGCTCTGCTGGCTCGCCCTGCTGCTGATCCGCGTCGCCGAACGCCACACCGGCCAGACCTGGAACCGGATCAGCACCGAACTGGGCCGCGTCCACGAGGTCACCCTCACCGGCGACGCCGGACAGCTGACCCAGACCACCCCGCTCACCAGCGAGCAGGCCACGATCTACCGCGTCTGCGGCATCAAACCACCACCCCGGTCACCGCCGCAGACCCCGCCTGACCAGCCACAACGCAACCGCGTGGGCACACGCCCACCCGGCCACGTCCCGCATGTTCCCGCAGCTCAGACCCCATATCGGACGCCTCCACATGCCTTCCAACTGCGGAAGTCAGGCAGCTTTTCCTTCTTTTTGCGTCCACGCTGATCACAGGCTCACCCGCGGCCTAGTGCTCCTTGACCTGCTCGTTTGTGTAGCGGAACTGCGCGTCACGGTCGGGAGGTTGATCGCCCTCCAGGGTCTTGGCGGTGCCCTGCAGGCTGAACCCGTGCTCCCTCAACAGCTGGCCCACCGTGGGCGCGGTGATGCGATGCCCCTGCCGGGACAGCTCAGCGGCCAAGTGCCGAAGCGCCTTCGTCGTCCAGCGCAGCGGCGACATCGGATCACCGCGCTCATCCGGTTCGACCAGCGCCATCAGCGCCGCGACGAGAGACGGGTCAACGGCCTCGGCCCGCATCCGCCCACCGCCGGGGCGTCGGGCGCGCCCCTCGGGCAGCGGATCGACACCGGCTTCGAGCTCGAAGACGCCCTTGCGGACCGTCGTCTCGCTGACCCCGGCCGTCCGCGCGAGCAGGCGCACACCCCCGTGGCCAAGCAGTCGGGCCTCGGCCGCCAGCGCCAACCGCTGCTGACGCTCGTTCAAATGCGGGAGCAGGACCTCGAACCGTCGCGCCAGCTGACCCCGAACCTCGTCGGATATTCGCACACCACATCAACGAGATCGTATGCTCCGAAGAGGTTCCCGGAGGGACGGGCCGCGGGCGGATTCTCCACCGTCCGAAACAAGTACAGGGGCGAGGCGAGGTCCGGGTGGTGCCTGCGTACGTACAATCCGAGCCCCGGCGTCACCGTCGGGTACCGTGAGGCCCGGGGCGGGCCGGCCGACTCCACCTCCATGCGCCGGTGGGACCCGGCTGCTTTCACCGGCACCGTCCGCGCCACCGGCCCGTAGGTGCGTTCGATCTCGCGACCACGCCGGAGCCCCGCTGCCGTGCGCGCGGTGACGTCCGCGTTCCCCGTTCAAGTCACCGCAGCTCATGGACGAAACAAAGAGGTGTCCGTCGTTCGCGGACACTGCGCGCCGTGAACGGCTCCGTACCCGCACCTCTTGGAGCTTGCATGCGCCTGCGCGCACGCTGGGCCTCGACGGCCCTCCTACTGCTTGCCCCCCTGACCGCCACCGGCGCCGAGGCCGCGGCCGACACCGCGGCGAGCCCTCTGCCGGTCGAGCGTTCCTCGGGGGCGATCCCCGGTGAGTACGTCGTCAGCCTGAAGCCGGCCGTGTCACCGGCCGATGTTCTGAAGCGGATCGGTGTCAAGCCGATGTTCGTCTACCAGAGCGCTCTGGTCGGGTTCGCCGCCAGGCTCTCCCCGGCCCAGCTCACCGCCGTGCGTACTCTTCCCTCGGTCAGGGCCGTCGAGGAGAACGCCACGGTCGGCGCCGACTCCGCGCCGCCGGTAGCGGTACCGGCCCCGCAGGCGCGGTCCGGTGGCCGGGCGGTGCCCGCGGCGAGCTGGGGACTGGACCGGATCGACCAGCGCCACCTTCCGCTGGACGGCCGGTACGACGTCACCGGGACCGGCCGTGGCGTGACCGCGTACATCGTCGACACCGGGATCGACCTCGCCCACAGTGAGTTCGGCGGTCGGGCCACCGCGGGGTACGACGCGATCGGCGACGGCCGGAACGGGCAGGACTGCCACGGCCACGGCACCCACGTCGCGGGCACCGTCGGCGGCGCCACCTACGGAGTGGCACGCGACGTCTCACTCGTGTCCGTCCGGATTCTCGACTGCAAGAGCAGGGGCAGCACGGCCGGTGTCCTCGCCGGCTTCGACTGGGTCGCGGCCAACGCCCGGCAGCCCGCGGTCCTCAACGCCTCCATCGGCGGCGGCGCCTCCGCGTCGGTCGACGAGGCCGTCAGCGCCGTCGCGGACCGGGGCGTCCTGCCTGTCGTCTCGGCCGGCAACAAGGCCAAGGACGCCTGCGACGCCTCACCCGCCCGCGCGGCGAAGGCGTTCACGGTCGGAGCCACCGACCGCGACGACCAGCAAGCCCGCTTCAGCAACTTCGGCGCTTGCCTGAACACCTTCGCCCCCGGCGTCGACATCGTCTCCGCCCGCCTCGGCGGCGGATCCGTCGCCATGAGCGGCACCTCCATGGCCACCCCGCACGTCACCGGAGCAGCCGCCCTCCTCAAGGAGCGCTACCCAACCGGCAGTCCGCAGGACATCAGCGGCCGGCTCACCGACACCTCCACCCAGGATGTCGTCAACCTCATCAGCCCCGGCTCACCCAACCGCCTCCTCTACACCGACGGGCTGTGAGCACCCCCGCGCGTCGGTGACCGCGCGCACGCACCCGACTGCCCTGAAGCGAATCGCCGTTCGCCGGTTCGCACGGCGCGGATACGCCGCACGTAAGCGACTGTTGAGGAGTCACCAGATCCGGTGACGTATCACCGAAATACGGGACACCCTCGGTGATCTGAGGATAATTCGAGGGCAATCACCCTTCGACTGAACGGAGAACGCTCATGGGCGCCAAGGATGAACCCCAGGACAAGGCCGCGCAGGGCAACCAGGACGAGGAGGCCCGAAACGGCCAGGCCGAGGAGACGGACGACACCGGGGAGTTCGGCGCGGACTCCATCGGCGACCTGGCTGACTGATGACCGTCGAGGCAGTACCGGGGGTGTGCTGAGCCCGGTCCAGCAGTGACGAGGGCGTTGCCCCAGGACCGTACGTACCCGGGGCGACGCCCTCATCACTGGGGGCCTGTGGAGTGTCGGAAGAGCCTTTCAGGTGACCAGCATGGAGTCGCCGAAGTAGTTGAAGCGGTAGCCGCGGGGGACGAGTTCGTGCCGGTAGGTGTCCATGAGGAAGTCCCGGCCGGTGAGGGCGGCGGCCAGGACGAGTTCGGAGGAACGGGGCTCGTGGAGGTTGGTCATGAAGGCGTCGCAGGCCCGGACACGGTGTCCCGGGGTGATACGCAGGCGAGTGAGGCCGGTCGCGGCGGGGACACGCCCGTCGGCGCCGGTCGCGGTCTCCAGCGTGCGCAGTGCGGAGGTGCCGACCACCAGGATCCGGCCGCCGCTCGCACGGCGCTCATTGATCAGGTCGGCGGCCTCTTCGGTGATCTCGTAGCGTTCGGCCGGCGGGAAGCCGGAATCGGCGCCGAGACAGGTCGTACCGTCGAGACAGGTTGCGTCGTCGAGGCAGCTCGCGTCGGTGCGGCCCTCGGCCGCCGGGTCACCGGCGTCACCCCGCGCGACCATCGGCGGAACATCCGGCGCACCTCGCGGCCCGTTCGGGCCGCGAGGAACAGGGTGACCTCTGCGACGGCGACCCCCCGCTCGCGCACCTCGTTCAGCTTGTTCTTTAACCACTGGAGCGGTCTTCGCTGCCAGAGGTGTCACCAGCCTCTGCTGATTTCGCTCAACTTCCTTGATTTCAAGGTAGGTTGCTCCGGCCATGGGGAGTCCGCTGCCCGAATCCGGTGGCACGGCCCAGCGGCCGGTGACTACGGTCTCGGCATGACCAGCCAGAGCGAGCACCCAGCCCGGCCCGATCTCGCCGCCATGCTCACCGGCCAGACCGCCGCCTGCGCCCCGGCGCGGGAGGCCCTCCTGGCCGGCGGCAAGCTGCGGTTCTCTGGCGGGGTCGCGCCCGACTGGATGGTGCGCGGCATCGCCGCCACCCGGCTGGGCTGGGCACGCAAGGTCGGCCTGGTCACCCTCGGCCTCGACGAGTCGGTCGAGATCCTCTCCCGGCACCGGGACGTATCGTTGCGTACCGGCCTCCTCGACGCGCCGGACCGGTCCTGGTTCTTCACCCTCTACCTCGACGCCACCGGCACCGAACTGCTGGCCTGCAGCGCCGTCAAGAACCAGCCCCCGACCCGGAAGGCCACCCGGCGGCCGAGCGCGTAGCTGCCGCTGCTCCTTCCTGCGCATTGTCAATGCAGGTCAGGGTCCCGTGTCTTACGAGCCTTGCCGTGGTGGTTTGATCCGGTCGCGTTCGATGATGGTCTCGGGGCGCCGGACGGTTTTGCCCACGTCGTAGCGGGTGGCTGGCCGCTGCTTCTTCGAGCCGAGCGGCCTGCCGGGGCCAGGTCGGGTGGGTTTGGGCGCACGGGCCGGGCATGGCAAGGTCGGGCGGAGGTTCCTGAACCCCCGGCGGACCCGGGCAGGTGTGAGTTTGTTCGGTTCGACCGGTCTCTCCCAGGGCCGGCGGATGTCCTCGGCGAGCGGCCGGGCGAGGCGGAGCTGGGTGTGCGCGACGATGATCAGCCACGTCCACCGGTCCGCCGCCTGCGGGGTGCGGAGCTTGGGGCGGGTCCAGCCGAGGGTCTGCTTGATCATCCGGAACGTGTGCTCCAGGTCGAATCTCCGCAGGAACGCCTGCCAGCGCAGATCGACGTCGCCGGTGCTCATGCCGGTGGCGGAGGACCACAGCCACAGCGGGAGCGGATCCCCGCCGCCGGGCAGGCGGTCGACCTCCAGGCGGATCAACGTCCCCTCGATGATGGGTAGTTCGCCGTCGTGGTCGATCCACGCGGAGCGAGTAGTGAGCCGGGGGTGGAGACGGTCCCAGGCCATCGCCTTCGCGGTGCCGTAGCGGTCGGTGACCTGGACGGTGGCCGTGTCGGGTTCGCCCCAGGTCTCGGGTTTGGCGAAGCGGAACTCCTTGCCGTGCTTCGGCGGCCGCCCGCCCTGGGGATAGACCCGGGCGTACTCCAGCTGCGTGGGTGTCGGCAGGCGCATCACGCGGTCCGAGCGCATCCGCCCCAGGGCCTCGACGGGCAGTCCGTCGAGAAGGTGGGCCATGCGTGGGGCGTCGTAGCCGGCGTCGAAGACGACCAGGACGTCCGGATCGCCCTCGCGCCACTGTCCGCCGGCGACCAGGTCCTCGACCACACGGCGAACCTGGCGGGCGGTGACCTTGGCGACGTCGTCCTCGGGACCGAGCCGCACCGCGTCCAGCAGCTGGCACCACGAGGTACGGCCCGATTCGAGAGCGGCGACGAACGAGTACGGCCAGCCCGGGATCATCAGGTGCTGGTCCCGGCCACGGCCGTAGGTGTGGCAGAACAGCCTGTCCGGGCTGCACTCGGCGTCCGGCCGCAGCCAGTTGCTCACGTCCACGGCCAGGACGAGCCGGTTGTCGGCTGCCTTCGGCTGGGGCAGCGCGGCCAGCGTCCGCCGCAGCCGCACCGGGTCGAGGCGGCCACGGTTCAGCGCGTCGTACATCGCGCCGTGCCCGCGGCGGTGCTCGGCCAGCAGCGTCAGGGCCACCGGCGCTGTCACCGGCCCGTCCGCGCACAACAACGCGTCCGCAAGCTCGAACAGCTCATCCCGCCGCGCGGTCAGACACGCGAAGAAGTCCTCCCGGAAGTGTGACGCTTCAGCGAACGGCTCCCGCCGGACATCGTGGTGCAGCAGACTCATTCCCCCACAGCCTTCGTCGAGTTCAGGTGCGTCCTTGGTCGGAGCACATGATCAGACGAAGGCCGTGCCCACGTCCGGTGAACACCCGGATGAGCGATCCCGTTCGAGCCATCGTTCGAGGTCGGAGCATAAAGAACAAGCTGAGCGACCAGGAGATCAGAGCGCTCCTTGCGTATGAATGGCGTTCCCGACTGACCGCTGCGTGGTTGGTCGGCGTGGCTCGGCGGGTTGAGTGGCGTGAACGCATCGGCGGCCTTCTGCTGGCCAGTGAACTCACCTATGCAGGTCAGGGTTACTGCCTTGCGCTCGCCCGGTTCGGCAGCCAAGATGATGCGGACATCCTTGTGTCCTATTTAGACCGGTATCTTCCGCAGTTGGAATGCCGGTATGACCAGGGACCCGCCCTTGGAGCTCTCATGAGGCTGGATTCCCAGCTGGGCACAAGTCACTCCGCGCGATTCGTTGCTCCGGACGGCCTCTGGGAACGGTGGGTCGGTGCGCTTCCGCATACGCGCGGGACCGCGACCGCGTGGGCGGACAGCTCCCGAGCAGCGATCGACGCATGGTGCGGGCCTTGGGACGCTTGACCTGTCGCTCATGACGCGGAGAACGGTGTCGGCCGTCAGCTGTCGGTGGCGCGTCCCGCGATCTGGTTGAAGGTGGGCATCCCGAGATCGACCGCCGAAGCCGCGCGGGCTGTGGCGGCGTCCATCTGGACGAGCTTGTCGTTGGCGCCGGCGAGGCTGGTTTCGAGGCCTTCGACTTCGCCGAGCCAGCCTTCCCGCTTGGCCTCGGCGATGCGGTCGATAAGATTGTCGCGGATGTTGAGATCGGCGAGTTTGAGACCGTCCGCCACCACCGGACGGCCTTCACCCCGCCCTTCCCGCTCCAGGACACCCAGGCCTACACCATGGCCGGCGAGCACATGATCGTCACCGCGTTCCGCGGCACCGAACCCGCACAGCTCCGCGACTGGCTCACCGACGCCACCACCCCGCCGTGGCGCGGCCCCGCCCGCACCGGTTACGTCCACTACGGCTTCGCCGAGGCACTCGACACCGTCTTCCCCGCCGTCCGGGAGACCATCGCCGAACTGCGCACCGACGGACAGACCCTCTGGTTCACCGGCCACAGCCTCGGCGGCGCCCTGGCCGTGCTCGCCGCCGCCCGCCTCCACCTGGAGGACCCGCGCCTCCTGGCCGACGGCGTCATCACCTTCGGCCAACCCCGCACCTGCGACCGCCTCCTGGCCGCCGCCTACGACAAGGCCTTCACCAACCGCGCCTACCGCTTCGTCAACAACAACGACGTCGTCCCCCAACTGCCCCCGGAGCCGGCCTTCACCCACACCGGCACCCTGCGCCACATCGACGCCGCCGGACGGATCCACGAAAGCACCGGCCTCCTCCCGAGCCTGGCCAACCGCACCAAGGGCCTGACCACCGCTGCCTTCACCCCCACCGGCGAGGGGGTGCGCGACCACTTCATCACCAACTACCTCACCGCCCTCGAGAAGATCCTCACCTGACCAAGCCCCCGCGCACTGCGGCGCCCTCCTGCTGGCCGGAACCCGATCCCGCGGGGTTGTGCGGATACTGCGACGCCTCCCACGATGACACCGCGGCTCGGGCGTCCGGCCCCGGACCTGCCTCGCGGTCCTCAGGCGGCCGGGGAGGCGGCTCGGCGCACTGCGATCGGCGACGGCACGGGAGGACACGGGTGATACCGCACGTACAGCTGCCGGGGCACGCGGCCGGCTGGACCCCGAAAGACCGCGCGGCGCTCGCTGCCGACATCGGCGGCCACTGCCGGCTCAAGGGGTTCTTCTTCGTCCACGGCCACGGCATCCCCGCCGACCTGATCGGGGACGTCTACGCGGAGACCCGGCGCTTCTACCGGCTGCCCCTGACGGAGAAGGGCCGCTACGACGCCACCGAGCAGTCCCAGTTCCTTGGGTATCGCAGGCTCGGCAGGGAGCGAAGCCGCACCCACGCCGGTACCGAGGCGTGCGAGCAGTACCGGGTCGGCAACACCACCGACGAACTCCCCCTGCCCGCCGCGGTGGACCTCTATCACGAGCACTTCCCGAAGTCCCTTGAACTCTTCCGGCACTTGACCCACCTGGGCGACGGGATCCTCGCCGCCTGCGCCCTGGACCTGGGCCTGGAGGAGAACTCGTTCACGCCCTACCTGGCGGGCGGCCCGCTGCACCGCCTGGGCCTCAACCACTACGGCGCGAGCCGCCCCGCCGCCATCGGCTCCACGGCCGGCCACGCGATGTCGCCGCACACCGACCTGTCCCTGCTGACCGTCCTGGACCAGGACGAACCGGGCCTGGAGGTCCGGGACCGCGACGGCCGGTGGCTGGAGGTCCCCACCGTTCCCGGCGCCCTGTTCCTCTTCCTCGGCGACTACGTGCAGCGATGGTCGAACGGACGGCACCGGGCGGCACCGCACCGGGTCCGCGCGGTGCGCCGCGACCGGATGTCGATCCAGTACAAGCACCGGCCGGACTACGCAGTCGTGGTCCGGCCACTGGACGCGCTCACCGGTCCGACCGATCCACCCGTGTTCGCACCGTTCAACACCGGCCCCGAGTACCTGGCCGTGCTGAGGTCGATCCTCGGCAGGTGACCTTGCCGGTGAAGCTGGGCAGGAGTGCCGGAGTGGATCGGCAGACCCGGGCCGAGACCCGGAGAGCACGCCGTGCCGTCGGGACGGGGGCGGTGCTACAGGCCGTCGGTGAACAGGAGCAGGTTGGGGGTGCCCTCGCGCACGTCGGTCAGGACGCCGGCGGTGGCGGTGCGCTTGAGGAAGGCTGCGGTCTCGGCAGGGTCCGCGTTCGGGTGCTGCGCGGTGTAGAGGGCGGCGGCGCCGGTGACGTGGGGTGCGGCCATGGAGGTGCCGCTGAGGGTGGTGCTGCCGCCGCCGAGTCCGGCGGACTCGGTGGACTGGCCGGGGGCGTGGAGGGTGACGCAGGGGCCCCAGTTGGAGAAGCCGCTCTCCTGGTCCTGCCGGTTGGTGGCGGCGACGGTGACGACCCGGTCGGCGGAGGCGGGGGAGGCGGTGCACGCGTCGGCGGCGTCGTTGCCGGCGGAGACGACGGGCAGGACGCCCTTGTCGAAGAGGGCGGTTGCGGCGTCGTTGAGGGCCCGGGAGCGTTCCTCGCCGATGGAGGCGTTGAGGACGGCGGGGCGTTGGGCGTTGTGGGCGACCCAGTCCAGGCCGGCGATCGTCTGGGCCTTGTCGCCGTTGCCGGTGCAGTCCAGGACGCGCACCGCGACCAGGCTCGCCTGCGGGGCGACGCCGTAGGTGCGGCCGGCGACGGTGCCGGCGACGTGGGTGCCGTGGCCGTGGCAGTCCAGGCCGTTCCTGCCGTCGCCGACGGCGTCGAAACCGAGAACGGCCCGGCCGCCGAACTCCGGGTGGCCGTAGTCGATGCCGGTGTCGAGGATGTAGGCGGTCGCGCCGGCGCCGTGGCCGCGGGTGGTGAACTCGCCGTCCAGGGGCAGGAATCTCTGGTCGATCCGGTCCAGGCCCCAGGTGGCGGCCGGTGCCCGGGTGGCGCGGCCGGCCCGGCCCTCGGGCTGGACGGCGGATTCGGGGGCGGGTTCGGGGACGCTGATGGCGGTGTTCTCCTCGACGGCCTCGACGGCGGGGCTGGTGCGCACGGCCCGTAGCAGGAGCGGGTCGAGGGTGGCGGCGAAGCCGTTCAGCGCGTCGGTGTAGGTGAACCTCGGGGTGATACCGAGCGCCCGCAGGACCTCGCCGGGGGCGCGGCCGTGCTTGAGGGTGACGATGTACTGCCCGGGCACGGCCCTGGCGGAGTGTTCCACGACCACAGCAGCAGGTGGCTCGGCGGCGGCGTGCGAGGCGGGGGTGATGACGGGCATGAGGGCCAGCAGTAGAGCCGCTGACGCCCGGCGCAGGGACAGGTGCACGGACTACTCCGATCGGTCGGATCGCCGGGCCCAGCGGCCCCGGGACACCCGGATCATCGCCGGTGCGCAGTCCGCATCCGTGCCGACCTGCCGGGCACGGGAAGCGGACAACCCGCACGGGGCAGGCTCCGAAGCGAAGTGCGATGAGTCCCTCCCCGGACGGTGCCTCGGCTGCTGCGAGGGTCCGTTCCGCCGGACTTCTGCGAAGTGCCCGTGACGGGCGGCTCTGCACTGACGGGTGCCTTCTCCCGGGTGTCAGGACCGAGGAACGGTGGAGTACGGGCAATCCGCCCAGAACGGATATCTTGGGCGGCGGGCGTTCCGGGGATGGTCGAGCCTGAAGGGCCGGCTGCCTCCGAGCAAGCCGACATAGGTGCAGGTCCAGGACGCACCGAACATTCGGTCCATGGCCCTGCCCGGATCAGAGGAGATCCCGGCGGTCCGATCCGCTAGTCTGCCATCGGTCAGTCGGCTGTCCCTCTGCGGACACGGTCGCCACCCTTCTCCAGGTGTCGCCCGGAGCGCCAGCCCACCGCCTGACCAGGGCGTTTGTTCAATCTGCCCGAAGCCCTGCGTCAGGGTTTTCGGCAAGGTTTTCTACAAGCCCCGCTCCTGGACCCAGAAGTCCCCGCCCCCGGTGCTGCCGACGGCCGGATACGCGGGACGCGCCCGGGTCAGACTTCCACCCACTGGGTGAAGTTGAGCAGGACCGCGGCGGGCGTGCGGTCGTGGTTCACCGTGAGCCGGCCGGAGCGCAGGTTCTCCTCGGTCCGGCGGAGGTTCTGCTGCCACATGTCGTGCCAGCTCAGTGGACTTCCGGTATGCCGGACCTTGTCGGCATCCGTGTTGCGAATGGCGAACGGAGCCTGCTGGGGCGCTCGGACGACGCGCATTCCGCGGGCCTTGGCCCGGTCCATCAGGTCGAGGTCCTGGCAGCCCATCGGAAGCAGCCGCTCGTCGTACCCGCCGAGTGCGTCGAAATGCGCGCGGGGCAGTCCGATGCGGCCGTACGACCCGTTGCCGCCGTCCGGTCTGCCGTCGGGGTTGGGACTGAAGCCCCAGATCAGCAGGTCCGGGTCCGCCGTCCAGTGGGTGCGCCAGGTGGGGATGGTGTCGCCGATGTGGTTGTCGGCGTCGAGGTTGACGAGGTGGGTGCCGGTGGCGGCGAGGTGGGCGAGGTTCTTGGCTTTGGAGGCGTGGAAGTGGGGTTCGGTGCGCTGGTGGAGGTAGCGCAGTGTGCCGTTGTCGATGTGGGGCTGGAACTGGCGTACCCAGGTGTCGAGTTCGTCGTCGGAGTGGTAGTTGACGAGGACGATCTCGCTGTTCCCGTCCTCGGCGACGCGCCGCAGGTTGTCGGGGAGGGTCTCGCGCAGCTGCCAGAGGCGGTTCTTGCACGTCGTGCAGTAGGAGAGCCGCCCCGGCGGGGACGAGGTGACCGGCATCAGAACGCGGCCTCCTCGGTGAAGTTCAGCAGCACCTTCACCGGGGACCGGCCGGGGTTGGCGATGAGTCTGCCGAGGCGGAGGTTCTCCTCCGACCTCTGCTTGTTCAGGTTCCTCGCGTCCCACCACTCCAGGGCGATCCCGGAGTACCGCATGGTCTCCCGGTGGCTGTTGCGGATCGCGGCGCTCCCCGGCTGCGGGCGGCGAACGGTGGGCAGACCGGCGGCTTCGGCCCGGTCCATCAGGTCCCGGTCCTCGTGGGCCGACGGCAGGAGCTGCTCGTCGTACCCGCCGAGCGCGAGGAACCGGGTGCGTGGCAGTCCGATCCGTCCGTAGGTTCCGTTGCCGCTGTCCGGGCGCAGCCGCGCCGCCTCTTCGGCGGAGCGTTTCGGGCGGTTCCTGTCGGGGCTGAAACCGTGGATCAGCAGGTCCGGGTCCGCCGTCCAGTGGGTGCGCCAGGTGGGGATGGTGTCGCCGATGTGGTTGTCAGCGTCGAGGTTGACGAGGTGGGTGCCGGTGGCGGCGAGGTGGGCGAGGTTCTTGGCTTTGGAGGCGTGGAAGTGGGGTTCGGTGCGCTGGTGGAGGTAGCGCAGTGTGCCGTTGTCGATGTGGGGCTGGAACTGGCGTACCCAGGTGTCGAGTTCGTCGTCGGAGTGGTAGTTGACGAGAACGATCTCGCTGTTCCCGTCCTCGGCGACGCGCCGCAGGTTGTCGGGGAGGGTCTCGCGCAGCTGCCAGAGGCGGTTCTTGCACGTCGTGCAGTAGGAGAGCCTTCCCGTGGATTCCGGCATCGTGCCTCCTGATGCGTCCTGCGGCTCAGCGGTACATGAACTGTTCGGCCAGGCCCCGGGGAACGGCCCCGTCCTGGAGGGCGAGATCCAGCAGGCGCTCTCCTACCTGGTCGAGCGACTCGGTGCGGGGGCGGGTCGGCAGGTCCCGGACCGGGCCGGCCTTGAGCGCCCGGCCGATCTGCTCCGCCAGGTCCTCCGGCGCAGTGCTCCGCACCAGCTCGCAGGCGTGGTGGGCGGCGAACTGTTCGATCCGGCCCCGCTGGTCGTCGAAGTTCCGTTGGGCGGGATTGGCGAGAACCCTGGCGCCTCCCGCCGTGGCCTCGTGCAACGAGCCGTAGCCACCGCGGCAGATCACCACGTCCGCCGCGGACAGGATGTCCGGCAGGTTCCGTGCTCCGCGCAGCACGGTGAGGCGGTGCGGGAATTCCACGGGGATCTTCACCCAGGGGCGGAACATCGGCCCGAGCACCAGCATGACCGACAGCCCCGGTTCGGTGACCCGGGACAGCGCGGCCAGAGCGAGATCGAAGTGCTCGCGCGCCTCGGCCCCGTTGCCGCGCCCCCCGCCGGACATCACCACCACCATCCGCTCCTCGGAGGAGACGCCCAGCTTCTCCCGGGTCTCCGCCGGATCGGCTGCTGCGGTCCGGAAGACCGGTCCCGTCCAGATCGCGTCGATTCCGGCCGCTTCGAGCCGGTCCCTGAACTCCGGGTGCGCGGCCGGGTCGTCGGGAACGAAGACGAGGTCCATCCGCGGCAGCGGGCAGTCCGGTCGGGCCAGGTAGTCGGCGAGGTCCCGGCGCGGTCGCAGACAGATCGCCTGGCGGGCGCCGAGCAGCGCCGCCGCCCGTTCGACCGTCGGCCACACCAGGGTGTCGTGGACGACCACCCGGGGTCGCAGGCCCGCCAGTGCCGCGTGCGTCATCGCCGTGATGGCGGTCAGCATGTCGGGATGGGCCGGTTCGCTGCGGTACCGCCCTGCCCTTCCCATCGACGGCACCTCGATCACCGGTACTTCGCCACAGACCTCGTCCACGGCGGGGCCGGAACCGAGGATGACCGGGTCCAGCCCGGTTTGCCCCGCCCGCAGATGCCGGGCCAGCGCGGTCTGGCGGGCCAGGTGACCGGCTCCGATGCCGTTGATGGCGTGAAGCACGATACGGGCTGCCGCTCGCGGTTCCCGTGGCCCGGGAACACCGTCCGCTTCCGGCCCGGGCGAGGATGAGATGCCGACCATGGCCGCCAGCATGGCAGAAAGTTCGGCCGCCGACCCATGACTCTCAGTTGTTCAAAGGTTACTGGCCGTTCCGTCGACGAGATCCGGCCATGAGGACCGACAGTGCGTTGAACCCCGCGGAGAACGGGCACCGTTGACGGCGGAGTAGGCCAACTGATCACGGCCGGCCGTCGTCACGGCCGGGGCGCCGGAGGACCGTTCTGTGCCATCGCTCGTACCGCACCTCCTGGCCGGCGTGCCGTTCGCCGCCCTCGCCGGCTTCAGCAGGGCCGTGCACCTGGTCCACCGGCGGGTGGGCCGCCGCTACCGGCCCGTCACGGCCCCGTGCCACCAGCCACTCGCCGTCGTCTCGCCCGTCTACCGCGAGGATCCAGTGCTCTTCCGGCGGGCGCTGGAATCGTGGCTGGCCGACGACGTGTCCGAGATCGTCTGCGTCATCCACCAGGACGACCTCGCCTGCCTCGACGTGGCACGCCGCTGTCCCGTCCGCGTCCTGACCACCGACCGGGCGGACAAGCGGGAGGCGCTGCGGCAGGGGTGGCAGGTCGTGTCCGCCGACCTGGTCGCACTGGTCGACTCCGACGTCGTCTGGGCGCCCGGCGTGGCTGCCTCGGTCCGCGCCCCGTTCACCGACCCCGAGGTGGGCGGCGTGGCGACTTCCCAGAGCGCCCTCGACCCCCACAGCATCTGGGAGTTCGCGGGGGACCGCTTCAAGGGGGAGGGCCGGCTCCCCGCGTTCACGGTCGCGGGCCGGGCCCAGATGTGCCTCATCGGACGCACCGCGGTCTACCGGCGATCCGTACTCGTGGAGGCCGCCGACGCCTTCGTCGACGAGACCTTCCTCGGCCGCCGGTGCGTCGTCGGGGACGACACCCGGCTCACCGAGCTGACGCTGCGCGCCGGCTACCGCACCGTCTTCCAGGGCAACGCCACGGTGCGGTCACGGTATCCGGGAACCGGCCGGGAATTCCTCGGCCAGCGACTGAGGAACGCCCGCAACTTCTGGCGGGTGAGACTCACCGCCCTGGTCACGGGCTGGGTCTGGCGTCACCCCTACCTGGCCTTCGGCACCCTTGCCGACGTCATCGCCCGCAGCGGGTTCTGGCTGTGCGAGGCCTACCTCGTCGTGCTGGCCGTCAACGGGCATGTGCTCGTGCCGGCGATCGCCGCGGGCTGGTGTGTCCAGCACCGGGCCCGCGCGGCACGTAGGTTCGTTCGCCGGCGGGCCCTTCCGCGGTGGCACGTGCCTGCCCAGCTCGCCATCGACCTCGCCCTGAAGAACCTCGACCTCCTCGGCCTGCTCACCATGCGACGCCAGGCGTGGCTCACCCGCCGGGAACCTACCGGGGCGACGGCCCCGACGTCGAAGCCGTCCGCTCCACGTGAGGTCGGCCCGCAGCCGGCCGAGGGCCCGAATCCTGTTCCTTGACGGGGCACCAGCAGGGCCCGAGCGGCGGGTTGTTCGCCCGTGCGGGTGAACCGGTGCACCCCCGGGTCGGCTGGCCGTTGACCGGACCATCGAGACGGCAAACTTCACGCCGCCCTGCCGCCTCCGCAACACACCGACCCGCTCTCGTGTCTGCCCACCCTGCCGGGCGGCAAGAATGGGCCACGCCGGTGCGTTGTGGCGCCGCGACAGTCCTGGAGGTACGAATCCGTGACCCGGCACAGCATCGACCCCGACCGGCGTGAGCTCATCGCTGCGTGGGGAACGGGCGAGGGCGACCTCGCCACCCACGTCGCCGGCCTCCCCACCGACACGGCCACCAGTACGCTCCTGAGCCTGGCCCGCTCCCTCACCCAACTGTCCGACGCCGCCTGGCACACCTACACCCACCCCGCCAGCACCGCCGGTTCCCTGGGGCCCAACAGCGAGGGCTGGCGCCGCGAGGAGGAACGCAAGACCTTCGCCGAGGTCGCCGACGCGATCACCAAACCGCCCCTCCCCAGCGGCGGCACGATGATGATCTCCTACAGCCGCCTGCTGGAGTCCGCGAACCGCGTCGGACGCGCCCTGCACCACCTCGACACCCCGGACCTCACCGCGGCCGTGCTCGCCGAGGCAACCGCCGAACTCGCCGCCGTCGAGAGCGCGGAGCTCGGCGACCTCACCGGCCGCGCACAGCAAGCCGTCCTCCTCAGCCGCGAGGACGCCTCCCCCGTCCAGGTCGCCGCCGCCGACCGCCTCCTCCAGGACGACCCGTTCGGCCCCGCCGAGCTCTTCTCCACCATCGACCCCACCGCCGCCGCCGTCGCCGCCGCCCACTGGCTCGCCGCCGCAGCCGAGGTCACCGCCGAGACCTCGGGACACGACTCCACCCAGGTCGTCCTGGAGGCCGACAACATCGAGGCACTCCCCCACGAGACCCCCACCCTCGTCCTCGGCCTCATCGAGGACGGTGCCACCCCGCACGATGCCGTCACCGGCCTCGACCGCCACGCCATGCACATCACCGACGGCCTGCTCCCCGACCCCACCGCCCTGCGCGAACAACTCGACGACCTGGAAGAGACCGTCGCCGAATACACCGGCGAGGACGAACCCGACCTCGCCGACATCGCCCTGCGCCTCACCCCGCTCGACCCCAAGCGCCCCGCCCGCGACCTCCTCGAAGACCTCCTCACCGGCATCCACGCCTGCTGGCTCCTCCACAGCGAATACGAGGACCTCGACACGGACGAAGACCTCGGCGACGCCGAGGACTGGGACGACGACCAGGCCGAGGAACACCAGAGGCGCAGCCGTGAACGCTTCGCCCAGCTCGTCCGCGAAACCGCCGCCCACCACCACGACCGCCTCATCTGACCTGCGGCCCCACGGGCGGGACACGCCACCGACCGGCGACCGGCCGCTTCTCCCTTCGCCGCCGGCCAAGGGAGAACCACAAGTCACATGTTCAGGTGGGGGCTCTCACCGAGAGTACGCAGGTCACAGGTCTGGTTCTGCATTGGTGATCGCATGGTGGTCGCACCCGGCCACCCGCACGTGCGACCTGTAGCCTCCACGGCTGATCAAGGAACCGGGACTACGGGAGGCCGAGGAAGTGCGCAGTTCAGGACGACGTGGACGTGGACGGGTCTACCGCCGGTGCGGGTGCCGTGACACGGATCGGCGCCAGCTCGGCGCCGGGTGCCCGGGTCTTGCCGAGGAGGGGCACGGTACGTGGACGTTCGCCGTCGACATCCCCTCCCTCAGCGGACGGCGGCGCACCGTGCGCCGGGGAGGGTTCGAGGACGCGTGGACGGCGGAGGGCGCGTTGCGGCGCTTCCTCGAAGGCCGCCGGCTGGGGTTCGACGCCGACCCGCACGAGACGGTGGCCGCCTACCTCACCCGGTGGCTCAAGAGCATGGAGTTCCTGCTCAAGCCCACCACCTACGCCCGCTACCGCACCTACGTACACGGCGAACTCATCCCCGTCTTCGGAGAGATACGCCTGGAGGAACTCGCCCACGACCACATCGCCGCCTACGCCCACCAGCAGCTCGAAGCCGGCCGCGGACGCCAGGCCGTCTACCACTGCCTCGCCACCCTCTCCAGCGCCCTGGGGACTGCCGTGCGCACCCACCGGCTCCCGTTCAACGCCGCCCAGCCCATGCCGATCCGCAGACCCCGCGCGGACGAACGCGTCCCCTGGAGCGCCGAGCAGGCCGTCGCCTTCCTCGCCCACTGCCGCGAGGAGGACCCCGCCTTCGCCGATGTCATCGAGGTGATCATCGGCACCGGCCTGCGCAAGGGCGAGGCACTCGGCCTCCAGCGCGCGTGCGTACGGATCGACGACCGCGTCATGTTCATCCGCCACACGCTCTCCGCGATCGACAACCACGAACTCGTCCTGACCGCGCCCAAGACGAAGAAGAGCCGCAACTGGGTACCCCTGTCCGAGCGCGTCGCCACAGCCCTCCAACGCGCCATCGCCAGGAACACCTCCACCGACAACGACCACGTCTTCCAGGACGCCGACGGCAAGCCCCTCCACCCCGCGGCGGTCCGCCGGCGATTCCACGAACTGCGCAAGCAGGCCGGACTGCCCCACGTCACCATCCACGACCTGCGCCACCTCGCCGCCACCCTCGCCCTGGAGGGCAACGTCTCCATGGCCGTCATCTCCAAGACGCTGCGGCACTCCACACTCTCCACCACCGCGAACATCTACAGCCACCTGACCTGGGACGTCGCCATGGCCGCCGTCCACACCATCGAAGCCAGACTCCGCCTCGTCGAAGCCCGCTCCCGAGCCGGCACCGACGCCATCGCCCGGAACAGCCCCGCGCCGAACCCGCTGTTCAGCCACGCAGCCTGACACCCGCACGACCGAAGCCACCGAAGGCCCACCGATGCCACTCGAACTGCCCGGCATCACGATCCGTAACTGACACACACCCAGCCACACGGCCCGTCACAACAACTGGTGCCACGGGCCCCACAGCCATGCCCAATTCGGAACCACGCCCGCTTCAACGACGGACAAGGTCTCAATCGCCCGATGAACACGCTCAGTCACTACAGTCGAGCGAACAAAAGGCGCACAACGGGCATGCAGGAATGCGGCGATACGCCGAAAACACCCCCCGAGGCGACGTGAACGAGCGTTCACGACCACACTGCGACCACCAAAACAAAAAGGCCGCCCCTACCATGCGGTAGGAACGACCTCCGACCTGCGAAAACGCCGGTCGGGACGACAGGATTTGAACCTGCGACCCCTTGACCCCCAGTCAAGTGCGCTACCAAGCTGCGCCACGTCCCGTGGTCTCGGTACCCGGTAGCAGGGCCTGGGGGGCTCTGCTGTGGGCTTCTCGACCTTGTCTCCAGTTGTCCCGGCGACGTGGAAAACAATACAGCACGTGGAGGGGTGCTCGCTGCCGGGTTGGGGGTGGGCGGGTCGGGGTGGGTCAGGGGGTGGGGTGGCGGGCGTCGTAGGCGAGGAAGGCGGGGCGGCGGGCGGCGAGGAGGACGACGGCGGCGACGCAGGCGAGGCCGCCGGTGATCACGGAGGTGGCGGGGTTGGTGAGGGCGGCGACGGCGCCGGACTCGAAGTCGCCGAGGCGGGGGCCGCCGGCGACGACGACGATGAAGATGCCCTGGAGGCGTCCGCGCATCTCGTCGGGGGCGGCGACCTGCATCATCGTGTTGCGGAAGATCATGCTGACGGTGTCGGCGCAGCCGGCGACCGCGAGCAGGAGGAGGCCGAGCCAGAGGTTGTGGAGCGCGCCGAAGGCGGCGATGGCGAGGCCCCAGGCCGCGACGGCGACGAGGACGGCGGCGCCCTGGCGGTGGATGCGGCCGACCCAGCCGGAGAAGAGGGCGCCGGTGAGGGCGCCGACGGCGGGGGCGGCGACCAGGAGGCCGACGGTGCGGGCGTCGCCGCCGTAGAAGGTGACCGCGATGGCGGGGAAGAGGGCGCGCGGCATGCCGAAGATCATCGCGGCCAGGTCGGCGAGGAAGCTGGTGCGCAGGTTGGGCTGCTCGCGCAGGAAGCGGAGGCCGTCGAGGACGGAGGCGCGGCCCTTGCGGTCGCCGAGCGGGCGCATGGCGGGCAGGCGCCACATCGCGTAGAGGGTGCCGGCGAAGGCGACGGTGTCGACCAGGTAGGCGGCTTGGGTGCCGTAGGCGCCGATGAGGACGCCGCCGAGCATGGGTCCGACGGTGAGGCCGAGGTTCATGCTGACGGTGTTCAGCGCGTTCGCCGCGGGGAGCTGGTGGCTGGGGACCAGCCGAGGGATCATCGCGGAGCGGGCGGGCGAGCTGAGGGCGAAGAAGCCGGCCTGGGCGGCGACGGCGGCGTAGAGGACGGCGACCTGGCCGAGGCCGGCCAGTGCCTGCACGGCGAGGACAGCGGAGACGACGGCGAGCCCGGCCGAACCGATCAGGCCGAGCTTGCGCCGGTCGACGGTGTCGGCGATCGCGCCGCCGTACAGGCCGAAGGCGACGATCGGGAAGAAGGAGAAGAGGCCGACCAGGCCGGTCGCGAAGGCGGAGCCGGTCTCGTCGTAGACCTGGACGGAGACGGCGACGGCCGTCATCTGCTGGCCTATGGAGGAGACCGCCTGCCCGAACCAGACCCGGCGGTAGTCGGGGTGGTCGCGCAGTGGGCTGAGGTCGGCGAAGGCCCGCCGGTACCAGGGGAGGGTCTCGGTTCCGGCCGACGGAGCGGAGACGTCGGAGGGTGGCTCCTCCGCGGGAGCAGGGGCAGGGGCAGGGGCGGCATCGGACGCCGGAACAGGGGCAGGCGCCGAGGCAGGGGCAGGCGTCGGAGCGGGATCGGACGCCGGGGCGGGATTGGCAGGATGATTGGTCGACACAACCCTCCATGGTCCGCCCCGGCCTCCCCGCTCCCCGCACCGGGGCCGGACAGCGGCCCGTCCTACCTGGTCAGGACCTGCTTCTCCCCTGCCTCCACCGCGAAGTCGAGCCGGTTGCCCGGCGGCGGGAACGGGCAGATGAAGTGGTCGGCGAAGGCGCACGGCGGCAGGTAGGCCCGGTTGAGGTCGAGGACGGTGCGGCCGTCCGCGTCCGGGGCGGGGAGGGTGATGAAGCGGAAGCGGTAGGTGCCGATGCCGCTGGTCGCGTCCGCGATGACGCCGGTGAGGCGGTCGCCGGAGCGGCTGACGGTCAGCTCGCGGTGCTCGCCGGCGACGGTGAAGGCGATCTGCCCGGTGACGGCGAGCGGGCGCTCCTTGCCGTCCGCATTGGGGACGAGCACGGACTGGGCGCCGTCCTCCTCGAACGGGGTGAAGACGGCGGGGACGGCCCACTCCGGCGAGTACGGGTAGGCGGAGATGCCCGCGAAGGCCGTCCGGCGCGGCGCGGCCGGATCGAAGACCCGCAGGGCGAGCTCGCCCTCGCGCTCGATCGGGACGAGCAGGAGGTCGCCGAGGGTGGCGGTGTCGGCGGCCGGATCGGTGTCGGGACGGAGCAGCGCCTCGCCGTCGACCGGCCCGTCGGCGCCGCCGACGGTGATGCCGTCCGCGGCCGCCGCCCGGACCCGGACGCCCTCGGCGTCGGCCCACCAGCTCCCGGGCAGGCCGACGATCTCGACGGGTCCGGGCTCCAACCAGTGCGTGCCGGTGAGTGCGAGCTGGCCGTGTGGCGAGCTCACCGACGCCGCCCGGCCATCGCTCCAGCGCTTCCAGTCCTCCGCGGCCGTAGCCGTCATCGGTACACCCTCCCACTGCGGTCCTCGGGCGGCCCGCTGTTCGGGCCGTCCACCTCGGTCACCCACCACAACGCCGCGCACCCGGACGGATCATTCCCGCCTGCCGGAACCGCCACAGGGCGGCAACACGGCGTCACGACGGCAACACCACGGACACGACGCCCGCCAGGACGACGGCCGGCCCGCTCGGCCGACACCCGGCCGCCGACACCCTGCCGCCGGCACCCGGCACCCGACGCGCTCACTCGCCCACGCGCCCACGCGCCCACGCGCCCACCCCGTCAGCTGCCGGCGCCCAGCGGCCGGAACAGCCCCTCCTGCACCACCGACACCACCAGCCGCCCGCTCCGGTCGAAGATCTGCCCGCGCGCGAGGCCGCGCCCGCCGTGGGCGATCGGGGACTCCTGCTGGTACAGCAGCCAGTCGTCCGTACGGAACGGGCGGTGGAACCACATCGCGTGGTCGAGCGAGGCCATGTCGAAGTGCCGGGTGCCCCAGAGCGGCTCGACGGGGGCGCGGACGGCGTCGAGCAGCGTCATGTCGCTGGCGTAGGTGAGGGCACAGACGTGGATCAGCGGGTCGTCCGGCAGCGGGCCGTCCGTCCGCAGCCAGACTCCGCTGCGCGCCTCGACCCCGGCCAGCTCCTCCTTCGTCCAGCGCAGCCGGTCGACGTAGCGGATGTCGAAGGGCTGGCGGCGGCTGATGAACGGGGGGAGTTCGCCGAGCCGGGAACCGACCTCCTCCAGCGCGCTGGGCAGGTCCTCGGGCGCGGGGACGTCCGGTATGGGGTGCTGGTGCTCGATGCCGCCCTCTTCGGGGCGGTGGAAGTCGGCGGTGAGGGCGAAGATCGACCGGCCGCCCTGGATGGCGAGCACCCGGCGCGTGGTGAAGCAGCGGCCGTCGCGGATCCGGTCGACCTGGTAGACGATCGGCACGCCGGGCACCCCGGGGCGCAGGAAGTAGGCGTGCAACGAGTGGACCGGGCGGTCGCCGTCCACCGTGCGCCCGGCCGCGACCAGCGCCTGCCCGGCGACCTGGCCGCCGAACGTCCGCTGCAGCGCCTCCTCGGGGCTGCGCCCGCGGAAGATGTTCAGTTCGATCTGCTCCAGGTCGAGCAGGTCGACAAGGTCGTCGACGGGGGTACCCATGCGTGCGCTTCCTCTCCAGGCCCACGGCCCCGGCGGAGGTCTTCCGCCCGGCTCCGGCGCCCGTCCTGATCGAATTCTCCAACCCACTGGAATTCTCCGGCGACCGGGGTCATTCCCGCTCACCGGGCCGAAGGAGCCGATTCACTCGAACGAGTAAGCGAGCAGTAGGGGAAGAGCGGAAGAGCGGTCACCAGGCGGACGGACGAACGCCCACCCGGACTCAGGCCTCCCCCGCCTCCCCCGCCGCCAGCCCCGACTGCCGCACGGTGATGTTGAGCCGGCCGACCAGACCCAGCGCCGGATCCGCCGTGCCGGGCAGCGTGCGCACCACACCGTGGTACGCGAACCGGGCTGGGCCGCCGAACACCAGCAGGTCACCGCTGCGCAGTTCCAGGTCGGTCCACGGGCGGGTCCGGGTCTCGGTGTTCCCGAGCCGGAACACACAGGCGTCGCCGAGCGAGAGTGAGACCACGGGCGCGTCGGTCCGCTCGTCGCGGTCCTGGTGGAGGCCCATCTTCGCGTCGTGCGGGTAGTGGTTGACGATCGCGATGTCGGGTTCGTACGACGCGGCGCCGGCGATCTGACGGGCGTCCGTCCCGTAGGCGTCGGCGACGGCCCGGCGGGCGAGGCGGTCGAGTTCGGGCGGGAACGGCTTGACGGGCGTGCCGTCCTCCGCGTCCTTCCGGTAACCGTACGGATACCAGTGCCATCCGAGGCTGACCATTCGTACGGACATCATCCCGCCGGTGGGCATCCGCACGGCGTGCAGGCCCGCCGGTGGGCGGGCCCACTCCCGGCAGGCTGCCACCAGGCGCAGTTGGGCATCGGCGTCCAGCCAGCCGGGGAGGAGGACGGCACCGGGGGCGGGCTCGGCGCGCCCGCGTGCGGCAGCGGACCCCGACCGGCCGCCCGGGACGGCACCGGGCAGGTCACCGAACAGTTCGCCCTGGATCACCCCACCATCCTCCCGCACCGCCACGGCCGAAGCCCGGCCGGCCTCAGGAACCCGGCCGGCCTCGGGAGCCCGGACCGCTACCGGGGGTCGGGCTGCCGCCGGAGGTCGGACCGCCACCGGGAGTCGGCGATCCGCCGATCAGCCCCAGCTCCCGCGCGCAGTCCGGCCACGCCTCCCAGCCCTGCCGTCGGAGGATCTCCTCGCCGACGGTCGTCTGCTCCCGGCGGCTCGCGTGGTCCGGCCGGTCGGCGAAGCGCAAGCCGCCGGCGACCTCCCAGGTGGGCGGCCAGATCTGCAGGCCGCCGTAGTAGCCGTTGCCGGTGTCGGCCTGCCAGTCGCCGCCGCTCTCGCACTCGGCGAGGCCGTCCCACACGACGTCCGCGACCCGGGCCGCCGCACCGGCCCGCTCCCAGGGGATCGCCGCCGCCCCCGCCAGCAGCACCACGGCGACGCCCAGTCGAAGCACGACCCGGCACATACGCTCGTCACAGGGAAGCGGCACAGCAGCCGACCCTAGGCCGGTCTCCTCACGGCCCTCCCCAACGACACTCCGAACGCGCCGAACACACCAGAAACGCCGGGAACACCGGAAGCACCGGAAACGCCAACGGCCGCTCCCCCGCACAGCGGAGAAGCGGCCGTGGTGTCAGCACACCGCCGGGGCCGGGAGGCCCGCTGAACCGACCTCAGGCCGGGGACGTCGGACAGCCGACATCAGGCGGCAGACCCCGGAGAGCCGGTGTCAAACGCTCAGACACTCAGTTGCTCAGAGGCCCAGGTGCTCAGGTGCTCAGACGCTCAGGGTCTGGCCCGGGAGGATCAGGTCGGGGTTGCCACCGATGACCTTGGCGTTGTTCTTGTACAGGTCGTGCCAGTCCAGGCCCTGCGCGGCGGCGATCGAGCTCAGGGTGTCACCGGACTTGACGGTGTAGCTGTCGCCCTTGGCCGGCTTGGCGTCGTTCGAGCCGGTCCAGCCCTTGGCGCCCTTGGCGGCGTCGTTCTTCGGCGCGGCCTTCGGCGCGACGTCAGCCTTCGGCGCAGCGGCGGCCTTCGGAGCAGCGGCCTTCGGCGCGACATCGGCCTTCGGCGCAGCGGCGGCCTTCGGAGCCTGGGTCTGCGCCGGCTTGGCGGCCGGGGCAGCCGGCTTGGCGGCGGTCGAACCGGCAGTCGAGCCGGCGGTCGAACCGGCCGAGGTGTCGACGGCGGCCGGGGTGCCGCCCTTGGTCAGGCCGGCCTTGACGGAGCACACGGGCCAGGCGCCCGGGCCCTGCGAGGCGAGGACCTTCTCGGCGACGGCGATCTGCTGCGCCTTGGTGGCCTGGTTGGCCTGCGAGGCGTAGGCGGTGCCGCCGAAGGCGGCCCAGGTGCTGGAGGTGAACTGCAGTCCGCCGTAGAAACCGTTGCCGGTGTTGATGGCCCAGTTGCCGCCGCTCTCGCACTGGGCGACGGAGTCCCAGGTGGAGACGGAGGCGGCGGAGGCCGAGGTGGCCGTGACGAGGCCGGCCACCGGCAGGGCCGCGACAGCGGCGCCCGCCACGACAGCCATCCGGACGCGGTTGCGCTTGGTGGCCGTGGAGGTGGTGGCAGCGGCGGTCTCGTGACGGAAGGTCATGGGGTTCCTCTCGAAAGCCCCGGGCGGGCATGCGGAACCAGGCCCTGGAGAGGGCCGCGTTCACTTGCCGCGTCCGTCGGGCGACCGTGCACGTGTCGGACGTGCCGCTTGCCGCCCCGGCCACCCAGCCGCTCACCGGCGACCTTTTCGAGCGATCGCGTCGGCGGGCACCTGCCGCATCCGGCGGGGAGCCGGAAGGGCGGTGCGTCGGGGGTGAACCCGGGTGGCGCTCGTTGCGCCGCCAATGAAGCTACGAGCCGGTCGGCGGGGAAACCAAAACTCCACCGGTCTGCCCAGCTCAGCCAAGGGTTACCGGCGGTAGTACCCGCACAATCCTGCCCGAAATGCCCGTTTTAGCCGTCGATTCGTAGATCAAACATCACGGTGGCGTGACTCACCTCACGGTTTCATTCCGGCAGGCCTGCCACCGACATCGACACATTGCGACCACGAGAACACGCGGCGCGGTCGGATCAGAGGCAATTCCCGTCAGCCTCGTCGACCACCCGTGACGCCTGACACAAGGGCCCGTTGGTCATGGCGACCTCCCCGTATCCGCCCCGACCGCCAACCGCACCCACCAGAGGAGAACCCGTGCCGCGCATGCTCGACGTCAGCGACGAGGTCCGGTCCGAGATCGGCGACGACGAGGCGGACCGCCTCCTCGGCGGCGACCGCGCACCCGACAGCTACGAATGCACCTCCTGCCGCACCTCCGGCGACACCCACGCGGAGCCCACCAGCACCGTCCTGTTCGTCGGCGAGGAGACCGCCGTACTCGCCTTCGCCCACGCCCGCTGCATCCCGTCCCAGGTGGTGCCGGTGGCCGAGGAGCAGTTGGTCGGCGCCGTCCGCAGCATCAGCCAGGCCCAGACCGGCGCCCCGGCCGCGCCCGCGCACCCGCTGGTGCCCATTCCCGCGCCGGCCCCGGCGACCGCCCCCACCGCCCAGCCCAGCGCGCCGGGCCAGGCCGCCATCCTCGGCATCACCTGCGGGCTGGTGCTGCACGGCAAGGTCGGGCACGCCTCGCTGGTCGTCGAGCCGACCGGCCCGGTCGGGCGCCCCGGCAGCACCTCGGGCGAGGACGAGTTCCTCGACCTGCTCCAGGACGCCGGCTTCCAGGCCATCACCGACCTCGACGAGACCCCGGACCAACTGGGCGGCTGGTCGGTCCTGGTGGCGATGGGCAAGCTGCACGCGATCCTGCAGCCCGCTGCCGCCGGCGGCAGCACCGGCTGGTGGCAGGCGCACCAGCCGCTCCAGGTCACCGATGCCTGGCGGATGGCCGCGAGTCAGCTCTCCGAGGTCACCATGTACGCCGTCCCGGCCGGGATGGTGGGCCGCCAGCCGCGCGAGGACCTGCTCCGCCAGGCGCTGGAGCGGGCGGTGGCACTGGGTCAGGTGGTCGCCGCCTCCCTCCCCCTCGCCGGCACCTGAGCCCCTCGGCACCCGGGCCCGCCGACACCCGCCCTGTCGGCACCCAGCCCCAGCCGCGCGCCCGACCCAGGCGCGCGCCCGCCCCCGCCCCCTCAGCACCCAGCCCCAACCGCGCCCCGACCCGTCGACACCCGGGCTCCACGCCCGGGCTCCGCACCCGCCGGAGCACCCGCCGGAGCACCCGCCGGAGCACCCGCCGGAAGGCGGCCTCTCCCTCAGCACAAGCCGCCTTCCGGCCGGTCCCCGGCACCCCGCATCCCCGTGACCCCTCACTCGTTGGCCCCTGTGTGTACAGCTACGACGTCTCCGCGTCCCCCGGCCGGTCCACCACCGCCCCCCGCTCGATCCCCGGCATGCGCCCGTCGTACGACGCGGAGCACCCGCACTCGACGACGCCGATCTACGACGAGCTGTACTCCGAGTACCGGCGGCTGTTCCGCGCGCTCCCGGGCGACCGCTCGGGCGAGGAGGACCTGAAGTTCACCGGCTTCGCGGTCCGCGACGGCTACCCGGTGCTCGGCGAACCGCGCCCGTACCCGCCCCAGCACCAGGCCTTCCACAGCTACGGGGGGCAGCCGCCCGGCCTGCCGCAGTTCATGCCGAGCCAGCAGCACGGCCACTCCGCAGGGCACGCCACCGGCCACTCCGGCCACGGCGCCACCAGCCAAACCCACCACAGCACCACCGGCCACACCCACCACAGCGCGATGGGCCACACCGGCCACAGCGCCCCTCAGCCTCAGCCGCACCCCCACTCCGAGCCCGCCGCCCCGACCAGCGACGGCTTCGGCCAGGCCGCCCCGGCGGCCACCGCCCCTCAGCACACCCCGCCCCCGCCGCCCCAGTTCACCAACGGCCAGGGCTGGGTGGCCGCCGGCTACCTCGGCCCGATCCCGCACTCGATGCCCGCGCCGCCCCCGGCCCCCGCCCCGGCGATGGGCACCGCCACCGGCGTCGCCACCGCCGCGCCCACCGGCGGACGCCACCGCCAGATGCTCTCCCTCCCCCCGGGCCGCAACGGCGACCACCACTGAACCGCCCGCCTGCGCACCACTCACACGACCCGCACGACCCCGCACACACGACGAGGGCCCCGCCACCACCGTGACGGGGCCCTCGCCCACACCTACTGCCGGCACCCACCGACTACTGCCGGTGGATCACGACGTCCTACTTCCGCTTGCGCTTCTCCCGGACCCGCACCGAGATCGAGATCGGCGTCCCGACGAAGCCGAACTCCTCACGCAGCCGGCGCTCGATGAAGCGCCGGTAACCGGCCTCCAGGAAGCCCGAGGCGAACAGCACGAACCGCGGCGGACGGATGCCCGCCTGGGTGCCGAACAGGACGCGCGGCTGCTTGCCACCGCGGATCGGGTGCGGGTGGGCGGCCACCAGCTCGCCGAGGAAGGCGTTCAGCCGCGCGGTCGGGATGCGGGTCTCCCAGCCCTCCAGCGCGGTCTCGATCGCCGGGACGAGCCTCTCCATGTGCCGGCCGGTCTTGGCCGAGACGTTGACCCGGGGGGCCCACTGCACCTGGACGAGGTCGCGCTCGATCTCGCGCTCCAGGTAGAAGCGGCGCTCCTCGTCCATCTGGTCCCACTTGTTGTAGGCGATGACGACGGCGCGCCCGGCCTCGACGGCCATCGAGATGATCCGGGTGTCCTGCTCGGCGAGGGTCTCGCTGGCGTCGACCAGGACGACCGCGACCTCGGCCTTCTCCAGCGCGGAGGAGGTGCGCAGCGAGGCGTAGAAGTCGGCGCCGGCGGTCAGGTGGACCCGGCGGCGGATGCCGGCGGTGTCGACGAACTTCCAGGTCTTGCCGGCGAGTTCGATCATCTCGTCGACCGGGTCGCGGGTGGTGCCGGCCAGCTCGTTGACGACCACCCGCTCCTCGCCGGCGACCTTGTTCAGCAGGCTGGACTTGCCGACGTTCGGGCGGCCGATCAGCGCGATGCGACGCGGGCCGCCGGGGGCGGCGTCGCCGAAGGTCTGCGGCGGGGCCTCGGGCAGCGCGTCCATGACGGCGTCGAGCAGGTCGCCCGAGCCGCGGCCGTGCAACGCGGAGACGGGGTGCGGCTCGCCCAGGCCCAGCGACCACAGGTAGGCGGCCTCGGCCTCGGTGGAGGGGCCGTCGACCTTGTTGGCGCACAGCACGGTCGGCTTGCCGGCCCGGCGGATGAGCTTGATCAGGGCTTCGTCGGTGTCGGTGGCGCCGACGGTGGCGTCGACCACGAACAGCACCGCGTCGGCCTGCTCGATGCCGAGCTCGGCCTGCGCGGCCACCATCGCGTCGAGGCCGAGGACGTCGATCTCCCAGCCGCCGGTGTCGACGACCTTGAAGCGGCGGCCGTTCCAGCTGGCCTCGTAGGTGACCCGGTCGCGGGTGACGCCCGGCTTGTCCTCGACGACGGCCTCGCGGCGGCCGATGATGCGGTTCACCAGGGTCGACTTGCCGACGTTCGGGCGGCCGACGATGGCCAGCACCGGCAGCGGTACGTGCTCGGCGCCGTCGAAGCCGTCCACGCCGTCGACGTCGAAGCCTTCCTCGGCGGCGATGGCCATGAACTCGGCGTAGTCGGCGGCGTCCAGTCCACCGTGGCCGGTGTCGGAGTGCTCTGCGGTCATGTTCGTCTGTTCCGTTTCCCGGCGCGGCCCTTCCCAGGGGCGCGCCGTGCGTACCTGCCCCGCTCGGGGCAGCGCGATGGTTGTCTCCGCGGCACCTCGGCGGCACCGCAGCTCATTCGGCCGTTCCGGCCATTCCGGTCGTTCCGGTTGTTCAGACCATTTCGGTCGTTCCGGCCGTTCAGACCATTGTGGCCGTCCAGACCGGTCAGTTCTTCAGACCGGTCCGTCCTTCAGGCCTGTCCGTCCATTCAGACCGACGACATCCCGGCCCGCTCCTCCACCAGCGCGGCGATCCGGTCGATCACCTGCTCCAGGGTGAGCTCGCTGGTGTCCACCAGGACGGCGTCCGCGGCCTGGGCCAGCGGGGCCGTCTTCCGGGAGGAGTCGGCGGCGTCCCGGCGGGCGAGGTCGGCGGCCATCGCGGTGATGGTCGCCTCGTCGACGCCCTTGGCGCGCAGCTCGGCCGCCCGGCGCTCGGCCCGGGCCTGCTCGGAGGCGGTCAGGAACACCTTGGCGGTGGCGTTCGGGAACACCACCGTCCCCATGTCCCGGCCCTCGGCGACGATGCCGCGCTCGGCGACCTCGGCGCAGCCGCGCTGCAGCTCCACCAGCCGGGAGCGCACCGCCGGCACCGCGGAAACGGCGCTGACCTGCGCCGTCACCTCGGGGCCGCGGATCGGTCCGGAGACGTCCTGGCCGTCCACCGTGATGGTGGGACCGTCCGCGTCCGTGCCCGACACGATCACCGGCTTGCCGCACGCGACGGCCACCGCCTCCGGGTCGGCCACGTCGACGTCGTTGGCCAGCATCCACCAGGTCATCGCCCGGTACATGGCGCCGGTGTCCAGGAAGCTCAGGCCCAGCCGGGCCGCCACCGCCCGCGAGACGGTCGACTTGCCCGAACCGGAGGGTCCGTCGATCGCGACGACGACCGGGGCGTGCGCTCGGTCGGCAGTGTCCACGGGGCCGAACCTCTCTCTGGGCGTGAAAGCCGGGGCCTGGGGAGGCAGACGGCAGGGGATTGTCTCCCTCAAGGTTAATGGACCGCCGCCCTACCCACTCCGCCACCCGATCAGCCCAGTACCAGCCCCCTGCCAGCCCCCCTCGGCCCCGGGATCAGCCCCGGTACCGGCGCCGGTATCAGCCCCGGGCTTCAGCCCCGGCTCCAGGCCCGGTATCAGCCCTGGTCGGGGCCCAGGACCTGCAGGACGGCGTTGCCCAGCCGGGGCCGCAGGTACTCCCCGTCCCACTCGATGCCGAGGATGCCGGCGGTGAAGGCCATCGGGATCTCGCGGCCGAGGAGGTCCCAGACGAACGGCACCTTGGAGACGTGCGAGGGGAAGTCGTTCACCGCGAAGGAGTCCCGGTGGTACGGGTTGGCGTCCGCCTCCCGCCAGCCGAAGGACTGGCGCAGCCGTGGCCCGTCGGGGGTCTGGGTGTGCGCGAGGAAGGCGGTGAGCCAGCCGGTCACCCGTGGGCCGCCGGACATCGACCGCCACTTGAAGAGCGAGCGCCAGAACTCGTCGTCGACCGCCCCGCCCGCCGCAGTCGCCGCGATCTCGTCGAGCACCGGGCGCAGTTCGGCGAACCACGGCGCCAGCCAGTCGAAGCGCTCCGCCAGCCCGGCGACCCGCGCCACCAGCAGCGCCCAGTCCTCGGCCGTGCCCTCCAGCCGGATCCGCGGGATGCCGCAGCGGGTCTCCCAGCGGAAGGCGTAGTAGGGGCTGACCACGTCCATCAGCGCCACCAGCGCGCAGGAGGCGTCGTCGGGCGTGGTCGTCGAGAACGCCGGCTGGAACAGCTCCACCAGCTCGGCCCCGACCGCCGCCGCCAGCGGCTCCCGCACCAGCCGGATCGACCGCGACCAGTCCGGCCCGGGCGCCGCCAGGGTGTCGTCGCGGACCACGATCGCTTCCCGGCGCCCCTCGGCGCCGCCGAACAGCGCCCGGTACCTCGGCGCGTACATCCGCGCGTGCACGGCCACCTCGTGCATCACCGCGTACCAGAGCACGTCCGGCGACAGGCTGAGCGGCAGGTGCTCCGCGAACGCGGCGTGGACCGCCCGCACCAGCAGGCTGCAGGTCGGCTCCGGCTCGGCGGGCTCCGGGTCCGGCGGCGTCGGCCGGGGCAGTTCGACCAGCGCTTCGACGCTGCGGTGGTGGATCCGGAAGTCCCCACCCACCACCGCCCGCAGGAACCGCTCGTTCCCCAGGTCCACCGGCCGGCCGTAGGACCCGTGCCGGGTCTCGCCCAGCGGCAACTCGATGATCACCCCTGCTCCCCCCTCAACCGAACCCCTCACCCGAAGCCCTCAACCGAACCGCTCGGCCGAACCCCTCACCCGAAGTCCCGGAAGCCGACCGGCCCCCGCAGCCCGATCAGTCCCGGACGCTCCACCCGCTCGCCCGCAGCGCCACCGTGAGCGGCTTGACCGCCCCCGGCGCCACCGACAGCTGGACGAAGCCCACCTGCTGGCCGGTCGAGTGCTCGATGACGACGTCCTCGATGTTGACCCCGGCCGCGCCGACCTCGCCGAACAGCCGGCCCAGCTCGCCGGGCTGGTCACCGAGCACCACGGCCACCGTCTCGTACCGGGTGGGCGGCGCGCCGTGCTTGCCGGGGATGCGGGCCTGGCCGGTGTTGCCGCGCCGCATGACCGCCTCGATCCCGGCCGCGCCCGCCCGGCGCTCGCCCTCCTCGGGGGCGTCCAGGGCGCGCAGCGCGGTGACGGTCTCCCCGAGGTCGGAGGCGACCTCCTCCAGGATGTCGGCGACCGCGCCGGCGTTGGCGGAGAGGATGTCGACCCACATGCCGGGGTTGGAGGCGGCGATCCTGGTGACGTCCCGGACGCCCTGCCCGGAGAGCCTTATGGCGGTCTCGTCGGCGTGCTCCAGCCGGGCGGCGACCAGCGAGGACACCAGCTGCGGGGCGTGCGAGACCAGGGCGACGGCCCGGTCGTGCGCGGCCGCGTCCATCACGATCGGCATCGCACCGCAGAGCGCGACCAGTTCCAGGGCGGCGTTGAGCGTCTCCGTGTCGGTGTCGTCGGTGGGGGTGAGCACCCAGGGGCGGCCCTCGAACAGGTCGGCGCGGGCGGCCAGCGGGCCGGAGCGCTCGCGGCCGGCCATCGGGTGGCTGCCGATGTAGTGGACGGTGTCGCAGCCGAGCGCGGCGACCTCGATGCACGGGCCGGCCTTGACGCTGGCGACGTCGGTGTACCAGCGGGCCAGGTTGCGGCGCTGGCAGTCGGCGAGCACCTTGCCGACGAGGGCGGGCGGCACGGCGATGATCGCCAGGTCGACCGGGCCGTCGGCCGGCTCGGTGATGCCGGCGCCGAGGGAGGCGGCGGTCCGGGCGGCGTCCGGGTCGGCGTCCTCCAGATGGACGGTCAGCCCGCGGCCGGCCAGGGCGAGCGCGGCGGAGGTGCCGATCAGTCCGGTACCGACGACGACGGCAGTGCGCATGGCGGGTCGCGCTCCTTCTCGAATTCTCGGGCTTCGCGTTCTGGGCTTCGCGTTCTGAGCTTCGTGTTCTGGGTCTCCCGGGTTGCCCGGCCTCGCGGGACTTCCCGGGCCACCCGGCCTCGCGGGACTTCGCGGTTCTCGGTCCGGTCGGCGCCCCGGCACGGGCCGGGAGCACCCGCGCCCCATCCTCTCGCATCCGCCCCACCCACGCCCCCACCGCCCACCCGTTGGGCAACCACGGCGGCCCCGCCCCCGTCCCACACCATGCGGACGCACGCCGGGCACCGCAGGCACCAAGGCACCACGAACACCACAGGCACCGCGAACGCGCCAGACCCACCAGACCCGCCAACGGGCACACACGCCGCACCCCGCGAAATCCGGCGACGCCCGCACCGAAGCGGGGCAGACTGGCCGCCCGGGCACGGCGCGGGCGACACGCGGAACACGGCACGCGAACGAAGGGGTTGCGCATGGACGATCAGCACAGCGGCGACGATCAGCAGAACGGCGAGGACCGCCACGTCAGCGAGGCCGGGCCCCCGAAGCCCCCCGCCGTCCCCGCCCACCCGTCGGTCCTGGACTCCGTCGTGGTCTACGCCGAGGGCGCGGTGTGCCGCCGCCGGGCCAGCGTCCCGCTCCCGGCCGACGGCCGGCTGCGGCTGACCGGCCTGCCCTCCTCCCTGGACGGCCGCTCGCTGCGCGCCCGGGTGCTCGACGGCCCGAGCGGGACGGCGGTCACCGAGGCCCGGCTGGAGCTGCTCGCCGAGTTCCACGAGCCGACCGAACTCCCCCGGCTCCGCCGCGAGTTGGACGAGGCCATGGAGCGCCAGGGCGCACTCAACGAGCGCCGCCGACTGGTCCTGACCGCGATCGCCGAGACTTCCGCCCTACGCGCCGTACCGCCGCAGCGGCGGCGCGAGGAGCCGCTGCGGCGGACGCCCGCCGACGCCTGGCTGGAGCTGGCCGACTTCGTCGACGAGCGCCTGACCCGGCTCCAGCGGCGCGCCGAAGAGCTCACCCGGGAGGTCGAACTCGCTGACCACGAGCGCGAGTTGGCCGCCGACCGACTGGACCGCGCGTCCACCGCCGGCCCCGCCCACCCGGTCGGGACCGCCGCCACCGTCCTGCTCACCCTCACCACCGCACCGGCCTCGGCACTCACCGCACAGCCCGCCCCGGAACCCGCCCGGGAGCCCGTCGCCCCAGCCCCAGCCCCGGCCCCGGCCCCCGAGGAGCCCCCCGCCCGGCTCGACATCGAGCTGGAGTACGGCGTCCCCGCCGCCCGCTGGGTGCCCGCCTACCGCCTCTCCTACCGCCACGGCGCCGACACCGGCCGGCTCGTCCTGCGCGCCTCCGTCGCCCAGCAGACCGGCGAGGACTGGACCGGCGTCCGGCTCGCCCTCTCCACCGCCGACCTCGACCGCCGCACCGACCTGCCCCGGCTCCGCTCGCTGCGGATCGGCCGCAGCCAGCCCGCCCCGCCGCCGTCCGGCTGGCGCGAGCCCCCGGCCGGCCTGGCCGACCTCTTCACCGGCTACGACGACGCCGGCGCCGGAGCCCGCTCGGCCCCGCGCCGCAAGGCCCCGCTCGCCGCCTCGGCGCCCGGCCCGTACGGCTCAACCGCCCGGCTCAACCGCCTCGGCGGCGCCCGGCCCGCCGGTCCCCGGCCTGCCGACGCCGGCCTCGTGGCCGACGCCGCCCGGCTGGCCGCCCCCGCCGGGCGCGGCGGCACCCTGGACATCGACGAACCCGTCCCGGCGCCCCCGCCCGCCCCGGGCGGCTTCGCCGGATACGGCGGTGCGCCCGCCGCCGCCCCGATGCCCCAAGCCCCCCTGCCGCAAGCCTCGATGTACCAAGCCTCGATGCCCCAGGCCTCCGCGCCGCCGCCCGCCCCCGTGGCGCCGGGCGGCGCACCCCCGCCGGACCTGCACCCGCTCGCCCGCCGCTCCCGCCGAAGCGGCGGCGGCACCGAGGCCCCCGGCATCGGCTTCGCCCCGGACGCCTCCCTGCTCGACTACCCCGGCCTCGTCCTGGCCGGCCCCGACGCACCCGCCACCCACCGCGGCACCCTGCACCCCCAGGCCGAGCAAGCCGAGCAGGCCGACCACTACGGGCCGGCGGCGATGGTCCCGGGCGGCACCGGCGGCGAGCGGGTACGCCACCTGGCGCTCCCCCGGCACGCCGTCCCGCCCCGCGAGTCGGCAGGCTCCTTCGACCACCGCTTCGACTCCGCCGCCCCCGCCGACATCCCGTCCGACGGCACCTGGCACACCGTCACGATCGACGAGATCCCGGTGTCCGTCCGCCCGGAGTACGTCACCGTCCCCGCCGTCGAGGAGAAGGTGTACGCCACCCTGGTGCTCGCCAACCGGACCGACCGCGCCGTGCTGGCCGGCCCGGTCGAGGTCACCGTCGACGACGAGTTCCTGCTCACCGCCGCCCTGCCCACCCTCGCCCCGGGCGGGCTGCGGAGCCTGGGCATCGGGGTCACCGAGAGCATCGAGGTGGCGCGCCGCACCGAGCTGCACGAGTCCACCGCGGGCATGCTGAGCAGCAGCACCGTGCTCGACCACCGGGTGCACGTCCAGCTGGCGAACCGGCTCGGCCGCACCGTCACCGTGGAGGTCCGCGAGCGCGTGCCGGTCACCTCCGACGCCGAGATCCGGATCGAGGAGCGGGCCGACTGGCAGGCCCCGGCGGTCTCCACGCCGGACTGCCCGCCCAGCACCCGGCTCTGGCGGGTCGAGCTGCCGCCCGGCGGCCGCACCGACCTGGACGGCGGCTACCAGATCAAGATCCCGGCCGGAAAGGCCATCGTCGGTGGAAACCGGAGGAACTGAACGATGACCGGAACGACCATCCCCCTCCCCGTCACCGCCGTCACCTGCCTGGAGGACCGCAGCCAGGTCGAACGCACCGCCAGCGTCGACCTCGCCGCGGGCGTCCAGCGGCTGCGCCTGGGCCCGCTCACCGCGCTCGCCGTCGACCGCACCCTGCGCGTCGAGACCACCGCCCCCGGCACCCGCGTGCTGGACGCCCGGATCGTCCGCGACTGGATCCCCCGCGCCCCGCTGCCGCCCGGCCCGGAGGACTCCCGGCTGCGCCACCGGCTGCACGAGCTGGAGACCGCGAGCCGCCTCGCCGATCAGACCCGCGCCCGCCTGGAGGCCCGGCTGGCGCTGCTCGCCCAGCTCTCCGCCGACCTGCTGCGCGAGATCGGCGAGGGCGCCGGGATCGGCGAGCTCGAACGCACCCGCTGGGCCCGCGAACTGGACCGGGTGGACGCCGAACGCGAGCGCCACGGCGAGGAGCTGCGGACCACCCACTCCCGGCTGCGCCGCCTGGACCAGGAGCGCTCGCAGGCCCTGATCGCCCTCGACCAGGCCGAGGAGGAACCGGCCGAACTGGTCGCCCACCTGGAGCTCACCGTCGAGGCGGCGCAGCCCGGCCCGAGCGGGCTGGCCGTCACCCACCTGGTGCCGTGCGCCCTCTGGCGCCCCTCGTACCGGGCCACCCTGGACGACGGGAGCCTGCGACTGGAGTCGGAGGCGGTGGTCTGGCAGCGCACCGGCGAGGACTGGACCGGCGTCCGGCTCACCTTCTCCACCGCCCGCTCGGCCCTCGCCACCGACCCGCCCGCCGTCGCCGAGGACGTCCTGATGCTGCGCGAGCGCACCACGGAGGAGCGCCGCACGGTCGAGGTGGAGCTGCGCGAGGAGGCGATCAGCGCGCTCGGCCCGGCCGCCGGGGTGCCGGGGGTGGACGACGGCGGGGAGGTCCGGGTGCTGCCCGCGCCCGCCCCGGCCACCGTGCCCTCCGACGGCCGGGCGCACCGGGTGCCGCTCGGCACCTTCACCGGGCAGGCGAGCAGCGAGTACGCGTGCGCGCCGGAGCTGTCCCCGCTGGTGACCCAGGTGGTCCGGTTCCGCAACGCGGCCGGGCACCCGCTGCTGGCGGGTCCGGTCGAACTGGTCCGCGGCAGCGGCTTCACCGGTCGGGGCGAGCTGGGCTTCACCGCCGCCGGGGCCGACGCCGAGCTGGCGTTCGGCAGCTCGGACGGCTACCGGGTGGTCCGCGAGGCCGAGGAGCGCCAGGCCACCGCCGGGCTCACCGGCCGCCAGACGACCACCCGGACGGTGCGGCTGCACCTCTCCCGCTTCTCCGGCCCGGAGGAGCGGGACGAGCAGGTCGTCGCGGTCCGCGAGCGGGTGCCGGTCTCCGAGGTGTCGGCGGTGGAGGTGCGGCTGCGCAAGGAGGAGTGCTCCCCGTCGCCGGACGCCTTCGACGCCGAGGGCATCCTCCGCTGGGACGTCCCGCTCGGGCCCGGCGCCCGTCGGACGGTCACGCTCGTCTACGAGGTCTCCGCCACCGCCAAGGTCGCCGGGCTCTGAGGAGCCCGGCCTCCGCCGCCGTCCGAACACCGGTCCGCTCGTGACGACCGCTCAGGACCAAACCGGGTAGAACAGGAACATGATCCTCCACCTCGCACCCCTGGACGACTGGCTGTCCGACCCCGGTCGGCCGTACACCACCGCGTCGCTGCTCACCGACGGGTTCATCCACTGCTCGGCGGACGAACAGACGGCGCTCGCGGTGGCCAACGCCTTCTTCGCCGACACTCCCGACCCACTGATGGCGCTGCTGATCGAGGAGTCACAGGTGGAACCGATGGTCAAGTGGGAGGCCCCGCACGGCGCACCGCCGCCCGGGGCCACCCCCGGCCTGCTGTTCCCGCACGTCTACGGACGGCTCAACCGCTCCGCCGTCAAGGGCCTGCTGAAGGTCGAACGCGGCCCGGACGGCCGCTGGGCCGCCCTCACCCCCTGGAGCTGACGCCCAACCCCCGACGGCCCACCCCCGACGGCCGACCCCGACGGCCCACCCGGCCCGGTGCACAACCAGCCCCGGTCACAACCAGCCGGTCGGCCAGCTCACAACCAGCCCCGCTCCCGGGCCGCCATACCGGCCTGGAAGCGGGTGGTGGCGCCCAGCGAGCGCATCAGGCTCTGCAACCGGCGCTGCGTGGTGCGGGCGCTCCAGCCCAGCGACCGGGCGATCGACTCGTCGGTGAGGCCGGCCGCCAGCAGGCCCAGCAGCTTGCGGTGGTCGGCCTCCGGCTCCAGCGTCGCGTCCCCGGTGCCGATCGCGGCCTGCAACTGGACGGCGCGCTCCCACTCCGCCTCGAACAGCGTGTCCAGCGCCTGGAGCAGCGCGGAGGGGTGGATGACGTACGCGGCGTCGAGGACGCTGTCGCCCACGCTGATCGGGATGATCGCCATCCGGTCGTCCGAAATGATCATCTTCATCGGCAGCGACGGCCGGACCCGGGCCTCCTCGCCGTCCGCGACCCCGGCCAGGATGTTCCGCTCCAGCCGGCCCGGCCAGGCCACCGCGTCCCGGTCGTAGACGGTCCGCAGCCGCAGCCCCTCCCGCAACCGCCGCCGCTGCAACGGGATCGGGGTCACCGGATCCTGGATGTACGGCGGGCGGTCGAAGCCACGGACCTGGTACTGGCTGGTCTCGGTGATGTGCTCCAGCCGCTGCGCGATCGCCTCGCCACCGGTCAGTACCTCCACCGAGTGCGCCGGATCGGTGTACCGCGAAGCCTCCCGGAAGGCGTCCATCAGGCGGTGCATCTCGGCCCGGGCGTGCCGCAGTTCGGACTCTCGGTGGCCGATCAGGGTGCCGATCGCGACATCGGGGGCGACCGGCAGGTAGCGCTGCCGGTCCACCGGCGCCCGGGTCGCCATGCCCTGCTGCGCCAGGCGGTCCAGGGCGCGCACGCTCTGCTGGAGCGTCAGGCCGCAGCCCTCGGCCAGTTCCTCCGCGGTGGACTGCGGATTGGCCACCAGCGCCGCGTAGACCTGTCCGTCCGGCTCGGCCAGTCCCAGTGCGCTGAGTGGTGCATCCGACACGACGCCGTCTCCCCCGTTCGCCCCCCACCGGCGCCGGCCTTGGCGCAGTCCCGCCACTGGGCGGGTGGTGGTCCGGTGGCAATCCTCTGCCACAGATCATGGCACTGACAAGGCCGTGACCAGGGGTTGCGGCCCGCCTCGCACCCCGCCCACCCCCGCCGGACGACCGAGGGCCTCCCCGCCTTTCGACGGGGAGGCCCTCGACAGAAGCCCGAATATACCGACCGGTCTACAGACTCCAGCGGGAATATACCGACCGGTCTATATAGCCCGAACGGAATATACCGACCGGTCTACAGACCGACCTCGCGCATCAGCTGACCGACCTCGGGGTTGGTCAGACGGCGCAGCCAGCCCGACTTCTGGTCGCCCAGCGCGATCGGGCCGAAGTGCGTGCGCACCAGCTTCTCGACCGGGAAGCCGGCCTCGGACAGCATCCGGCGGACGATGTGCTTGCGACCCTCGTGCAGGGTCACCTCGACCAGGTAGTTCTTGCCGACGTTGGAGATCACCTTGAAGCTGTCGGCGCGCGCGAAGCCGTCCTCCAGCTCGATGCCCTGCGCCAGCTGCTTGCCCAGGTCGCGCGGGATCGGGCCCTGGATGGCGGCCAGGTAGGTCTTGGTCACGCCGTACCGGGGGTGGGTGAGACGGTGGGCCAGCTCGCCGTGGTTGGTGAGCAGGATGATGCCCTCGGTCTCGGTGTCCAGACGGCCGACGTGGAACAGCCGGGTCTCCCGGTTGGTCACGTAGTCGCCGAGGCACTGGCGCCCGTCCGGGTCCTCCATGGTGGAGACCACGCCGGCCGGCTTGTTGAGCGCGAAGAACAGGTACGACTGGGTGGCGACGGTCAGGCCGTCCACCTTGATCTCGTCGTTCTGCGGGTCGACCCGCTTGCCCTGCTCGGTGACGAGCTTGCCGTTGACCTGGACCCGGCCCTGCTCGATCAGCTCCTCGCAGGCGCGGCGGCTGCCGATGCCCGCCCGGGCCAGCACCTTCTGCAGGCGCTCGCCCTCGGGCTCGCCGAAGGTCTTGGGCAGCTTGACGGCCGGCTTGTCGTGCCGGGCGAGGACGGCGTCCTCGATCTTGGCCTGCAGCTCGCGCGAGCGCTGCGGCTGGCGGCGCGGGTCGCCCGGGGCGCCCTGGCCCTCACGGCGCGGGCGCGGGGCCGGGCTGGGGCGACGCCCGGAGAAGCCGCCGCGGGCGGGGGTGGCGTTGGGGCCGCCGCCGTACTCGGGGCGGTCGTAGCGCCGCTCCTCGGGCCGCAGCGGGCGGTCCGGGTACCGGTTGTCGTCACGCCGGTCGTCCCGGCGGCTGTCACGCCCGTACGAGCCGGAGCCCGAGCCGGAGCCGCCGCGCGAGCCGGAGCCCGAGCCGGACCCGCCGCCGTACGAGCCGCTCCGCGAACCCGAACCGGACCCGCCGCCGTACGAACCCCCGCGCGAGCCGGAGCCCGAGCCGGAGCCCGATCCGCTGCGACCGCTGCCGCTGCCGCCGTAGGAGCCGCCGCCCCGGCCCCCGCCCTGTCCGCTGCGACCACTGCCGCCGCCGCTGCCGTTCCTGCCGTTGCCACTGCTACGCATCAAAGTGTCCGTACGTCGTTACCGTCTGGGATGTGCGGTCGTTTCGGCCGACCTCACCGCCCCCTACCGATCAGGCGCAGCCCGACCGGCCTCGCCACTGCCGTCCACGGCCTTCACGGCAGCGGCGGCGACCGCCTCCGCGATCATCGTGCCCTCCAGGGACTCCGCTTCCACGTCGTCGACCTCGGGCAGGAAGGGAGCAAGCTCCGGCAGCTCGTCCAGGCCGCGGAGCCCCATCCGTTCCAGGAAGTAGTTCGTCGTCCGATACAGGATCGCACCTGTTTCGGGCTCGGATCCGGCCTCTTCCACCAGTCCTCGCTGTACCAGGGTACGCATCACGCCGTCACAGTTCACACCGCGGACGGCGGAAACCCTCGATCTGGACACCGGCTGCCGGTAGGAGACGACCGCCAGGGTCTCCAGTGCGGCCTGCGTGAGCCGGGTCTGCTGGCCGTCCAGCAGGAAGCGGTCGACGGCCGGAGCGCAGGTGTCCCGGCTGTAGAACCGCCACCCGCCGGCGATCAGCCGCAGGTCGAATCCGCGGCCCTGGGCGGTGTATTCGGCGGCCAGTTCGCGCAGCGTCGCGGCCACCTGCGCCCGGGGCCGCTCCAGCACGCCGGCCAGCCGCTCCTCCCCGGCCGGCTCGTCGACGACCATCAGGATCGCCTCCAGCTCGGCCTTCAGTCCGGCCCCGGCCACCTCCTCGCCCTCGGCCGAATCAGCACCCTCGGCCCGATCAGCACCCTCGGCCGGATCGGCGACGCCGACCAGATCAGCGACGCCGGAAGTCGACGGGGCCGACTTCTGGTGGACGACCCGGGCCTCGCCCTCCGACGAGACACCCACGGACGCCGCCACCGGCTTCACCGGCCCCACCACCGGCCCCACCACCGGCCCCACCACCGGCCCCACCACCGGCTCCGGCAGCAGCTCGAAGGCCGGCTCCAGCCACTCCCCGGCCCGCGGCCGCCCCGGCAGCCCGAGCGGGCGCCGCACCGGCCGCCCGCCGCCCCCGCCGCTCCCACTCAGGCTCCCGCTCCCACTCGGGCTCCCGTTCCCACCACTCATCGGCTCTCCTCCCGCTCCCGCTCGCCCACCGGCCGGTCGAACTCGTCCGTCACCTCGACCGCGCCCCGGTCCGCCTCCGCCACCCAGCGCACCAGCAGTTCACCCAGCGCCTCCGGCTGCTCGAAGGCCAGCACCCGCTCCCGGTACAGCTCCAGCAGCGCCAGGAAACGGGCGACGACCACCAGCTCGTCCGGCGCGTCCGCGACCAGCCGCTGGAACGACGCCTCGCCGAGCTCGGTGAGCAGCCCGACCACCAGCCCGGCCTGCTCGCGCACGCTGACCGGCGGGCTGTGGATGTGGTCGACGTACACGACGGGCTTCGGCTTGGGTTCCATGGCCCTGGCCGCCAGCTCCGCGAGCCGCTCCGGGCCGATGGTGATGACCACCTCGGGCAGCAGCCCGGCATGCCGGGGCTCCAGCCCGACGGTGCGCGGGCGTCGGGCCAGCTCGGCGGCCCAGCGCTCGCCGAAGAGAGCCGCCGCCCGCTTGTACGCCCGGTACTGCAGCAACCGGGCGAACAGCAGGTCGCGGGCCTCCAGCAGCGCCAGGTCCTCCTCGTCCTCGACCTCGGCGGCGGGCAGCAGCCGGGCGGCCTTGAGGTCGAGCAGGGTCGCGGCGACGACCAGGAACTCGGTCGCCGCGTCCAGGTCCCAGTCCGGGCCCATCGCCCGGATGTGTGCCATGAACTCGTCGGTGACGGTGGCCAGCGCCACTTCGGTGACGTCGAGCTTGTGCTTCGCGATCAGGCTGAGCAGCAGGTCGAAGGGGCCTTCGAAGTTGTCCAGCCGCACCCGGAAACCGCCCCGCGGCTGTTCCTCGGTCGCGTTCACGGCGGTGGTGGGTGGTTCGGCGGTGCTCGGCATGACGATCCATCTTCACCCGGCCCGGCCGCCCGCCCCGCCCCCGGGGCCGTCGACACGCCGTCGACACCGCAGGACGCCGACACGCCACACCAGGGATGCCACGCCGGGGATGCCACACCGGGACCGCCGCACCGGAGGCACCGCACCGGCAGCACCAGAGGCACTGCCGACGCCCGGGAAGGGGCCTAGCGGCCGCGCAACCGCCGGACCAGGATGGAGGCCTCACCGCGCTGCTCCAGGTCCGCCAGGACGACCGCGATGGCCTCCCGGACGATCCGCCCGCGGTCCACGGCCAGGCCGTGCTCACCGCGCAGCACCAGCCGGGCGTGCTCCAGGTCCATGAGCTCCTCGGCGGACACGTACACGGTGATCTTCTCGTCGTGCCGCTCGCGCCCGCTGGGGCGGCGCGGCGCGCGGCCGCGCGGCCGGGCGCGCCCGGTGCCGCCGGCCTGCTCCTCGGCGGCGCCGGGGTGCTGGCGGCCGGCCGGCACGGCGCCCTGGGGCCCGGCTGACGAGGCGGAGCGCTGGGCGGGCGGCTGGGCGCCCGCCGGTGCGCCGGCGGCCGGCTGCTGGTCCTGGGACGGCTGCCGCCCGGCCTCGCCGGTGCGCTGGGTGTCCTGGGCGCCCTCGGCGCCTTCGGCGCCGTCCGTGCCGTGGACGGTCCGCGCGGTCTCCGCTCTGGCTGCCTCGGCGGCCGGACGCGGCGCGAGGGAGGGCGACAGCGCCATCCCGCCGGTGGTCCGGAACAGCTCGTCGGCCCCCGGGAGACTCACTCGGCGGGGCGGCACCGGTCGAGCACCTCCCTGGCGAGCTGGCGGTAGGCGGCGGCACCGACCGAGTTGGTCGCGTACGTGGTGATGGGCTCGCCGGCGACGGTGGTCTCCGGGAAGCGCACGGTCCGCCCGATGACGGTGTGGAAGACGTGCTCGCCGAACGCCTCGACGACGCGCGCCAGCACCTCGCGGCTGTGCACGGTGCGCGAGTCGTACATGGTCGCGAGGATGCCGTCCAGGCGCAGCTCGGGGTTGAGCCGCTCGCACACCTTCTCGATGGTCTCGGTCAGCAGTGCGACGCCGCGCAGCGCGAAGAACTCGCACTCCAGCGGGACGATGACGCTGTGAGCGGCGGTCAGCGCATTGACCGTCAGCAGGCCCAGCGAGGGCTGGCAGTCGATGATGACGAAGTCGTAGTCGGGCAGCAGCGGCTTCAGCGCGCGGGCCAGCGCGGACTCCCGGGCCACCTCGCTGACCAGCTGCACCTCGGCGGCGGAGAGGTCGATGTTGGACGGCAGCAGGTCCATGCCCGGCACGGCCGTCTTGAGCAGCACTTCATCGGCCGTCAGGCCCCGCTCCATGAGCAGGTTGTAGACGGTGACGTCGAGCTCCATCGGGTTGACGCCGAGGCCGACCGAGAGCGCGCCCTGCGGGTCGAAGTCGACGAGCAGCACCCGGCGGCCGTACTCGGCCAGCGCGGCGCCCAGGTTGATGGTCGACGTGGTCTTGCCGACGCCGCCCTTCTGGTTGCACATGGCGATGATCTGCGCGGGGCCGTGCTCGGCGACCGGGGCGGGGATCGGGAAGTACGGCAGCGGGCGGCCGGTCGGGCCGACCCGCTCGCGGCGCTGGCGCGCGGCGTCGGGGGCCAGCGTGGCGGCGTACTCCGGGTCCGGCTCGTACTCGGCGTCCGGGTCGTCGTAGGCGCCGTAGGCGAACTCGCCGTAGGCCAGGCCGTAGGCCGCCAAGTCGGCGTCGTGATCGGTCACCGTGGTCACCTGCGCTGTGTTCTGGCGTGCTTCGAAGGTACGGAGTGCGACCGAGCCGACCTCGGCCGAGCCCACGGAGGGCTGCCGGGCCCCGGGCTCCTCACTCGGCTGGCCGGCGGTGCGCTCCGCCAGTCCTGGCTGACCACCCCCGGGAGCAAATGTCGACTCATTCACAAGTCGTCTTACCTCCTTGGGCATCCAGGACTCTATGTCGATTCGTCAGCGTGGCAGCATGCCGACGGTTTGCGACTCTAGGCCGTTCAAGGCGTTCGCAGCAACACAATCCACGGTAGTGGGCCGGATGTGTCGACTATCGGGCGGGCCGATGTCAAGGGATGAGTAGGCCGTTGACCCTAACGTTTCTGCGGTGGGGTGACACGACCGACAGAAATTGACGACAGAGCGACCCGCCCGCTCAACCACCCGTTCACGGGCACGGCGAAGCCCCCGGCCCGAGGGGATCGGGTCGGGGGCGAACGACCGCCGGGCGGCCTACCGGATCACTGGATCGCCAGATCAGCGGATCGCCGGATCAGCAGATCACTGGATCACCGGATCAGGCGAGCACGCTCTCCAGCGAGACCGACTCCAGGCCGAAGGCCTCGGCCACGGCCGGGAAGGTGATCTGGCCCTCGTGCACGTTCAGGCCCTTGGCGAGCGCCGGGTCACGGCGCAGCGCCTCCTTCCAACCGCGGTTGGCCAGCTCGACGACGTACGGCATCGTCGCGTTGGTCAGCGCGTAGGTGGAGGTGTTCGGGACGGCGCCCGGCATGTTGGCCACGCAGTAGAAGACCGAGTTGTGGACCTGGAAGGTCGGCTCGGCGTGCGTGGTGGCGTGCGAGTCCTCGAAGCAGCCGCCCTGGTCGATGGCGATGTCGACGAGCACGGAGCCCGGCTTCATGCGGGAGACCAGCTCGTTGGTGACGAGCTTCGGGGCCTTGGCGCCCGGGATCAGCACCGCGCCGATGACCAGGTCGGCCTCGATGACGGCCTTCTCCAGCTCGAAGGTGTTGGAGACGATGGCCTTGATCTTCGTGCCGAAGATGCGGTCGGCCTCGCGCAGCTTGTTGATGTCGCGGTCGAGCAGGGTCACGTCGTAGCCCATGCCGATGGCGATGGTGGCCGCGTGCCAGCCGGAGACGCCACCGCCGATGACGACGGCCTTGGCCGGGTGGGTGCCGGGCACGCCGCCGGGCAGCACGCCGCGGCCGCCGGCCGGGCGCATCAGGTGGTACGAGCCGACCTGCGGGGCGAGACGGCCCGCGACCTCGGACATCGGGGCGAGCAGCGGCAGCGCGCCGTTGCCGAGCTGCACGGTCTCGTACGCGATGGCGGTGGTGCCCGAGGCGATCAGCGCGTCGGTGCCGGCGCGGTCGGCCGCCAGGTGCAGGTACGTGAAGAGGGTCTGGCCCTTGCGCAGCCGGTGGTACTCGGAGGCGATGGGCTCCTTGACCTTCAGCAGCAGGTCGGCCGTGGCCCACACCTCGTCGGCGGTGGGGAGGATGGTGGCGCCGGCGGCCACGTACTCCTCGTTGGGGATCGAGGAGCCGACACCGGCGTTGTCCTCGATGTAGACCGAGTGTCCGTTGCGGACCAGCTCATGCACGCCGGCGGGCGTGATGGCCACGCGGTACTCGTGGTTCTTGACCTCGCGGGGGATGCCGACCTTCACGGCTAAACACGTCCTCTTGCCATGGGGGTCCCTACCGGAGAAGACCGGCGGGCGACGCGCACGTGGGGAAGCCTCCGGGGCAGCCCGGGGCGGGGATCGCTGCGCGACTGAGTTCGAGTGTAATGAAGCCCAGTCGGCGTGTCAGCCTTCCAAAGTGAATAAATCTGCCGAACACATTGGCAGGTTCGTAGGCTTCCCTTGCGATCTTCCCACCAAAGGTGTGTTAACCGGGCATCTTCGACAATACCTCCGAAATACCCCTCACCACCCGGCGTCGACGCGTTCCCGCAGGTCCGCGAGGGCGGCCCCGACGGCCTCCCGGCCGCGCTCGTCGCCGAGCCTGCGCAGCACCGCCAGCGCGGCCCGGTACTCGCGGTCCGCCTCGTCGAAACGGCGCTGCGCGGTGTGCGCCTCGGCCACCCGGGCGAGCAGCCGGGCCTCGGCGGCGGGCTCCCCCATCGACTGCCGCAGGCCGAGCGCCCGCCCGTACCAGTCGGCGGCGCGCACCGCGTCGCCGAGCGCGCGGTGGCAGCCGGCGGCGCCCTCCAGGGCCCGGGCGCAGAGCGGTTCGTCCCCGGCCGTGCGGGCGTGCTCCAGGGCGGCCCGGTAGTGCGCGACGGCCTGCTCCCAGCGGCCCGCGGCGGCCTGCAGGTCGCCCAGGTTGAGCAGCGCGGCCGAGGCCCGGCGGGGTCGGCCGTGCCGCTCGGCGACGGTCAGCACCAGTTCGTGCAGCCGGTAGAGGTCGGCGGGGGCGGCGCCGGTGAGCGGCAGGGTCCGCAGCAGCGCGGTGACCAGCCGGCCCGCCGAACCGTCCAGGTCGCCCTGGCCGATCGCGTCGGCCACCGCCCCGAGCAGCAGGTCCCGCTCGCCGAGCAGCCACTCCCGGGCGTGCGCCGCCGAGCCCAGCCGCAGGGCGGCGGGCAGCGGGTCCGGCCCGGGGCCGCCCGACGGGTCCAGCAGGGCGCGGGCCGACTCGGTGAGCCGGACCAGCCGCTCCAGCAGCCGGGCCCGGGCGAGCTCGGTCTCGGCGGGCCGGTCCTCCTGCTCGCGCAGCCGGACCAGCCTCGGGTAGAGACGGCCGGGCACCCGGTAGCGCGGGCTGCCGTCGGCGGCCGGCGCCTCCTGGCCGAGCAGCTCCCGTTCGGCCAGTGCGGCGAGCGTCACAGCCGCCTCCGGTGCCGGGCAGCCGACCAGGGCGGAGGCGGTGCGCGGGTCGGCGGTCTGCGCCGGGGCCAGGGTGAGGGTGCGCAGCATCCGCGCCTGGGCGGCCGGGAGGGTGCCGTACAGCAGGGTGAACGCGCCGATCAGCGGGTCGCTGTCGGGGACGGGCACCGGCTCGGCCGGCTCCGGGCCGGGCTTCACCCAGGCCGCTTGCTCCCCGGCCGTCTCGGCGGCGGCGGGCTCCGGCGCCGGGCCCTCGGCCGGCTTCTCCCCCGGTGGCGAGGGCGTCGCGGCCTTCCCGGCCTTCCCGGGCGTGGACGCCTGGGCAGCCTTCAGCCCCTGAACGGGCTTCGCGGCCTTCCCCGACGCCGCCCCCGGTACCGGCTTCGCCGCCTTCCCGGGCGTCGGCGCCTGGGCGGTCTTCGGCCCCTGGACGGGCTTCTCCGCCTTCTCCCCCTCCCCCTTCGGCGCCGCCGACCGCGCCGACTCCTCGCCCACCACCCGGGTGAGCTCGCGCGCCGCCTCGGTGACGGCCGCCTTCGGGTCGCCGCGCAGCCACCCGGCCATCAGCCGAAGCGCGGCCGGCCGGGCCGCGCAGGCCTCGGCCAGGTCGGCGCCGCCGACCGGGTCGCAGGAGATCCGGGTGCCGCCGACCAGGTCGGCGAGCAGTTCGCCGGAGGCCTGCCGGTCGAGCCCGCCGAGGATCACCGGGTCGATGTCCTCGATGCCGGTGAGCGGCCCGGCGGTGGTGGCGAGCACCAGGCAGCCGGGTTCGTCGGCGAGCAGCGGCCACAGCTGCCCGGCGTCCCGGACGTCGTCCAGCACCAGCAGCACCCGGCGGCCCACGAGCGCCTCGCGCAGCGCGACGCAGGCGGGCTCGTCCCGCCCGTCCCCGGTGGCGCCGGGCAGCGGCACTGGGGCCTCGGGGTCGAGTTGCTCCAGCAGCAGCCGGGCGGCCCGGGCGGGCGTCACCCGGCCGCCGTCGGGGGCGGACAGGCGCGCGAAGAGCACGCCGTCGGGGTGGTCCGCAGCGGCGGTGCGGGCGAAGCGGACCGCCAGCGTGGTGCGGCCGGAGCCGGGGCGGCCGGCCAGCACCAGCACCGGGCTGCGGCCGGTGGCCGGGCGCGCGGCGGCCGCCCGCAGCGCGGCCAGCTCGGTGCGCCGCCCGACGAACAGTGCGGGCCCGGCCGGCAGCCGGTCGAGGCCCGGAACGGCCCCGACGGGCGCGTCGGGGCCGGGGTCCATCGTCGCCGTCTTCCTCGCCACCCGTGCCACTCCCGACGTCATCCGGCCTCAGCGGAGGCGGCCCGGGACGGGCGCCCTGTCTGCGAAGCGTAGTTCGACCGTCCGGCTCAGCCGAGGTGACATCCGGTCGTACGAACCGGTAAATCACCCTCGCGGATCAACAGCAGGGTGCTCAGGAGGCGTACGGGCCGTTCGCTCACCCCTCGAAGGGCCGGGCCGGCCAGGGCGAGTCCGCCGGGCGCAGCCCGTCCAGCCCGTCCGGTCCGGTGAGCGCGGCGTGCACGGCGAGCGTGCCGGTGATCAGGGTCGGGTTGTGCAGCCGCCCGGCGTGGATCAGCCGGATCAGGTCGGACACCGGCACCCAGGCGACCTCGATCTCCTGCTCCTCGCCCTGCGCCGCGTAGCGCTCGCCCTCGGCCTCCGCGAGGTCGGTGGCGAGGAACATCCGCAGCGCCTCGTCGGTGCCGCCGGGGGAGGTGTAGTAGTCGGCGAGGATGCGCCAGGTGTCGGCCTTGCAGTGCGCCTCCTCGTACAGCTCGCGCTGCGCGGCGTGCCACGGGTTCTCGCCGGGCACGTCGAGCAGGCCGGCGGGCAGCTCCCACAGGCGCTGGCGGACGGGGTGGCGGTACTGCCGCAGGACCAGCACCCGCTGCTTGGCGTCCAGGGCGAGCACGGAGACCGAGCCGGGGTGGGTCTGGTAGTCGCGGCGGGCCCAGCTGCCGTCGGGCATCCGGACCTCTTCGCTGCGCACGCCGGTGACCTTGCCCTGGAACGGCGTCCGGCTCTCCCGGACCTCCCACTCCTCGGCCACGTCGGCGATCCCCTGGTCGCGCTGCTCGTCCATCGCTCTCCCCTTTTCGTCAGTGCGACACAATCTAACGCCGGACGGCGGCCGCCCGGGAAAGACGGGGGCGCCCGGCCGTGTAAGACCGACGACTTACTCGGCCGCGGTGGTCTTGATCTCGATGGCGGCCTTGACCAGGCCCGCGAACAGCGGGTGCGGGCGGGTCGGGCGGGACTTCAGCTCCGGGTGGGCCTGGGTGGCCACCAGGTACGGGTGCACCTCGCGCGGGTACTCGACGTACTCGACCAGGTCGCCCTTCGGGGAGAGGCCGGAGAACTGCAGGCCGGTCTTCTCCAGGTCCGCGCGGTAGGCGTTGTTGACCTCGTAGCGGTGGCGGTGGCGCTCCTCGACGTACTGCTCGCCGCCGTAGACCTCACGGACGATCGAGCCCTCGGCGAGCTTGGCCGGGTACAGGCCCAGGCGCATGGTGCCGCCCAGGTCGCCCTTGCCGTCGACGATGGCCAGCTGCTCGGCCATCGTGGAGACGACCGGGTGCTTGGCGGCGGCGTCGAACTCGGTGGAGTTGGCCTCGGGCAGGCCGGCCAGGTTGCGGGCCGCCTCGATGACCACGCACTGCAGACCCAGGCACAGGCCGAGCAGCGGGACGCGGTTCTCGCGGGCGAAGGTGATGGCGCCGACCTTGCCGTTGACGCCGCGGTCGCCGAAGCCGCCGGGGATGCAGATCGCGTCCACGTCGCCGAGCTGCGCCCGGGCGCCCTCGGGGGTCTCGCAGTCGTCCGAGGTCACCCACTTGATCTCGACCCGGGCGTTGTTGGCGAAGCCGCCGGCGCGCAGCGCCTCGGTCACCGACAGGTAGGCGTCGGGCAGGTCGATGTACTTGCCGACCAGGGCGACCTTGACGATGTGCTGCGGCTCGTGGACACGGCGCAGCAGGTCGTCCCAGGTGGTCCAGTCCACGTCGCGGAACGGCAGGTCGAGCCGGCGCACCACGTAGGCGTCCAGGCCCTCGCCGTGCAGGACCTTGGGGATGTCGTAGATCGACTTGGCGTCGATCGCCGCCACCACGGCCTCCTCGTCCACGTCGCACATCAGCGAGATCTTGCGCTTGATGGCCTGCGGGACCTCGCGGTCGGCGCGCAGCACGATCGCGTCGGGCTGGATGCCGATGTTGCGCAGCGCGGCGACGGAGTGCTGGGTGGGCTTGGTCTTCAGCTCGCCCGAGGGGCCGATGTACGGCAGCAGGGAGACGTGCACGAAGAACACGTTGTCCCGGCCGACCTCGTGGCGGACCTGGCGGACGGCCTCCAGGAACGGCAGCGACTCGATGTCGCCGACGGTCCCGCCGACCTCGGTGATCACCACGTCGACGTCCTCGGTCGCCATCCGGCGGATCCGGGACTTGATCTCGTTGGTGATGTGGGGGATGACCTGGACGGTGTCGCCCAGGTACTCGCCGCGTCGCTCCTTGGCGATGACGGTGGAGTAGACCTGGCCGGTGGTGACGTTCGCCGAACCGTGCAGGTTGGTGTCCAGGAACCGCTCGTAGTGGCCGATGTCCAGGTCGGTCTCGGCGCCGTCGTCCGTGACGAAGACCTCACCGTGCTGGAACGGGTTCATGGTGCCCGGGTCCACGTTGAGGTACGGGTCGAGCTTCTGCATGGTGACGCGCAGGCCGCGGGCCTTGAGGAGCGCGCCAAGGCTGGAGGCGGTGAGGCCCTTGCCGAGCGAAGAGGCGACACCCCCGGTGACGAAGAGGTGCTTGGTCGTCACGGCGCGGCCGTTCGCTGCCTTGCCGGAATGGGGCTGTGCCAAGAGGGGGCTCCCGTGGGTCGCGTGTCGAAGGTGACGTGGGCGGGATGCTCTCGACTCGCCGAACGACGGGAGGCGGTGCGGTGCACGGCACTCGGGGGGTCGTCGATTCGGCTGGTCCGGGGCGTTTGATCCCACCGGTCCACGGGATACCAGGGTATCAGTGACCCGACCCGGACGCCTTCCGGCCCGCTCGCGGCGCCCCGGGGGCGTGCGCGGGGCGCACCACCGGCGCATCATCCGGCGCAGCCGTCACACCGGTCGCACCACGGCCGGACCGGGCCACTTCGGAGCACTCCGTTCGGGCCATGACAGCCCCTCCACTGGGACCAGGCGGAACTGATCCGTCCGGACCATCCTGCCCGGCGTCCTCGCGATGCACGGCATTTCCGCCGAATTGTGGCGCCACACGAGGCTGCGCCCGCGTGCTTCGCCCCTTTCGTCCGTCGTAAGCTGCACGGACGCATCGCCGACAGCACGAGCACGCGGAGGGCGTGGGAGGTCAGGACACTCCCGGTCCCCGATGCGCGACCGGACCTCCCCGTATTCCAGCTCCTCCCCTCCCACCCCAGGGGCTCGACCGAGCCCCGCGCGGACACTCCAGCAAGGCCCGCCACCACCCTTCGGCGGGCCGGACGTCCCGGGGTGGGCTCCGGCCCCGCAGACCGTTCGCTCCCCCAGATCGCCGATGCGTCGTGACCACATTGCGAACTGGAGATCCACGTGGCCGGCCGTATCGAGGACTACGCACTCATCGGGGACATGCAGACCGCTGCCCTGGTCAGCAGGGACGGGGCGGTGGACTGGCTCTGCCTGCCCCGCTTCGACTCTCCGGCCGTGTTCGCCGGCCTGCTCGGCACCGATGAACACGGCTTCTGGCGGATCGGTCCGGCCGAAGCCGTCGCGACCGAAGTCCCCACCCCCGCGGCACCCCCCACCCCGGCCGCCCCCGCCCTCGGCCTCCCCCGCTTCACCGACACCGCCGATCTGAGGGTCCCGCCGCCCACCGCGGCCGCCCCCGCGGTGCCCGCCGACCGCCGCCGCTACCGGGGCGACTCACTGGTCCTGGAACAGGAGTGGGACACCCAGGGCGGCACCGTCCGGGTGATCGACTTCATGCCGCCGCGCCCGCTGGCCGGCCGCGACGCCGTCCCCCAGGTGATCCGGATCGTCGAGGGCGTGGCCGGCACCGTCCGGATGCGCTCGGCGGTGCGGATGCGCTTCTCGTACGGGCGCATCGTGCCCTGGGTGCACCGGGTCGAGCAGGCCGGAGGCGGCCACCGCACCGTCGCCGTGGCCGGGCCCGACTCGGTGTGGCTGGACGGCGAGTCCGAGACCTACGGCCGCGACCTGACCACCTACGCCGACTTCACCGTCACCGCCGGCGAGCGGATCGCCTTCGCCCTCACCTGGCAGGCCTCCCACCTGGACGCGCCGAAGGCCCCGGACGCCGAGGAGATGCTCGACGCCACCACCGACTTCTGGCACGAGTGGGCCGCCCAGTGCACCTACCAGGGCCCCTACCGCGAGGCCGTGATCCGCTCCCTGATCACCCTCAAGGGCCTCACCTACGCCCCCACCGGCGGCATCGTCGCCGCCCCCACCACCTCGCTGCCCGAGGACATCGGCGGTGAGCGCAACTGGGACTACCGCTACACCTGGCTGCGCGACGCCGCGATCACCCTCTCCTCGCTGCTGCGCACCGGCTACCGCGACGAGGCCAAGGCCTGGCGCGAGTGGCTGCTGCGCGCCGTCGCCGGCGACCCGGAGAACCTCCAGATCATGTACGGCATCGCCGGCGAGCGCGAGCTCACCGAGTCCTCGCTGGACTGGCTGCCCGGCTACGAGGGCTCGCAGCCCGTCCGGGTCGGCAACGGTGCGGCCGGCCAGCTCCAGCTGGACGTCTACGGCGAGGTCGTCGAGGCCCTGCACCTGGCCCACATGACCGGCCTGGTCCGCAACGACCACGCCCACCACCTCCAGCTGCGCCTGATCGAGTACCTGGAGGACCACTGGCAGGAGCCGGACGAGGGCATCTGGGAGGTCCGCGGCCCGCGCCGGCACTTCGTCCACTCCAAGGTGATGGCCTGGGTCGCCGTCGACCGGACGATCAAGCTGCTGGAGCAGACCCCCGAGGACGCCCCCTCCGACGGCCACCTGGAGCGCTGGCGCGAACTGCGCGAGACCATCCACCGGGACGTCTGCGAGAAGGGCTACGACCCGGAGCGCAACACCTTCACCCAGTACTACGGCGGCAAGGAGCTGGACGCCTCGCTGCTGCTCATCCCCCAGGTCGGCTTCCTGCCGCCGGACGACAAGCGCGTCATCGGCACCATCGAGGCGATCCAGCGCGAGCTGTCCACCGAGGACGGCTTCGTGCTGCGCTACCCGACCCACGACGAGAGCGGCAACAACGTCGACGGCCTCTCCGGCCACGAGGGCGCCTTCCTGGCCTGCTCGTTCTGGCTGGCCGACGACCTCGCCATGATCGGCCGGGTGCAGGAGGCACGCGAGCTGTTCGACCGGCTGCTCGCGCTGCGCAACGACCTCGGCCTGCTCGCCGAGGAGTGGGACCCGCGGCTCAAGCGCCAGGTCGGCAACTTCCCGCAGGCCTTCAGCCACGTCCCGCTGATCGACACCGCACTGCGGCTGACCGCCTGCGGCGGCGCCTACCTGTCCGCCCAGCCGGACGGCCTGGCGGCCGAGCGGGTCGAACAGGCGACGGTCTAGCGGTCCGGCGGGCCTAGTCCCGCTGGACCAGCTCGTCGTAGGTGCTGAGCACCTGGGCGACGGTGGCGGCCTCGTCCGGCCAGGTCTCGGCCTGCTGCCGGCCGGCCGCCACCAGCCGCTCGCGGCCCGCCGGGTCGGCCAGCAGCCCGCGCACCGCCCCGCCGATCGCGACCGGGTCGCCGGCCGGCACCAGCACGGCCGCGTCGCCGACCAGCTCGGGGATCCCGCCGACGGCGGTGGCGACCACCGGCACGCCGGCCCGCATCGACTCCTGCACCACCAGCGAGCGGGCCTCCCAACGGCTGGCGACCACCACCACGTCGGCGGCCGCCAGCAGGTCGGGCACGTCGGTGCGGAAGCCGAGCAGCCGCACCGGCAGCTTCTCGGCGGCGACCCGCTCGCGCAGCCCGTCCGCCTCCGGCCCGTCCCCGGCGAGCAGCAGCAGCGGCTCCGGGTCCAGCACGGACAGCTCGCGGGTGGCGTCCAGCAGCAGCCCGAAGGCCTTCTGCGGGACGAGCCGGCCGACCGCCAGCACCAGCGGCCGGTCCGGGCCGTCGCCGAGCAGCGCGGCGCGCGCCGCGGCCCGGTCGAGCCGGCCCTCGGGCATCGGCGGGGCGGCCACCGGGCCGAGCCGGGCGTCGGTGGCGCCCAGCTCGCGGGCCCGGGCGACCAGGTCGGAGGAGGCGCCGAGGACGAGGTCGGCGGCGCGCGCGACCCGGCGCTCCATCAGCCGCTGCAGGCGGCGCTCCAGGCCGGTGGCCAGCAGCGCGTGGTGGGAGGTGACCACCAGCGGGGTCTCCGGGCGCAGGCCCGGGAAGCGGCCTGCGGTGCGCAGGGCGAGGTCGGCGAGCAGCCCGGCGCGCAGCCCGTGCGCGTGCACCACGTCGGCGCCGGTGAAGGCCCGGCGCAGCTCGCCGATCGCGGCGGCGTCACTGCGGGCGCCGGCGGTGGGGGTGATGTCGACGGTGTGGAACCTGGCGCCGGTGCGGGAGAAGCCGAACAGCGCGTCCGTGCCGGCCGGGGCGCACACCGTGACGATCACGCCGTGCGCGACGAGGCCCTGCGCCAGGGAGCGCACGTGGGCACCGATACCGCCGGTGCTGGCGGCCAGGACGAGTACCACGTGCAGCTGCCCCGGTTCTGGGGTGGCAGCGGCGGCCCGGGCGGCGGAATGGTCCACGTTCTCTCGCATCCGACTCGATCAGGTTCGCGCGCCGCTTCGCGAGGGTTGCCCGTCGGCGGCGCTCGGGACTGGAAAGCCAGTGTCCAGCCGCCACCATGCCAGGTCGGCGGCCCTCTTGGACAGTCGGCGCCACCGGGGGCGCGTCGCCTTCCGTCCGCAAGGGCCACCCGGCCCTGTCGGTGGGTCGGACGCCCCGGCCAGGGCCTGTCGCAGCAGGTCCAGCCGGGGGTTGCCGGACCCGCGTTAGCGGTGGCGCGGGGCCCGGGCGGCGGCCAGCAGTTCCTCGGCATGGGCCCGGCCGAGCTCGGAGTCCTCCAGGCCCGCCAGCATCCTGGAGAGTTCGCGCACCCGCTCCTCGTCGTTCAGCACCTTGACGCCGCTGCGGGTCACGGTGCCGTCGTTGGTCTTCTCCACCACCAGGTGCCGGTCCGCGAAGGCGGCGACCTGCGGCAGGTGGGTGACCACCACGACCTGGGCGGATTCGGCCAGTTTGGCCAGCCGGCGGCCGATCTCGACCGCGGCCTTGCCGCCGACGCCCGCGTCCACCTCGTCGAACAGGTAGGTGGGGACGGGGTCGGCGCCCGCGAAGACCACCTCGACAGCAAGCATCACGCGGGACAGCTCACCGCCGGAGGCGCCCTTGGCGATCGGGCGGGGCTGGGCGCCGGGGTGCGGGGCGAGCAGCACCTCGACCTCGTCCACGCCGTGCGGGCCGTAGGCGACGGTGCGGCCGTCGACCTCGATCCCCGACAGGTCGTCGACCTGGGCGATCGAGAAGGTCACCCGGGCGTGCGGCATCGCCAGTTCGGCGAGTTCGGCGGAGACGGCGTCGGCGAAACGCCCGGCCGCGGCCTGCCGGGCGCCCGACACCTCGGCCGCCAGCTCGGCCAACTCGGCCCGCAGCGCGGTCTCCTGGGCGCCGAGCTGGTCGATCCGGTCGTCGTCGCCGTCGAGTTCGGCGAGCCGGGCGGAGCCGGCCTCGGCCCAGGCGAGCACCTCGGCGAGGGAGTTCTCCGGGCCGCCGTACTTGCGCAGCAGCTGGGCCAGGACGGCCCGGCGGTCCTCGACGGCGGCGAGCCGGACGGGGTCGGCGTCCAGGTCGTCCGCGTAGCCGGCCAGGTCGCCGGCCACGTCGGCGAGCAGGTAGCCGACCTCGTTGAGGCGGTCGGCGAGGCCGGCGAGGCGCTCGTCGTGGTGGCGCACGGCGTCCAGGGCGCGGCGGGACTGCGCGAGCAGGGTGCCCGCGTCCAGTGCCTCCGGGTCGGCCGGGTCGCCGGCCAGGGCGGCGTGGGCGAGGGTCGCGGCGGAGGACAGCGCGTCGGCGTGGCCCAGCCGCTCGGCCTCGGCGGCCAGCTCCGTGTCCTCACCGGCCACCGACTCGGCGGCGGCGATCTCGTCCAGGCCGAAGCGCAGCAGGTCGGCCTCCTGCGCGCGCTCACGGGCCCGGGTGGTCAGCTCCTCCAGGGTGGCCGAGACCTCGCGCAGGCTCCGGTAGGTCTCCCGGTAGCGGGCCAGCGGCTCGGCCACCGCCTCGCCCGCGTAACGGTCCAGCGCGCCGCGCTGGCGGGCCGGGCGCAGCAGCCGCTGCTGGTCGGTCTGGCCGTGCACGGCGATCAGTTCCTCGCCGAGTTCGGTGAGCAGCCCCACCGGGACGGCCCGACCGCCGACGTACGCCCGGGAGCGGCCCTCGGCGGAGACGGTCCGGCTGATCAGCAGGGCGCCCTCGTCCAGTTCGGCCCCGGCCTCGGCCGCGCGGATCGCCGCCGGGGAGCCGGGGGGCAGCTCCAGCCGGCCCTCGACGACGGCGCGTCCGGTCCCGTTGCGCACCAGGCCCGGGTCGGCGCGGCCGCCGAGCAGCAGGCCGAGGCTGGTCACGACCATGGTCTTTCCGGCGCCGGTCTCACCGGTCACGGCGGTGAAGCCGGGGGCGAGTTCGACCACCGCGTCGTCGATGACCCCAAGATCCCGTATCCGCATCTCGTCCAACACGGAGACGACCTTACGAGGTTCCACCCCCGGCGCGCGACGAGCGGCAACGCCGCGCGGCAACTCCGTGCCCGGAAGTTCACCCCTTCCGGGGCGTTTGCCCGGGTCCCGGCACCGTGCACCACGGCAGGAAGATCTGCACCAGCGGGCCGATCGCCAGTGCGTACGCGACCGTGCCGACCCCGGCGGTGCCGCCCAGCAGGACGCCGGCGGCCAGTACCGTCACCTCGATGCCGGTGCGGATCAGCCGCAGCGAACGCCCGGTGCGCCGGTGCAGGCCGGTCATCAGGCCGTCGCGCGGGCCGGGGCCCAGGCGGGCACCGATGTAGAGGCCGGTGGCCAGGCCGTTGAGCAGGATCGCGGCGGCCATCAGCGCGATCCGGGCGGGCAGCCCGTGCGGGCCGTCGACCAGCCGCAGCGTGAGGTCCATCGAGGCGCCCAGCACCAGCACGTTGGCGACGGTGCCGACGCCCGGGCGCTGGCGGATCGGGATCCACAGCAGCAGGACCAGGGCGCCGCAGATGGTCACCCAGGTGCCCACCGAGAGGCCGGCGACGCGTTGCAGGCCCTGGTGGAAGACGTCCCACGGGTCGAGGCCGAGGCCGGAGCGCAGCATCAGCGCCATGCTCGCGCCGTACAGGTAGAGGCCGACGGCGAGCTGCGGGATCCGGCGGCCCAGGGCGTGGGTGTCGCCGAGCACCCGGGCGGCGAGCGGGGGCCGGGCGGCCTCCGGGGCGGGTTCGGGCGTGGGCGTGGGCGTGGTCGTGGGCGTGGTCGTGGTGGCCATCGGGCGCTCCTGCGGGTGGTGCTGCACCCCGGGCGGCCCCGGCGGTGGCGGACTCGACGGCCGCACTGCCATGATGGTCAGGCCAATAGAGCCCGCTCCAGGGCCAATTTCGAGCAAGTGGACTGATCAGCCTTGGCCGACTGGCACACCACCGTCACCCCGCCCGCGCTCGCCCGGCTGCTCGCCGCCGCCCGGCTGCCCGAGCCGGCCACCGCCCGCCGCCCCGCCTACCGGACCCTCGCCGGGCAGATCCGGCTGCTGGTCACCGAGGGCCGCCTGCCGGTCGGCGCCCGGCTGCCCGCAGAGCGCGAACTCGCCGGCGCCCTGGAGCTGAGCCGCACCACCGTCGCCACCGCCTACGAGACCCTGCGCGCCGACGGCTACCTGCTCAGCCGCCGCGGCGCCGGCAGCTGGACCACCCTGCCCGACGGCGCCCCGCCGCCCAGCGACGCGCTGCACCCCGTCCCCCCGGACGAGCAGGGCCGCACCCTGGACCTCGGCGTCGCCGCCCTGCCGGCCCCGCAGCCCTTCCTCGGCGAGGCCGCCGTCCGGGCCGTCGAGCAGCTGCCCTGCTACGCCGCCGGGCACGGCCACTACCCCACCGGCGTCCCGGTGCTGCGCGAGGCCCTCGCCCGCCGCTACACCCAGCGCGGCCTGCCCACCACCCCCGACCAGATCCTCGTCACCACCGGCGCGATGGGCGGGCTGCACCTGGTCCAGCGGGCGCTGATCGGCCGCGGCGACCGGGTCGCCGTCGAGGCGCCCAGCTACGCCCACACCCTCCAGGCGCTCCGGATCACCGGCGCCCGCCTGGTGCCGGTGCCGTACGGCTACCGCCCCCAGCCCGAGTGGGACCTCACCGAGTGGCGCGGGGTGCTGCGCGGGGCCGCGCCCAAGGTCGCCTACGTGATCCCCGACTTCCACAACCCGACCGGCGCACTGATCGGCGAGGAGCAGCGCCGCGAGCTGCTGGCCGCCGCCCGGGCCGCCGGCAGCGTCGTCCTGGTCGACGAGACCACCGCCGAACTCGGCTGGGGCGTACCGGAGTCCGTCCCGCTGCCGCGCCCGATGGCGGCGCTGGACCGGTCCGCCCAGGTGGTCACCGTCGGCTCGGCCAGCAAGCTGCTCTGGGGCGGCCTGCGGATCGGCTGGGTCCGGGCCGCGCCCGCGCTGGTGCGCCGGCTGGCCGCCGACCGGGTCTACAGCGACGTCGGCACGCCGGTCCTGGAGCAGCTGATCGCCGCCGAACTGCTGGGCGAGCCGCTGCCCGCCGTCCGGGCGCACCAGCTGGACCGGCTGCGGGCGACGGCGCACGCCTTCGCCGCCGCACTGCCCGAGCACCTGCCGGGCTGGTCGTTCACGCCACCGCCCGGCGGGCTCTCGCTCTGGGTGTCCACCGGCGGGCTGTCCGGCGCGGCGCTGGCCCGGGCCGGGGAACGCGCCGGGGTGCGGATCGCCTCGGGCAACCGGTTCGGCTCGGACGGCGCGTTCGAGCACCACGTCCGGATCCCGCTCACCGTGCCGGCCCCGGCCGTCCCCGCCGCCGTGCAGCGGCTCGCCGAGACCGCCGCCCGGGCGACGGCGGGCGGCCGGTACGGGCCGCCCGGCGACACCCCGCCGCTGGCGATCTGACCAGCGGCCTGACGTGCCGTCAGCAGTGGGTGTTCGCCCGCCCGCGCCAACCCGTCACCGGCAACGCGAACTTGGCCACCAGCCGGTCGGTGAACGGCGCCCGGTGCAGTCTGGCCAGGCGCACCGGGGTCTGCCCCCGGCGGACCTCCACCCGTGCGCCGGCGGGCAGTTCGACCGTGCGCCGCCCGTCGCACCAGAGCACGCCGTGCGGGGTCTTGGGCTGCACCTCGACGGCCAGCACCGAATCCGGCGAGGTCACCAGCGGGCGGGCGAACAGCGCGTGCGCGGAGATCGGCACCATCAGCAGCGCCTCCACCTCCGGCCACACCACCGGGCCGCCGCCGGAGAACGCGTACGCGGTGGAACCGGTCGGCGTCGCGCACACCACGCCGTCGCAGCCGAAGTTTGAGACCGGGCGGCCGTCCACCTCGGTCACCACCTCCAGCATCCGCTCCCGGGACGCCTTCTCGATCGACGCCTCGTTCAACGCCCAGTCCTGGTGCACCACATCGCCGTTGGTGCGGACGATGACGTCGATCGTCATCCGCTCCTCGACCTCGTAGTCGGCGTCGACCACCCGCTCGACCACCACGGCCAGATCGTCCCGCTCGGCCTCGGCGAGGAACCCGACCCGGCCCAGGTTGATCCCGAGCATCGGCAGCCCGTGCTCGCGGGCCAGCTCCGCCCCGCGCAGCAGCGTCCCGTCCCCGCCGGCGACCAGGATCAGCTCGCAGCCGTCCGCCGCGCCCGGACCCCCGGCCACCTTCTCGACCCCGTCCGGCAGGTCCAGGTCCAGCGCCTCGGAGGCGAGCAGTCTGATCCGGATGCCCGCCTTCAGCAGCCCGTGCACCAGGGCCTCGACGCTGCGCAGCGCCGCCGCCCGGCCGGTGTGCGCGATCAGGAAGACCGTACGTTCTTCATCGCTCATGCCGCTGCCCTCTCCCTCACGCCTGCCGGGTCGCCTTCGGCCCCGGTACGGCCGCGTCACACAGCATGACGGACCGGACGCCCCCACAGCACCCTATCGGGGCCCCTCCGCGACGGCCCGGTCCGCCTCGGCGGGATCCAGCTGCGGGGCGTCCCGGCGCAGCCACAGGAAGTACTCCACGTTCCCGGACGGGCCCGGCAGCGGGCTCGCGGTGACGGCGCGCACGCCCAGCCCGAGCTCCCACGCCTGCCCGGCGACCTGGCGCACCATCTCGGCACGCAGCTGGGGGCTGCGCACCACCCCGCCGCTGCCCAGACGCTCCTTGCCGATCTCGAACTGCGGCTTGACCATCAGCACCAGGTCCGCGTCCCCGGCCGCGCAGGCGGCCAGCGCGGGCAGCACCAGGCCCAGCGAGATGAACGACAGGTCGCCGACCACCAGGTCGACCGGGGTGCCGCCGATCAGCTCCAGGGTCAGCTCCCGGACGTTGGTGCGGTCCATCACCGTCACCCGCTCGTCGCTCTGCAGCGACCACGCGAGCTGCCCGTAGCCGACGTCCACCGCCAGCACGCCGACCGCGCCGGCCCGCAGCAGGACGTCGGTGAAGCCGCCGGTGGAGGCGCCCGCGTCCAGCGCCCGGCGGCCCTCGACCACCAGGCCCTGCGGGACGAAGGCGGCGAACGCCCCGGCCAGCTTGTGCCCGCCGCGCGAGACGTAGTCGGGGTCGTTGTCGTCCTTGGCCACCACGACCGCCGCCGAGGTCTCCACCTGGGTGGCCGGCTTGGTCGCGGTGGTGCCTCCGACGGTCACCCGGCCGGCCGCGATCAGCTCGGACGCGTGCTCACGCGACCGGGCCAGCTTGCGGCGGACCAGCTCCGCGTCGAGTCGGCGTCGTGCCACTGCCACTGGTGTTTCAGCTCCTACGAGTCCTGCGGGTCGTTCCAGGGTCATTCCTGGTCGAGCGCGGCCAGCGTGTCGGCCAGCCGCTGGTGAACATCTTCGTACACCTCGACGTGTGCCTCGGCCGGGACCCCGTCCAGGGCCTCCAGCCGGGCCAGCCCGGCGTCCACCACGGGGTGGCCGGTCGGGGTCTGTTCCACGCCGAGCGGTTCGACGGCTTCAGCTGGTCCGGTCATCGGGCTTCTTCGTGCTGGTGGCCTTGCGGACGGTGGTCTTCTTCGTCGCCGTGCGCTTCGCGGGCGCCTTGGGCTGCGCGGCCGGCTCGGCGGCGGCCTGCTGCGCGGTGGCGGTCTTCTTGACGGCCGTCTTGCGCACGGTCGTCTTCTTGGCGGCCGTCTTCTTGGCCACCGGCTTCTTGGCGGCCGCCTTCTTCGCCGGGGACTTCTTCGCCCCGGCCCGGCCCGCCGCCGGGGCCTTCTCCGTCGGGGCCTTCTCCGTCGGGGCCTTCTCCGTCGAGGTCTGCTCCGTCGCCGGGGACTTCTTCACCGGGGTCCGCTTCGCGGCGGCCTTCCCCGGTAGCGACGGCCGTACCGGCGGGACGGGCGGGTCGACCTCGACCGGCTCGTCCACCTCCACCCGTTCGGCCACTATCGGCTCCCCCGCCGCCGGGGCCGCCGGCTGCTCGTCCGCCCGCTCCCAGCCGCGCCCGAACAGGTCGTCCGCCCGGGGCGCCGGCGTCGGCTCCGCCGCCTCGTCGACCCCGGCCGACCGCACCGCGGGCTCGGCCTCCTCCTCGACCTCGCGCAGCTTGCTCTCCAGGTAGGCGAGCACCACGCCGACCTTCATCACCTGGTCGCCGACCTTCTCGAAGGCCTTCTCCACCTCGCCGCGCGCCACCCCGACGGCCAGGTCCACCCCGGCCCGCCCGGCGGTGACCGCCTCCTCCGCCAGCGTCTGCAGCGTCTTCGCCGACGGCGGGAACTGCCCGCCGAGCCGACGCTCGACCTCGGTGACGTCGACCCCGGTCCGCTCCAGGATCACGGCCGCCGTCCCGACGACCCGCTTGCCGACCTCCTCCGCCAGCCCGGCGGCGACCTCCACCACTCCCCGCACCGTCCTCGGCAGCATCCGGGTGCCTCCTTAGCGCCTGCGCGCATCGCTCCGTCGCCGTCGGTGCCCGGGCCGATCCGGGCACCCCACGGACGACGCTACCGCCAAAACCCGCCTGCGGTACCGTGGCCCGGCAGGGACCATCGCCGTCACCTGCCGCAACCACCAGGGAACCCAGGGAGGGGAACCACCGCCATGGCCAACGCCGAGGAGTGCCGCGAGGCGCTGGAACAGCTCAGCCGGAACATGGCGAAGTCCACCGGTGACGTCCGCAAGGCGGCCGCCCTCGACCGCTCGCTCAGCTGCCGGATCACCGACCTCGACCTGACCTTCACCGGCCAACTGCGCGACGGCCGGATCCACGACCTCGCCTCGGCCCCCGGCGCCCCGGCCGAGAAGGCGGCGATCCGGCTCACCATGAGCAGCGACGACCTGGTCGCCGTGGTCTTCGGCGGGCTCAACTTCGCGTCCGCCTGGGCGGGCGGCCGGATCCGGCTGGAGGCGGGCTTCCGCGACCTGCTGCGGCTGCGCACCCTGCTCTGAACCCGGCCGCCGTGGTCCTTCCCTCTTGGCCCCGAATACTCCGGACCCGACCGCCCTCGCCTTGAGCGCCCTGGCCCCGACCGCCCTCGCCCTGAGCGCCGTGCGGCGGCTCAGAACCCCAGCTCGGCCAGGGCCTTGCGCCCGTCGGCCGGTGCGCCGTCCGCGTCCAGCGCCGTCCACGCCGCCGCGCACAGCGCCCGCAGACCGTCCCAGCGGTCCCCGCCGCCGTCCAGCCGCAGCACGCCGCCGGCGGCCGACGCGACCCAGCCGCCGCAACCGAAGCCGTCCGCCCCGGTCGTGACCGCCGGGTGCGGCTCCAGCAGCCCGCGCAGGTCCGCCGACAGGTAGGTCGGCCGGTGCTCGGCCGGGACCGCCAGCAGCTGCGCCGGGGTGGTCACCCCGGTGAACACCAGCAGGCTGTCCACCCCGCCGTTGAACGCGCCCTCGATGTCGGTGTCCAGTCGGTCGCCGACCACCAGTGGCCGCCGCGCGCCGGTCCGCAGCACGGTCTCCCGGTGCATCGGCGGCTGCGGCTTGCCCGCCACCACCGGGTCCACCCCGGCGGCCGCCCGCACCGCCGCCACCAGCGTCCCGTTGCCGGGCGCGATGCCACGCGCGGTCGGGATGGTCAGGTCGGTGTTGGAGGCCACCCACGGCAGCCCCTGCTGCACCGCGTACGCGGCCTCCGCCAGCTGCGCCCAGCCGACCGACGGGTCGTAGCCCTGGACCACCGCGAGCGGCTCCTCGGCCAGCGAGCGGACGGCGACCAGCCCGCGCTCGGCCAGTGCTTCCTCCAGCCCCGGACCGCCCACGACCAGCACCTTCGCCCCGGCCGGCACCTGCTCGGCGACCACCCGGGCGGCCGCCTGCGCCGAGTTGATCACGTCGGCCGGCTCGGCCGGCACGCCCAGCCCGGTCAGGTGCTCGGCCACCACCCGCGGCGGGCGGGAGGCGTTGTTGGTCACGTACGCGAGCCGCATCCCGGCCGTCCGGGCGGCGGCCAGCGCGTCCACGGCGTGCTCGATCGCGTGCGGGCCCGCGTAGACCACGCCGTCCAGGTCCAGCAGCGCCGTGTCGTACGCCTCGGTCAACGGCTGCTCGCTGCCGCCGGGGGCGGTCCGTCGCACGGTGGTGGTCGGTGCGGTCATGGCTGCGCTACCTCATTCACTGCGTCGTTCGCTTCCTCGGGTGCCCCCGAGCGGGTCGGCCCTTGAGCCGGTGGGCCCCGAGCCGGTCAGACCTCGTCGTCCGCACCGGCGTCGCCCGTCGGCGCCCCGTCCGGGCCCGGTGGGGGCGCCAGGTACCCGGGTGCCCCGGGCAGCAGCGGCCCGAACGCCCCGGCGCGGGCCGCCAGGGTCGCCCTGGTCTGCCGCAGCGCCGCCTGGTAGTGCTCGGTGCCCGGCCGCATGGCCACGGCCAGCGCCAGGTGCTCGGCGGACGTCTCGAAGTCGCCCAGCCGGGCCGCCGCGACGCCCCACCCGAACTGAGCGTAGTCGTCCGACGGATCGGCCAGCGCGACGGCCCGGAAGTTCTCCAGCGCCGCCGCGTACGAACCGGTGTCGAACTGGGCCCGCGCCAGCGTCTCCCGGATGCTGCGCGACTGCGGCTCGGCCGCCGCCGCCCGGACCAGCAACTGCTCGGCGGCCGCCGCGTTGCCCTGGGCCAGCAGCCTCCCGCCGCGCCGGAACCAGTCGTACACGTCCCCGGTCGGCTCGCCGGAACGCCCCTGCGCCGGCACGCCGCCGTGCACCTGCGCACCCCCGCCACCGGCGCCGTCCAACCCGCCCTGCTCGGCCGGGCCGCTGCCGTCCAGCCGTTCCTGCCCGTCGTCCATGCGGTACCTCGCCCTCGGTCGCACACCCGTCCCACAGGTCAGCACGGGTATTCCGATCTCTCAACAACGCGTACCCGGTTACGATGCCCAGAATGAGCACACCCAGTGCAGAAGACGGAGTCGAGACTCCCGAGGGCGGCCCCGGCGATCCCGGGCACGTCGCCACCGCAGGCCTGTCCCTGTCACCCTTCCAAGGCCTGCGCTACGTCCCCGATCGGGTCGGCGCGCTGGCTGCGGTCATGTCACCGCCGTACGACGTCGTCGACCCCGGCCGTCGGCTCGACCTGGAGACCGCCGACCCGCACAACGTGGTCCGGCTGATCCTGCCCAGGCCCGAGCCCGAGGACGCCGGCGACCGGCCCGACCGCGACACCAAGTACCGGCACGCCGCCCGGCTCCTGGCCGCCTGGCAGCGCGAGGGGATCCTCGCCGCCGACCCGGCGCCCGCGCTCTACGTCTACGAGCAGCGCGTGCCAGCCACCGGCGACTCCCCCGAGCTGCTCCAACGCGGGCTGATCGGCGCCCTCGCGGTGAGCGGTCGCGAGGCCGGCGTGGTCCTCCCCCACGAGGACGTGATGCCGCGGCCGGTCGCCGACCGGGTCGGCCTGATGCGCACCACCCGGGCCAACCTCGAACCGCTGCTGCTCACCTACCGCGGCAGCGGCGGCGCCTCCGGCGTCATCGAGCGGACCGTCCAGGGCGAGCCACTGCTCTCCACGGCCACCAGCGACGGCACCCACCACCGCCTCTGGGCCGTCGCCGACCCCGCCGAGATCGCCGAGATCAGCCGCGACCTCGCCACCTGCCGGGCCCTGATCGCCGACGGCCACCACCGCTGGGAGATGTACCTCCGCCTCCAGCGCGAGCACCGCCACCTGCCGCGCAGCCCGTGGGACCGCGGCCTGGTGCTCCTGGTGGACACCGCCCGCTACCCGCTGCGGGTCCGGGCCATCCACCGGGTGCTGTACCGGCTGCCGGTGGCCGAGGCGCTGGAGAGGCTCGGCGACCAGTGGAAGGTCAAGGAGGTCCCCGGCCCGCTGACCGCCGCCCTCCAGGCCCTCGCCGAACAGAAACGGCACGGCGGCAACGGCTTCATACTGACCGGCGGGGACGGCGTGTACTGGCTGCTCGGCGAGCCCGAGGAGGCACTGCTCGACGCCACCGTGCCGCACGACCGGCCCGAGGAGTGGCGCCATCTGGACGCCACCGTCCTGCACGCCACCCTGCTCGACCGCACCTGGCACGTCCCCGACGGCCCGGACGACATCGGCTACCTGCACACCGCCGCAGCCGCCGAGCAGGAGGCCGCGCGCACCGGCGGCACCGCCGTCCTGCTGCACCCGGTCCGGGAGAGCGTGGTCCGCAGACTCGCCGAACAGGGCGTCACCATGCCGCGCAAGTCCACCTCCTTCGGGCCGAAGCCGGCCACCGGACTGGTGCTGCGCAACCTCGAACTGGGCTAGGTTCCCCCGCCGAAACGCGAAGAGGCCCTGCCCGCTTCCCCTTGAATTTCAGGGGAAGCGGGCAGGGCCTCACTCGTCGGTCGGAACCGCTCAGCTGCGGGCGTCGCCCTTGGCCTCGGCGTCAGCCTTCGGCTCGTCCTTGGCCTCGTCCTTGGCCTCGGTGGCGCGCGCGGGCACCACGCCGTCGAACTCCTCGTCGATCTCGAGGTCGTCCTCGTCGTAGTACTCCTCGACGTTCTCCTCGTCCTCGAAGATCACGCGGTCGTCGGAGGCCTCGCCGCCGCGCTTCTTCGCCGGGGCGTCGGCCTGCTCGAACTCCTCCTCGGCCATCTCCGGGTCGAGCGCGTCCACGAACTCCACACCGTCGATCTCGGCCAGGCGCTCCGCCGCGTTGGTCGTGCCCTCGGTGTCGGCCTCGGCCGCCTTCGCGAACCAGTCACGGGCCTCGTCGCCACGGCCGGCCGCGATCAGCGCCTCGCCGTAGGCGTACCGGAGACGCGCGGTCCACGGGTGCACGGCGCTGGAAGCCAGCTCCGGGCTCTGCAGGGTCACCACGGCCGCGTCGAACTGCTCCATGTCGGAGCGGGCGCCGGCGGAGACCAGACGCATCTCGACCTGGCCGGCCTTGTCCAGCTGCTTCACCTCGGGCTCACCGGCCATCGCCAGGGCCCGCTCCGGACGGCCCAGACCGCGCTCGCAGTCGGCCATCACCGGCCACAGGTCCGCACGACCGGTCATCCGACGGGCGGCACGGAACTCGGTCAGCGCCTCGGAGTACCGCTGCGTCATGTAGGAGGCGAAACCGGCCGCCTCACGGACGGCGGCCACGCGGGAGGCCAGACGGAGCGCGACGCGGGAGAACTGGTAGGCCTCCTCCGGCTCGGTGTCGAGCAGGCGGGCCACCATCACCAGGTTGCGGGCGACGTCGTCCGCGAGCGTCTTGGGAAGGCTCTTGAGCTCCTGGCGCACGTCCCCGTCCAGCTCGAAGCCGGTGACGTCCTCCGGGATCGGCAGGCGCTTGACGGGCTCGTAGTTGCCGCGACGGTCGTCGTAGCCACCCCGGTCGTCACGGCGGTCGTCGCGGTTGCCGCGGTAGCCGCCACGGTCGCCGCTGCGGTCGTCGCGGTTGAAACCACCGGACGGGCGGTCGCCACGGTCACGGTTGAAGCCACCGCCCGAGGGGCGGTCGTCACGACGGAAGCCACCACGGTCGCCGCCACGGTCATCGCGGTTGAAACCACCCGAGGGGCGGTCGCCACGGTCACGGTTGAAGCCACCGCCCGAGGGGCGGTCGTCACGACGGAAGCCACCACGGTCGCCACCGCGGTCATCGCGGTTGAAGCCGCCACCGGACGGGCGGTCGTCACGACGCGGACGGTCGTCACGGTCACGGTTGAAGCCACTCGGACGGTCATCGCGACGGAAACCGCCACCACCGGACGGGCGGTCGCCACGGTCGCGGTTGAAGCCGCCACCGGAGGGGCGGTCGTCACGACGGAAGCCGCCACGGTCATCGCGGTTGAAACCACCCGAGGGGCGGTCGCCACGGTCACGGTTGAAGCCACCGCCCGAGGGGCGGTCGTCACGACGGAAGCCGCCACCGGAGGGGCGGTCGTCACGACGCGGACGGTCGTCACGGTCGCGGTTGAAGCCGCCACCGGAGGGGCGGTCGTCACGACGGGCGCCGCCACGGTCGTTCGACCAGCCCCCACGGGACCGGGGCTCGTAGCCTCGGCCGTCGTCCGATCGACGCTCGGGACGGTCCTGGGGCTGGTTCGACATCGTGGTGACTCCTTCTGCTGCTTCAGCTCCACCGCGGACTGAGCAACTCCGCTGCCGTCACGCGGTTTCGGCGCCGGCCTCCTGGCCGCGCACCATCTCCATTGTCCGACATCCCGGAACACTCCGCCTGGGCGAAGGTCCCGGTCTGCCGGGGTACTACTCGTTCGCAAAACACAAAAAGGCCGCGGCCCCAGCGAATCGCTGGGGCCGCGGGCATGAATAAATGTTAGGCGGCGACCGAAAAC
>NZ_JBHXMU010000023.1:0-113318 GCF_042720685.1 Kitasatospora sp. NPDC058492
GCCGGGCAGGTGATCACGGGCGGGGTGCCGCTGCCGGAGAACGCGGTCTCGTTCACGGTGACGTTGGTCAGCGTGACGTTGCCGGTGTTGGTCACGAGGAAGCTGTAGTCGACGACCTGCCCGACGGCGGTGACCGTGGTCGGGGACGCGGTCTTCATGATCGTGAGCGAGGGCGTCGCGGGGACGGGTGTGTTGGTGAAGGTGCAGACCACCAGCGGGCTGTTCTTGCCCTCCACCGTGGGTGGGAACGGCAGGTTGAAGGTGGTCGCGCCGGTGCCCGAGGCGACCGGGGCGTTGCCGTTGGCCGTGTCGACGCAGTCGTAGGCGGTGGTGTAGTTGGCGAGGCTGCCGGAGGCGGCGGTCTCGGTCAGCGTGTAGGTGGTTCCCGACACGGCGATGACCGGGCCGGCGGGGGGTGTCTGGATGCCGGTGCTGGTGCCGGTCGTGGTGGCGGTGTTGCCCTGGGTGATGCCGCCGCCGGTGATCGCCAGGTTGAACTGGTCGTTCGACGTGGTCGACGAGGCGAACCGGCCGACGATGTTCTTCTGCAGGGCCAGGGTCGGGTTGGTGGAGCAGGCGCCGAGGTCCACGGACAGGAACGCGTTGTTGGAGTACGGCGTGGGCCCGGCCGTGATCACGCCGGTGTTCGGGTTGAGCTGCTCCAGGAAGGTGGTGGTCCCCGAGGCGAACTCGATGTAGAGCATTCCGGCGTTGTCGAAGGCCGCCCCGTTGAACGAGTTGCTGTCCGGGTTGGGCAGGGTGCTCAGCACCGTGTCGGTCAGCGGTACGCCGGTGGCCGACCCGGTGGTGGGGATCGGCCCGGCGACCCGGCCGATGGCGGCGTCGGTGCCGACGGAGGAGAGGACGTAGAGGTTGCCGCCCGCGTCGAAGGTGATGTCGCCGTTGGGGCCGGAGGCGCCGGTGACCGGCAGGTCGAACGTGGCGATCACGCCGGGGATCGCCGTGTTGGTGGTGGTGTTGAAGCCGTAGAGGGTGGCCACGCCGGGCGTGGTCGCCGTGCCGGGCTCGAAGCTGGCGTAGTAGTAGATGCCGTTGACCGGGTCCACCGCGCCGGAGACGAAGGAGTCGGTGGTGGCGCCGGCGGATCCGGTGTAGGTGGTCCAGGTCTGGGTGGCCGCGTTGTAGCCGTACACGTTGACGGACCCGGCGACGGTCGGGGTCTGGTCGACCACGTAGGCGGCGGTGCCGCCGTCGGTGATCCCGAGGGCGTTGGTGAAGCCCGACCCGGCGGGGAGCGTGCTGACCGTCGTCGCGGTCACGCTGGATCCGCCGACGCTGCCGGCGGCCAGGGCCAGCAGGGTGCCGTTCGCGGCGGTGGAGGAGCCACGCTGGATGGCGTAGATCGTGTTGCCCGTGCAGTCCAGGGGGTCGCCGGGTGCCCGGGGCAAGCGGCCGAGCGGGGCGGCGCTCGGCGGGGCGGCCGCGCTGCTCGGCCCGGCCGGTCCGGCCGCTGCGGATGGCGCGGCCTCCGGGGACGGGGCTCCTGGAGCGCTGCTCCGGCCGGTGGGCGCGGGAGCCGCTGACGGGTCGGCCTTCGCCGCCGTGGCGTCGGTGACGGGGTCCTTCCACTCCAGTACGACGAGGCCGTTGCCGCCGTCGCCGCTGTGGCCGGCGCCGCTCTTGGCCGCGTCGGCGCCGTTGACGCCCGTGATGGACGGGGCGAGGCCGCCGAAGGCCGCCCCGGTGACGTACTGGCGCTCGGTCACGTGAGGCGCGAGGCCTTGCGACCCGTCTTCAGGACCGGCCCCGGCGGCACCGGCGGCATCGGCGCCGCTCGCGGTCTCAGTCGTGCTCGCGCTCGCGGCCGTGCCGCCGTCGGCTGTCAGCAGGGTGTCCGCGGGGGTGTGCGACTGGCCCGACCGGATGACGGAGGCGCCACCGTTGCGGGCCTCCGGGGAGTCCGAGCCGTCGGGACGCGACCGCCCGCCCTGGCCCGGTACCACCGTCAGCCGCTGTCCGGCCGTCACCTCCAGCAGCGTGGTCGCGTAGGCGCCGGCGGCGCCCGGCCGGTTCGCGTGATCGCGGCCGGCCGCGGCGGTGTCGCCGTCGGCGGCCGCACCCGCACCCCAGGCCTTCGCCCTGATCGAGGAGACCCCGGTGGGGACGGTGAAGTCCTGGTCGCTTCCGGTGTAGGCGAAGGACAGGCAGTCGGTGTAGCCGGCATCCGCCGGGCACGTCTGAGCCGCGTGCGCGGCGGGGGCGGCCAGCAGCGGGACGAGCGGCGTCGGCGCCAGCATCAGCACGGCCGCGAGAACTCCGGACCAGCCGCGCCGATGCGGAGCGGCTCTCCCTGGTGCCTCGAAGGCTCGGGCCAAGCCCCAGCGGCGTCTGACTTCAGGCATCGGGGACTCCCCAGGGTGTTCACGGGACTCGTGGATGACGTCATAAATGCGCCATAAGGTGACGAAACGACTATGCCGTATACACCATCCGGGCCGATTCGGCACGCGGGGGAAGTCATCCCGGCGGCTCACAGGGACGGGCCGACAACAGCGGACGGACCGTCAAGGTACGGCCGTCGGGTGGCGGCCGGCGCCGCGGCGATCACGGAGGTCGCGGCGCCTCACCCGCAAGCGGTGCCCGCAAACGGCCGGCCGGGCCCGGCAGGTTCGCAGAGGCGCCGTCCGAGCGAAGCCCGTCGAACGCCTGCGGGAATCTGAACTCGCCTGCCCCTGCGCTGAGTTGATCCGGCGCGAACCGCTGGGCCCACTGGCGAACCGTCACCCGCGCCTCGGCGTCATGGTCAGGCAGGCCATGATCGGGGCGCATCGCGCCCGGCGGCGATGGACGAAGAGGCCGTGTCGGACTAGGCCGAGCAGTTCGACAGCCCGTCAGGTTCCGGTGCCGGCACCGGCACCGGTGGCGAAGGCGGTGATGTCCGCCAGCGGCGGCCGGTAGCCGTGGGTGGTGTCCACGTGCAGGTGCGGCACCGGCAGGGACGGCGGGGTGAAGTCGTCCAGCAGGTTGCCCGGGCCGGGCGGGGCGGCGAGGAGCGCGCGGTCGGCGTGCGCGGCGCGGCGCGGGTGCGTCGTCAGGCGGGCCCGGATCCGGGCGCGGGCCACTGCCGGGTCCACCCGGCAGTGCACGATCCGCAGTTCGGCGTGCTCGGCCAGCGGGGTCAGGCCGGGCCGCCACAGCCGGTCCTGGAACGCGGCCTCCGCCACCACGCTCACCCCCGCGCGCACCAGGACCTCCAGGACGTCGAAGAACGCCGCGCGCACCGCCTCGTCGGGGTTCCCGGCCCGGGTGCCCGCGTGCACCAGGCCCTCCTTCAGCTCGTCCCGGCACACCGCCGGGCAGCCGAGGGCCTGTGCCAGCGCGTGGGCCAGCGTCGTCTTCCCGCTGCCCGGCCCGCCGCTCACCACGATCAGCATCTGTGGACCCCATTCGTCAGGTCAGGCCAGGCCAGGCCACGTCAGGCCAGGGCGCGGAGCAGGCGGTCGGCGAGGGTGGGGTAGGGGCGGCAGTCCAGGACGGGCAGGTGGTGAGTGCGGGCCTGGTCGGCGAGCCAGTGGGAGTAGCGGGCGCTGACGGCGGCGCGGCGTTCCTGCGGGCCACAGTCGGGCTCCCGCCGGGCGTAGTTGGCGCTGATGCCGGCCGCGTCGCCCTCGTGCAGGAACACGGCGCGCACGACGCGGCCCTGCCCGGAGGCCTCGGCGGCGGCGCGGGCGGCGGCGGCCGGGGTGAGGTAGTCGCCTTCGACGATCGCGGGCACGTCGACGGTGAGGCGGTTGCGCACCACGCCGAGCAGGGCGTCGTCCAGGGCGCGGGCGGTGGCGATCTGCAGTTCCAGGACGCGGTCGGCGGGCAGCGCGTCGGGGTCGTCGAGGCCGTCGAAGTGGTGCAGGCCGGGGTGGCCCTCGGCGGTGGTGGCGGCGTGCAGGGCGGCGACGACGTCGTCGAACTCGACCACGAACGCGCCGCTGTGCCGGGCGAGTTCGGCGGCGGCGCGACTCTTGCCGAGGCCGGAGGCGCCGCCGAGCAGCAGGACGTCCCAGGTGGGGGCGCTGCCGTTGCCGTCCCCGTTGGCGCTCCCGCTGCCGTTGGTGTCGTTGCTGTGCATCCGGGCACGGTACCCGCCGCGCGGGGTGGGGCGGTAAGCGGTTTCGGTGGCGGGCGGGCTCTGAGGGGTGAGGGAGGTGTGGGCCTTCCCCGCCTGGCCCCCGGCGCCCGACAGCCGGCCCCGGCCCGGTCCCGTCCGTCACCCGCGCCGCGCCCGCCCCCGGCGCGGCGCGGGTGACGGGAAGCGGGTCGCGGGAGGCGGAAGCGGGCGTCAGGCCTCAGGCGCCGCGCGGCGCCCCGTGCCCCGCCGGCGCGGCCCCGAGGCTCGCGCCGCGGCCCGCCTCCGAGGTCGCCGCCCTGGCCGGACGCCTGGAGGGCCCAGCGGCGCAGGTCCTCGCCGGCGGCGCCGGGCCGCTGGCGGGCCGTCCGGTGCTCAACGTCCTGGCGACCATCGGCCACCACCCCGACCTGCTGGTCGCCCTGGTGCCCCTGCTCACCCAGCTCGCCCAGGGCCTGATCCCGCCCCGCGAACGGGAACTGGCGATCCTGCGCACCGCCCACCGCACCGGCTGTGCCTACGAGTGGCACCACCATGCCCGCCTCGGCGCCGCCGCCGGCCTGACCGGGCCCGAGATCGCCCGCGTTCTCGGCGGGCCGGACGCCCCCGGCTGGAGCGAGGGCGACCGGGCGCTGCTGCGGGCCGTGGACGAGCTGTGCGGGGACCGCGCGCTGTCCCCGGCCACCTGGCGTGAGCTGGCCGCCCGCCACTCCACCCCGCAGCTGCTGGAACTGCTCGCCCTCGTCGGCGCCTACGCGCTGGTCGCGGGCATCGTCAACAGCTGCGGCGTCCCCCTCGACGACTGGCTCACCCCGCCCGTGGCGGCGGGCTGACCGTCGTCGACCGCCGTGTGGGGAACCGGAGTTCACCACACGGCGCGCCCGCGGTTCGGCCGCCGCGTCCGGTTCAGTCGTCGTGCAGCGGGCGGCGCACCGCCCAGGGCAGGACGAACCACAGCCCGGCGAAGATCAGTGCGACGACGGAGGTGATGGCCAGGGCCGTGGTGGTCCCGAGCACGACGTCCAGGACGAGCAGCACGGCGCCGGTGAGCGCGCAGGCGAGCAGCATCAGGCCCAGCTGGGCGATGTGGGCGGAGACCTTGACGATCCGCGCCTTGCCGGGGTGGCGGAACAGCCCGCGGTGCAGCGCCACCGGGGTGGCGAACACGGCCGAGGAGATGACGGCCAGCAGCAGGGTGGTGACGTAGACGTCCTGCTGGCCGTCGGTGAGGGTGGCGAAGCGCGGGGTGAAGGCGACCCCGAGCAGGAACGCGAACACGATCTGCACGCCGGTCTGCAGCACCCGCAGCTCCTGGAGCAGTTCCACCAGCCGCCGGTCGGCCCGGGCCCCCGGGCTCTCCGGGCCGGACGGGGACGGGGCGACGGGCGGCCCGGGTTCGGGCTGGGGCGGCGGCGGGGTGCTGGTCATGCGTCACCTTGATGTCGGAGGATGCCCCGGCTTTCAGGTCGGGGAGGAGCTCGGTTTTCCGCGTGGCGGGTCGGGGGCGGCCGTTTTGCCGCTCACCGGGCCGGTGTCCACCGCCCCGGTCCAAGCACCTTTGTCAGACCGTCAGGCTATGTTGCCGGTCATGGCGATCACGGCGCAGGACACGGACGGGTGTACCGGGCATGGCCGGTACACCTACCGGCTGCGATGGACTGCGCGCACTGCGATGCGAGAACCAAGCACGCACTGCCGCTGGGACTGCGCACCTATACCTGCACCACGTGCGGAGCCGTGTCCCCCAGGGACAAGAACTCCGCTTACGTGATGCTCAATCGGGCAGGTCTGAACCCGGCTGGCGCCGGCGCTCACGCTGCTCGGCGTGGGCGGCGCGGTCAGCGGGGCGGGGCTGGCGGCGTTGGCGGCGGCGATGCTGGTCTCCTGCGTCGGCTACGTGCTGGCCGCCCGCTGGCGCGAGGGCGCGGACCCACTGGCCGTCACCTCCTGGCAGCTGACCGCCGGCGGCCTGATGCTGCTGCCCCTGGCCGTTGCCGCGGAGGGCGCGCCCCCGGCGATGGACGCCCGCACGCTCCCGGCCTTCGGCTACGTCGCCCTGGTGGCCACCGCCCTCGCCTTCGCCCTCTGGTTCGCGGGCCTGCGCCACCTGCCGGCCGGCACGGTCGGGCTGCTCGGCCTGCTCAACCCGCTCGCCGGCGTCCTGCTGGGCGCCGGCCTCGCGGGGGAGGGGCTCGGCGCGCGCCAGGTGTGCGGGCTGGCCCTGGTCCTGGCCGGCGTCCTGCTCGGCCGCCCCCGCGGGCCCGCCCGCCCTGCCGAGCTCTCCGTCGCGGCCGAATCCGGTACCCGCATCCGGAGTTGACGAATTGTCAGTCCATCAGCCGGGTCGGATGGTGATCCAGGACGGCACACGCGGCCCCGGGGGAGCGGTGCCCGATCGCCACGGCCACGGCCACGGCCACGTCCGCAGTCGCCGCCCGACCCCGCCCCCGCCCTGGCCGGTCCCTGGCGCCCCCCGCCCCCGCTGCGCCGCGCCGGCGCCCGCTGCCCGTAGGCTGGGCGGGCCGTCACCGGCACAGACCGTCACCAGTACTGACAAACACGACAGAAGCGGGCAGGGGCATGCAGTTCGACGACCAGGGCGACCTCGACACCTCGCAGGTGGACGACCGGCGCGGGATCCCGGGCGGGAAGGTCGCCATCGGCGGCGGGGCGGTGGGCCTGATCGTCGTGCTGTTCGCGGTCGTCCTGGGCGTGGACCCCCAGCTGCTGGGCCTGTCCTCCGGCGGCGGCTCCACCACCTCCAACGGCGCGCACACCGCCGGCGAGGTGCAGCAGGCCTGCAAGACCGGCGCGGACGCCAACCGGCGCCAGGACTGCCGGATCGTGGCGGTCACCAACAGCGTGCAGGAGTTCTGGCGCGCCGAACTGCCCAAGCGCACGGGCACCGCGTACCGCAACGCCGAGACGGTGCTGTTCACCGGTCAGGTCTCCACCGCCTGCGGTCCGGCGACCTCCGCCGTCGGCCCGTTCTACTGCCCCGGCGACCGCAAGGCCTACTTCGACCTCGGCTTCTTCAACGAGCTCTCGGCCCGCTTCGGCGCCAAGGGCGGGCCCTTCGCCGAGTCCTACGTCGTCGCCCACGAGTACGGCCACCACATCCAGAACCTCCTCGGCACCATGCAGAAGGTGGGCGGCGACCGCCAGGGCGCCAACAGCGCCTCCGTGAAGCTGGAACTCCAGGCCGACTGCTACGCCGGGGTGTGGGCGCACCACGCCACCACCACCCCGCAGCCCTCCACCGGGCGGCCGCTGATCGCCTCCCTCACCGACCAGGACATCGCCCAGGGCCTGGACGCGGCCGCGGCCGTCGGTGATGACCGGATCCAGAAGCAGGCCACCGGCCGGGTCAACCCGGAGGGCTGGACCCACGGCTCCTCCGAGCAGCGCAAGACCTGGTTCACCACCGGCTACCGCACCGGCGACCTCGCCCAGTGCGACACCTTCGGCAAGCTCTAGCCCAGCGAGCTCTAGCCCCGCGAGCTCTAGCCCAGCGAGCCGGCGGGCCGGCTCCCGGAGTGCGGCGGCGCGCCCCTGTCAGATGTCAGGGACCGCCGCCGGGCCCGCGTTCCTAGGCTGCTGAGCACCGGCCGGACCCCACGTCAGGCCGCCCACCAGCCAAGGGAGAACCATCCATGCGCAGGATCACCCACGCCGTCGCCACCCTCGCCCTCGCGACCGCGGCCCTGACCACCCTGACCACCCTGGGCGCCGGCAGCGCCGGCGCCGCCGACGGCTCCTGGGCGGGCTGTCCGTACGGGGCGGTCTGCGTCTACCCGCAGAACCAGAACCCGGCCTCGGCCCCGAGCGAGGTGTACTGGAGCTACGGCGCGCACAACCTGAGCAACCAGTACGGCAACCACTGGGTCCTCAACAACCAGTCCGGCGGCGCCCACGCCCACCTGTGCAAGGGCTCCGGCGGCGGCAGCTGCGTCTACGACATCCCGGCGCAGAACGGCGTCTGGTACGACCTGGGCCCGATCAACTCGATCACCCTCGACCGCCCCTGACGCGTCGTTCCCGACGCACTGCCCCTGACGCACCGGTACCACCGCGCACCGGTACCACCGCGCACGGGGGCGCCCGCCGCACGGGGGGCGGCGGGCGCCCCACCTCCCTGACACCTCGACAGGTTGATCGACTCTTGAACGGCGGGCCCCGCAACGGGCGCCGCCGTTCCGTCATTTGGAGCTTCCTCCAGGTTTCAACTCCCCGTCAGTGTTCATGAAGATAACGAGTAGAGGCGCATCGCCCGCAGTCTGAATTTACTTATTGACGTCATGTACGCGTTCAGGTTTAACTCCCCCCACCCCGCCGCAGAGCCGCGGCGACGTCAGGGAGAGGCACCCCCATGAACGCAGCACTGCGTCGCGTCCTCATCGCCACCACCGGCATCTCACTGGCCCTGTCCATGGCCGCCTGCGGCAAGGCGGGCGGCGACAAGAAGGACGCGGCCGCCGCCGGAGACGGCAAGTCCATCGGGCTGCTCCTACCCGAGAACGCCTCCTCCACCCGCTACGAATCCTTCGACCGCCCCTTCGTCGAGGCCAAGGTCGCCGCCCTGTGCGCGGACTGCAAGGTCCTCTACAACAACGCCGAGGGCAGCGCCGCCAAGCAGAAGCAGCAGTTCGACACCCTCCTCGCCCAGGGCGTGAAGGTGATCATCCTGGACCCCTACAACGCCAAGTCCACCCAGGGCTGGGTCCAGGAGGCCGCCGCCAAGGGCGTCAAGGTCGTCGCCTACGACCGCCTGGCCACCGGACCGGTGGCCGCCTACGTCTCCTTCGACAACGAGAAGGTCGGCGAACTCCAGGGCCAGGCCCTCGTCGACGCCCTCGGCCCGCAGGCCGCCGACGCCAACGTCGCCATGATCAACGGCGACGAGGCCGACCCCAACGCCGCCGACTTCAAGACCGGCGCCCACAAGGTCCTCGACGTCAAGGTCAAGAAGATCGTCTACGAGCAGTCCGGCCAGTGGGACGCCACCATCGCCGGCCAGAAGATCGGCGCCGCCGTCACCCAGCTCGGCAAGAACGGCTTCCAGGCCGTCTACTCCGCCAACGACGGCATGGCCGGCGCCATCATCACCCAGCTCCAGGGCGCCGGCATCAAGGTCCCCGTCGGCGGCCAGGACGCCGGCCTCGACGCCATCCAGCGCATCGTCAACGGCGACCAGGCCTTCACCATCTACAAGGCCTACCGCCCGCTCGCCGACTCCGCCGCCGAACTGGCCGTCGCCCTCCTCAAGGGCAAGGACGTCAAGACCGTCGCCACCGCCACCGTCGACAGCGCCACCGACAAGGCCATCCCCGCCAAGTTCCTGGACGCCAAGGTCGTCACCAAGGCCAACATCGCCACCACCGTCGTCGCCGACGGCCTCTACAAGGTCTCCGACATCTGCACCGCCGACTACGCCGCCGCCTGCGCCGCCGCCGGCCTCAAGTAGCCCGGCCCGCCCAGCCCGCCCAGCCGGCCCCGCCCAGCCGCCCAGCTCGACCCGGGTCCAAGTCCACCACCGCAGAAGAAGGTTCACTTGACAGGCGCACCCGTCCTCCAGCTGCGCTCGGTCTCCAAGCGCTTCGGTGCCGTCCAGGCCCTCACCGATGTCGGCCTCGACGTCCACCCCGGCGAAGTCCTCGCCCTCGTCGGCGACAACGGCGCCGGCAAGTCCACCCTCGTCAAGACCATCGCCGGCGTCCACCCCGTCGACGAGGGCACCATCACCTGGCACGGCGAGCCCGTGCGCCTGACCCGCCCCCAGGACGCCCAGGCCCTCGGCATCGCCACCGTCTACCAGGACCTCGCCCTGTGCGACAACCTCGACGTCATCGCGAACCTGTTCCTCGGACGCGAGAAACGCCGCCACGGGCTCCTGGACGAGGTCGCCATGGAGCAGCACGCCCGCGAACTCCTCGACACCCTCGCCATCCGCATCCCCGACGTGCGCACCCCCGTCGCCGCGCTCTCCGGCGGCCAGCGCCAGGTCGTCGCCATCGCCCGCGCCCTGGTCGGCGAGCCCGCCCTCGTCATCCTGGACGAGCCCACCGCCGCCCTCGGCGTCGAACAGACCGCCCAGGTCCTCGACCTCGTCGAGCGGCTGCGCGAACGCGGCCTGGCCGTCGTCCTCGTCAGCCACAACATGGCCGACGTGCGGGCCGTCGCCGACACCGTCGCCGTCCTGCGCCTGGGCCGCAACAACGGCGTCTTCCCCGTCGCCGGCACCACCCAGGAGCAGATCGTCTCCGCCATCACCGGAGCCACCGACAACGCCCACGCCCGGCGCCAGGCCCGCCACACCGAGGAGGAGGACGCCGCATGACCACGCCCAGCACCCCCGCCGACACCCCCGCGGCCCCCGGCGCCGACCCCCGCCTGCACACCCGGGCCGCCGGCCCCGCCGGCTACCTGGAGGCCGCCCGCCGGCGCCTGGCCGCCGGCGAACTCGGCTCCCTGCCCGTCGTCGTCGGCCTCATCCTGATCGCCGTCATCTTCCAGTCCGTCACCGGCCACTTCCTCCAGGCCGACAACCTCACCAACATCACCCGCTTCATCGCCGGCCCCGGCCTCATCGCCGTCGGCGTCGTCTTCGTCCTCATCCTCGGCGAGATCGACCTCTCCCTGGGCTCCGTCGCCGGCGCCAGCGCCGCCCTCGCCGCCGTCCTCGCCGTGCGCCAGGGCGTCGCCGAATGGCTCGCCGTGCTCGCCGCCCTCGCCGCGGCCACCGTCATGGGCCTGCTGCACGGCCTCTTCTTCGCCCGTGTCGGCGTCCCCGCCTTCGTCGTCACCCTCGCCGGCATGCTCACCTGGAGCGGCCTGCAGGAGTACGTCCTGGGCGACCTCGGCACCGTCAACAACCGCCACGGCGGCCTCATCGCCACCCTCGACACCACCTTCCTCGGCGACGGCGACATCGCCTACGCCTGGGCCCTGGCGGTCCTCGCCCCAGCCCTCTACCTGCTCGCCCACCTGCGCACCGCCCGCCGGCGCACCGCCGCCGGCCTCACCGCCCGCCCCACCGCCGACACCGCCATCCGCACCGGCGCGTTGGCCGTGCTCACCCTCGCCACCGCCTACGCCCTCAACCAGGACCGCGGCCTGCCGCTGCCCCTGGTCGTGCTGGTGGGCGTCGTCGTCCTCACCGACTTCGTCCTGCGCCGCACCTCCTACGGGCGCCAGATCTTCGCGGTCGGCGGCGGCGTGGAGGCCGCCCGGCGCGCCGGCGTCAACGTGGCCCGGGTGCGGATCTCCGTCTTCATGCTGTCCGCGTTCCTGGCCGGCCTGGGCGGGCTGTTCTACGCCTCCCAGCAGGGCTCCGCCGACAAGCAACTGGGCGGCGGCAACGTCCTGATGAGCGCGATCGCCGCCGCCGTCATCGGCGGCACCAGCCTCTTCGGCGGCCGCGGCAAGACCTGGTCCGCGCTGCTGGGCATCCTGGTGATCCAGTCCATCACCACCGGCCTGGACATGGTCCACGCCGCCCAGGCCATCCAGTACATGATCACCGGCGCCGTCCTGCTCGCCGCCGTCGTCCTGGACTCCCTCTCCCGCCGCACCCGCACCGCCGCCGCCCGCACCTAGCGAAGCCCGAAAGACCCGGGCCCCCTCTCCCGGCCCGGCGCCCCGCCGCATCGCGGGGCCCGGGCCCCTGTGGAAGGTCCCAGACCTCCACAGCACGCCCGAACCCGATCCTTTGCCGGAAAGCGGCAAAGGATCGGGTTCGGGCATTTTCGATGCGGGTGGCGGTCGATCAACCTTTGGCAATTAATGGGAGTTGACGCATGAACTTACGAGTGGAGGGGGCACCGGCCAGTCACCTCAGTCGAGCCGACCGCGCTGCGCAGGAAGTCGGCGGGCCCGACTTCCTGCGCACGGTCGGGTGTTGCTCAAGAGCGGGTGGCTTGGGCGTGGGCGCGGCAGTGGGTGAGGGCAGGTTTGATGCGGGGGTCGGGGGTGGGGGCGGCGACGAGGAGTTCGCCGGCGGTGACGAGGGCGGTCCAGTAGTGGGCGGGGTCGCCGATGGTGGGGCGGGGGCGGGCGGCCGCGAGGGAGAGGTAAGCGGCGGTGAGGTTCCCGGTGGTGAACCAGCGGGCCAGGCCGTGCTGGTGGCCGGCGCGGATGCCACCCATGGCGTCGATGGCGGCCAGGAAGAGGTCGACAACGGCGAGTTCGGTGGCGTCGAGAGGCTTGGGGATGTCGAAGACGCCGAGGGCTTCGAGGAGTTCGCCGGTGTCGGCCTCGGAGCCGGGGCGGGGGTTGGCGAGCAGGGCGTCGTAGCAGTCGTCGAGGCGGCGTTGGGTTTCGGCGGCGGGGATGCCGAGGGCGGTGCAGACGGCGCGGGCGGATCGGAGGGGGTGGCGGGTGTGGCGGGCGAGGGTGGCGTAGGTGTCGGCGGGGGTGGAGCCGGTGTCGAACAGGTGGCGGGCGGTGAGGGGGAGTCGCATGGTGGGCACCTGTTCAGACGGTGAGGAGGGTGACGGGCGCGGGGGCGATGAGGGCCCAGACGAACTTGCCGACCCCGCCGGCGCGGGGGCAGCAGCCCCACTTCTCGGCGAGTTCGTTGACGAGGAGCACGCCGCGTCCGTGCTCGTCCTCGGGTGTGGGGGTGCGGAGGGAGGGGTGGCCGGTGCCGGCGTCGTGGACTTCGAGGCGTAGGCGGTCGCCGGTGAGGGAGAAGCGGACTTCGATGAGGCGGTCGGCGGGTGCGTCGGTGTGCTGGACGGCGTTGGCGAAGAGCTCGCCGAGGAGGAGTTCGGCGGTGTCGGAGTAGCGGTCGCCGGTGGGGAGCGCGGCGAGGTAGGCGCGCAGCAACTGCCTTGCGACGGGGGTGGATTCCGTGCGGGAGTCCAGGCGTGCCGCGAACGTGCGGGGGCGGGGAGCGGTACGGATTTTGAGCATGGCGAAGCACCTCAAGGGAAGGCGTATGCGAATGGAGTGCGCCCACTTCGGTCAGTAGTCGAATGACTACCAGGATGGCTCAGCCTGCTCTAGGATCGAAAGAGTTTCAAATCTCTAGTCCAGCGGATTTTAAAGAAGGCGATCTTGGTTCGTCGCACACTTGACCCAACGTCATCCCCGTTGGAAGCCCTGGCTGTTCAGATCAGCCGGTCGCGCCAGGCCAAGGGGATGACGCAGATCGAACTCGGCGTGCGAGTCGGGTACTCCAACGTCTACATCTCGAACGTGGAGCGAGCTAAACAAGCGCCGTCTTTAAAGTTCGTAGAACGCGTGGACGCCGCCCTCGATGCCGGTGGCGCCCTGACGGGACTGTGGTGGAGCTGGAAGAACGGCGCTCTGTTGCCGGGGTTCTCCGAGTACCTTCGCCGGGAGCGCGAAGCGATCACAGTCAGACTGTTCGACACGGATATGGTGTCGGGCATACTCCAACACCCGGACTACAGCGCGGCCTACGAGGCAGGCATCGTCCGCCGAGGGGAAGCGACGCAGGAGCAAGCCGACGAGAGGCTCGCCCTGCTGGCGCAACGTCAACTCATGCTCGACAGGGGCACGACGATCCACGTCGTCCTGGACGAGGGAGCCCTGCGTCGACCGATCGGCGGTCGGGAGATTATGGCCATGCAGCTCTCTCACCTGGAGAGCCTGTGTGATCACCCGAATGTGATCATCCAGATCTCTCCGTACCGCCTCGCCGAAGATCGGCCGCTGTCCCACCCCGTCACGCTCTTGACTCTCCCCAATCGTGCTTTGGTCGGGTACACGGAGACGCTTCAACGGGGATACCTGGAACAAGATGCCGAGACGGTGGCCCGATGGGTCGATAGATACGATCGACTCCAGGTCAACGCGCTCAGCCAGCCGGACAGTTTGGCTGTGATCCGGGAGACAGGGAAGGAACTGGACCATGCATGACCCAACGGGCGCCAAGTGGCGCAAGAGCACCTACAGCAACGGCGGGGGTGGTTGCGTAGAGGTTGACGATGCGCACCCGGGCAGGGTCCGTGACTCCAAGGACCCCCAGGGCCCAACGCTGGCCTTCTCGGCCGAGGGCTGGGACTCGTTCGTTGCCGCTGTCCGAAGCGGCGAGTTCGGCGAAGTCTGAACCCGAGGCCTCTGCATTCGTCGCCCCGTTTCGACATGATCGTCACGCCGATGCTGCCCGGTAGGATCGGCCACGACGCCCCGATGATGCGCTTCAGGCGGGCCCAGGACGACGGCGTGTTCGATCGATTCGCCGGTCACGTCGAGGACTTGTGGGCACGAGGGCGTGACGTGTGGGCGATTTCGGCAGTGGAGGCGGTGGATCATGCCCAGGCGTGATTACGAGGACGATCCGGACGCTCCCGAGGCGAACTCGTTGGTCCCGGCCGCGTCCGTCGTCGTGGTCGACGATGCGGGCCGCGTCCTGCTCCAGCGCCGCACCGACAACGGGATGTGGGCCCTGCCCGGCGGCAGGATGGACATCGGTGAGTCGATCGCCGGGTGAGGTATCCGCGAGACGCGCGAGGAGACCGGACTCGATGTCGAGATCACCGGGATCGTCGGCACCTACACCGACCCCGGCCATGTCTTCGCCTATGACGACGGCGAAGTCCGCCAGGAGTTCTCCGTCTGCCTCCTCGGACGTCCGGTCGGCGGGGAGCTGCGGGTGTCCGACGAGTCCCACGAGGTGGCGTGGTTCACCCCGGCTGGGACGGACGAGCTGCCGATGGTGCCGAGCATCCGCAAGCGGCTCATCGACTGGCGCTCCGGGGCGACTCCCGTGGTGCGCTAGCCGCCGGCCGTCCTGCGCGAGGCCACCCGGCGGCCCCGGGAACGGTTGGTGCCGTCCCGGGGCCCGCCGCCCCCGTGAGCGGCGGGACCCGGGGGGTGGCGGGTCAGGCGGGGCGGATGCCCGGGTTGCCGGCCTCGGTGACGAAGGAGGCCGCGGTGGTGATGGTGCCGCCGGGGCGGGTGACGTGGGAGAGCGCCCGGCAGCCGGCGCGCACCCGGTGGCGTTCCAGGGTGAGTGTGGTGCAGCCGCGGCGGCCATCGTAGAACTCTCTGTGCGGGCCGGCCGGCATCAGGTTCTGCCAGTTGGACGGCCGCTCCTCGCCGTCGCGGTCGCTGCTGATCGAGCTCTCGGTTCGTGGTGTGTGGTGCCGAGGCGAGTGGAGGTGGAGGGTGTCGGCGGATGGCGGCCCTGAGGTCCGGCCGCCCCGGGCGCCACTCGCATGTCCGCGAGTGGCGCCCGGCTGACCTGGACGAGCCGACCGCGCTGCGCAGGAAGTCGGCGGGGGCGACTTCCTGCGCACGGTGGGGTGTTGCTCATGGGTGGGCGGCTTGGGCTTGGGCTTGGGCTTGGGTGCGGCAGTGGGTGAGGGCGGGTTTGATGCGGGGCCGGGGGAGGGGGTGACGGTGAGGAGTTCGCTGAGAAACCGCTGGGCATCGGGTCGGCCGTGCCCTACGATCGCGCGAATGATCACTCATGGAGCGATACTCGACACCGCCCTCGCCCGGATCACCGCTGGTTACGTGTTCCCCGAGAAGACGGCGGCCATTGAAGTGGCGATCCGGAACCGGCTGGCGGAAGGCGCTTATGAGGGCCTGGACGAGCGGGGGCTGTGCGAGCGGGTCACGGAGGACTTGCAGGGGGTGTGTCCGGACAAGCACCTGCGGCTGTTGTGGAGCGAGGAGCCGCAGTCGATGGACGAGGAGCCGGAGGACGTCGCCCGGGCCCGGTTCGAGCGGTACGCCCGGGAGAAGAACTACGGCATCCGGCGGGCAGAGCAACTCGACGGCAACATCGGCTACCTCGATCTGCGCATGATTCCCCCGGCCGGGGTGGGCGGTCCCGCGATCGCCGCCGCGATGCAACTGGTCGCTTCCACCGAGGCGTTGGTCATCGACCTGCGGCAGTGCAGCGGCGGCTCACCGGAGGGCGTTCAGCTGTGGTGCAGCTACTTCTTCGCTGACGACGAGGTGCACCTCAACGACATCTACGACCGGGCTACCGACTCCACCCGCCAGTACTGGACCCTCGGGCACCTCGCCGCGCCGCGCTATTCGGACCGGCCGGTGGCGGTGCTGACCAGCGACTTCACTTTCTCCGGTGGGGAGGAGCTGTCGTACAACCTGAAGGTGCTCAAGCGGGCGACGCTGGTCGGGCAGACGACGCGTGGTGGCGCCCACCCGACGGCCCGTATTCCTGTTGCGCCGCATGTGACGGTGACCGTGCCGGCGGCCCGCTCGATCAACCCGGTCACCGGCACCAACTGGGAGGGCGTTGGCGTGGAGCCGGACGTGGCGGTTGCCGCTGAGGACGCGCTGGAGAAGGCACTGGAACACCTTCGCGCGTAGTTGAGTCCCCCGGCTGCTCAGTCCTGAGCAGCCGGGGGGCCTATGCGAGGCAACTGGTGCGGCGCGGTCACGCTCAAGGCTCTCAGCCGCCCCCGGGGCCCGCCGCCCCCGTGAGCGGCGGGACCTGGGGGTGGCGGGTCAGGCGGGGTGGATGCCCGGGTTGCCGGCCTGGGTGACGAAGGAGGCGGCGGTGGTGACGGTGCCGCCGGGGCGGGTGATGTGGGAGACGGCGCGGTAGTCGGCGCGGACCTGGTGGCGGTCCAGGGTGAGCGTGGTGTAGCCGCGCCGCCCGTCGTAGAACTTCATGTGCGGGTTGGCCGACATCAGGTTCTGCCAGTTGGACGGCTTCTCCTCGCCGTCGCCGTCGCTGCTGATCGAGGTGCCGACGAACTCCACGCCCACGGTGCGCGAGTCCGGCTTGTCGAAGTCGCGCTTGACGTCCAGGGCGTAGGCGACGTGGACGTCACCGGTCAGGAGCACCAGGTTCTCCACCCCGGCCCGGTCGACGGCGGTCAGGAAGCGCTCGCGGGCGGCCGGGTAGCCGTCCCAGGCGTCCATGGAGAGCTTGGAGCGCTCGGCGGTGGTGTTCTTGCGGCGGGAGAAGACGACCTGCTGCGGCACGACGTTCCAGGTCGCCCGGGAGCGGTGCAGGCCCTCGGCGAACCAGCGTTCCTGGGCGGCGCCCATCAGGGTGCGCCGCGGGTCCTCGGACTCCGGGGTGGGGTACTGCCAGCCGTCGCCGTTGGCCTGGTCGTCGCGGTACTGGCGGGTGTCGAGGATGTCGAACTGCGCCAACTGCCCGAAGTGGACACGCCGGTAGAGGGTGAGCTCGGTGCCGCGCGGCTGCGGCATCCGCAGTGGCATGTTCTCCCAGTACGCGCGGTAGGCGGCGGCGCGGCGGGCGATGAACGGCGCCGGGTCCTGGCCCTTCTCGGGGATGCCGGCCGCGTAGTTGTTCTCCACCTCGTGGTCGTCCCAGGTGACGTACCAGGGGTGGGCGGCGTGCGCGGCCTGGAGGTCGGGGTCGTTCTTGTAGAGGGAGTAGCGCAGCCGGTAGTCCTCCAGCGTGGCGGTCTCGTGGTTGAACAGCGCGGGCAGGGTGCGGTCGGTGTACTTGCGGTCGCCGCCCGCCGCGTCGATGCCGTACTCGTAGATGTAGTCGCCGACGTGGAACACCGCGGCCAGGTCCTCGTCGGCCAGGTGGCGGTAGGCGGTGAAGTAGCCGTCCTCGTAGGCCTGGCAGGACACCAGCCCGAAGCGGACGGCGTCCAGCCTGCGCCCGCGCTCCGGCGCGGTGCGGGTGCGGCCCACGGGGCTGCTCCAGGCGCCGACGGTGAAGCGGTACCAGTACACCCGGTCCGCGTCGAGGCCGTCGACGTCCACGTGCACCGCGTAGTTGAACTCGGCGTGCGCGCGGGCGCTGCCGCGCCGCACCACCTTGCGGAACCGCTCGTCGCGGGCCAGCTCCCAGCCCACCCGCACCGAGCCGGCGGGCGGCAGCCCGGCGCCGGGCTCCAGCGGGCGCGGCGCCAGGCGGGTCCACAGCACGACGGCCCCGGGCAGCGGGTCGCCGGAGGCCACGCCGAGGGTGAACGGGTTGCCGGTGATGGCGCGCGGTCCGAACTCGGCGTCCTCGGCGTGCGCGGACGGCAGGTTGACGGTGAACGCCAGCGCGGCGGCGGCCGAGGTGACGGTGAGGAAGCGGCGCCGGTCCAGCCGCGCGGCGGCCTCGCGCAGCTGCTGGTCGGGGGAGGGGCGGTCGGCAGGGCGGGTCATGGGGTGAAGGCCTTTCGCTGCTCGGCGGTGTGCGAAGGAATTCGAGTGGACCGCGCCGTACGCCAGGGGTCGGAATTCCGGCAGCCGAGTGATCATCTGATGGGGGAACCGTGAAGGTCCGACAAATCCCCCCGGGTGGACGGAAACGGACGCGCGTAGCGCCCCCCGCGCGAACCGGTCCACTTGGCCCGCGACCGCAGACCGTCCCGCCCCCGACCGGGCCCGCCGCCGGCCCCGGCCCGCCCGCAGGACCCGCCCCGCAGCCACCCGGCAAAACCCCGAACCCGCACGAGGGGACGGCTGCTCCGTACCCGGAACGGGCCGCGCGACCGGGGCCGCCCAGCACTGCACAGCGACGCTGGCAAAGTCAAGAAAAACCACCCGAACGGGTGGGTCCACTTTTACGCCGGAGCGCGGTCGTGATGTACAACACGCTGGCACCCCAAGCGAGTTGACTGATAGGAATCACCCCGGGGGACCCGCCCATCAGCTCACACCTCTGGGAGGGAACCATGAAGAACCGCTTTGTACGTCGTGCGGGTGTTGTGGTGGCCGGCCTCGCCGTCCTGACAGTCGGCTTCGGCAGCACGGCGGCCATGGCGGCCGCCCCGGCCCCGGCCCCGGTCGCAGTGGTCCAGAACGTCACGCCCGCCATCACGGACGTGCAGACCTGGACCTACGTCACCGGCCCGCTGGAGACCACGCTCACCCTCGACACGACCGCCCGCTCCGCGTCCATCGTGGTGTACGCGAACGTGCCGTTCCTCGGCAAGGTCAAGGTCGGCAGCGCCTCCGGCAGCCTGACCGAGGGCATCACCTTCCACCTGGGCCTGTCGCCGTTCGTCAACGGCACGCAGAGGTTCTACCTGGTCGGCGACGACGTGCACCTGTACTACGACTTCGACGCGCTCGGCAAGCACTACACGGGCGACGTCAAGCTCGGCACGCTCCCGCCGTTCTAGCAGCCCCGCTCCACACCACCGGCGCCGCCCGCCGCCCCCGCGACCCGGGGGCGGCGGGCGGACCCACACCCGCACCCGCACCAGCCGCCCGGCTCCCGCCACGGCCACCCGCGCGAACGCCGGCCCTACAACTGCCGCGGCAGCCAGCCGTTCTGCACCGCCCGCATCCCGAACTCGAAACGACTGCGCGCACCCAGCCGCTCCATCAGATCCGTCGCCACCCGCCGAGCCGTCCGCGACGACACCCCCAGCCGCTTGGCGATCGCCTCGTCCGTCAGCCCCTGCGCCAGCAACCGCACCACCGTCGCCTCCGGCGCACTGAGCCCGCCCTCGTCCCGCACCGCCGACGGCCCCAACTCCCGCGCCTGGCCCCACACGTGCTCGAACAGCGCACACAGTGCCACCAGCGTCCCGTGACCGGTCAGCACGACCGCCCCCGCACGGGTGTCCTCCCCGCTGACCGGGATCAGCGCCGTCGCCCGATCGAAGATGATCATCCGGGTCGGCAGCTCCGGCGCCGTCCGCACCTCCCCGCCCAGCTCCGCCAACCAGCCCACGTACGCCACCGTCGGCTGGCTGTTGCGCACACTGTCCAGGTACACCGTCCGCATCCGCACCCCCCGGCCCAGCAGATCCCGGTCATGCGGCCGGGACGCCTCGATGCTCTCCGGAGAATGCCCGCCACCCGGCGCGAACGTCATGATCTCCGCCGTCAGACCACGGGCCAGCGAAGCGATCCGGTCCCGGATCTGGTCCAGGCCCACCAACTGCTCCACCCCCGCGTGCGAGGCGGCCGGCCGCAGATCCGCGTACTCCGCGATCAACTGCGCAGCCGCCGCCCGGGACGCCTCGATCCGCAGCTGCTGCGCCGCCAGATCGGCCTGCTGACGGGCCATCAGCAACTCCATGCCGACCTGCGGCGACACCGCGCGCAGCTCGCCCTCCCGCTCGTAGGAGGGCCGGATCAGCGCCAGCTCGCTCAGCAGGTCCAGACAGCGCCGGACCTCCTCCTCGCTGCGCCCGAGCCGCTCCGCCAGCGCCCGCACCCCGTCGCCGGGATGCGCGAGCATGCTGCGGTAGACGCTCTCCGACACGGCATCCAGCCCGAGTGCGGTCAGCATGCCTCGTTACCCCCCGGTGTGTAAGGCCTGAATCGCCAATCGCTGCGTACGCGATCATCGCACGCGAGTGCGAGAGGGGGCCAGCAAGGGCCCTTGGACGGTTCCGGACACCGCCGGAACCGTCCAGGTTGATCCTCTATGCCGGGATGTCGACGGTTCGGCAGAGTCCGTTCCATGTACCTGATTCATGCCGAGATCCAGGCCCCGGTCCCGGCCTCGGGAGCGGCGCTCGCGCCCGACACCGCCGGGGCGCTGCTGGCGAGCGCGCGGCCCCAGGAGCGCATCGAACACGTCGCCGTGCACGAGGGCGCCGGCCCCGGCGCCGTCCTCGGCGTCTACCTGGTCGCCGGCCGGCTGAGCGCCGCCGAGACCGTCGTCGACACGTTCTGCCGGCGCGCCGTCGAGACCGTCCCCGCGCTGCACGGCTGGACGCTCACCCGCGTCGGCGCCCCGCTCGTCGCGCCGTTCTACGAGCGCCTGCTGGACTGATCCGGCCCGGCTGGACGGATCCGGACGCTGCCGCTTCCGTCCACCGGAGAGCCCTTCCACCCGCCCTGAACTGCGACGAAGCTAGTACTCGCCAGCAGGGCCCACCGCCCGGAGGCAAACCGGCCGAGCGTCTACCGCGGGACGCGACACCGGACTCACCGCCACCCGCCCAGTTCTCGAAAGAGGTCCACCCCCATGCTTCGCACCCCGCTCGCCAAGGCCGCCGCGGTCGCCACCCTCGCCCTCGCCGCCGTCCTGCCGATCGCCGGCCAGGCCTCGGCCAACACCATCTGGGACGGTCCCACCCCCGCCCCGGCCGCCACGACGGCGAACACCATCTGGGACGGTCCCGCCCCCGCCCCGGCCGCCACGACGGCGAACACCATCTGGGACGCCCCCGCGCCGGTCACCACCCCCGCGCCGGTCACCGTCACCCCGGCCAACACCATCTGGGACTGACCCGCCGCGCGCCGGCCACTTCCGTGAACACCATCCGGGACTGACCCGCCCCGCCGTCGCCCGAGGCCACCCGACCGCTGCTCCTGCAGGGCAGCCGTCCGCCTCCCTCCGGGCCACGCCCCTCGACTTCCCGCGCCCGCACCGGGCGCCCACCGCCGCTCTCACCCCGTCAGGACGTGTCGCCATGCCCTCCGCGCTCTCCAAGCTCGCCCGCATCACCCTCGCCGCCTCCATCGCCGCCTCCGGCGCGATAGCCGCCACGGCCGTCACCACCACCGCGGCCCACGCCGCCGCCTCGTCCACCGTCGGCGGCCAGATCACCCGGTCGGAGATCCTCTCCCGCGCCCAGTACTGGTTCAACCAGAACCCGGGCCTCACCTACAACCAGGGCGCGACCTTCCCGGACTCCAGCGGCCGCTACTACCGCAAGGACTGCTCCGGCTACGTCTCCATGGCCTGGCACCTGGGCTACAGCGCCACCACCCAGTCCATCGCCACCGACGAGAGCTACGAGATCCCGCGCAGCGACCTGCGCCCCGGGGACGTCCTCAACAGCTTCTACGACCACGTCCTGCTCTTCGAGAAGTGGGACGACCCCGGCCACACCACCTTCTCCTACTACTCCTTCGGCTCCACCCCGGTGAAGCACATCACCGGCGCCTCCATCAACGCCGCGAAGTTCGACTCGCACCCCAACGGCGACTACAAGGCGCGGCGCTACAAGAACGTCGTCGAGGACGTCAGCACCTCCCCGTCCTCGCTGCCCTCCGGCACCCTGGTCAAGTCCCCGAACGGCGCCTCGGTCAAGGTCATCATCAACGGCGCGGGCCTGCCGGTCGCCGGCTCCGACGTCGCCCCCGACGGCTACGACCTGAGCAAGATCGTCCAGGTCGACGACGGCGCCTTCAACGCCCTGCCCACCGTGCCGCCGCCCGGCACCGTGGTCCACGACCAGGCCGGCGGCTCCTCCCGCTACGTCGTGGTCGGCGGCGCGGCGCTGGTCATCTCCGGCTCGGACTGGACCGCCGACGGCTACAACACCCGCGCCGACATGGGCGTCCCGTCCAGCTGGCTGCAGGGCGCGATCAACACCGGCCCGGCCACCGGACTCGTCGTGATGGACCAGTCCGGCACCGACGCCGGCCGCTACGTCGTCGTCAACGGCACCGCCATGCACATCTCCGCCGCCGAGTGGACCGCCGACGGCTACAACACCCAGTCCCTGATGGGCGTGCCCAGCGACTGGCTGAAGGCCGCCATCGCCAAGCCCATGCCCAACGGCACCGTCCTGATGGACCAGTCCGGCACCGACCCCAGCCGCTACGTCGTCGTCGGCGGCGCCGCCCTGCCCATCTCCGCCGCCGAGTGGACCGCCGACGGCTACAACCTCCAGTCCCTGATGGGCGTGCCCGGCGAGTGGCTCAACACCACGGCCAGGAAGACCGTCCCGGACGGCACCCTGATCAAGGGCCAGGCCGGCACCGACCCGTCGATCTACGTGATGGTCAACAACTCCGCGCTGCCGATGACCAGCGCCGAGTTCACCACCACCTACGCCAACCAGCCGGTCCTGGGCGTCCCGGAGGCATGGGAGGCCGCCGAGGTCGCCCGCCCGCTCGCCAACGGCACCCTGATCACCAACGCCGCCGGCACCGACTCCACCGTCTACGTGATGGCCGGCGGCCTGGCCGTCCCGCTCACCTACGCCGACTTCACCGGCTACGGCTACGACAAGCTGCCGCTGCGCGGCGCCCCCGGCAGCTGGGAGCAGGCGGCCGCCGCCAAGAGCGCCCCGGCCGACGGCACCCTGCTGCAGTCCTCCGACGGCCCCACCGTCTGGCAGGTCGTCAACGGCGGCGGCAAGAAGGCGGCCGCGCCCGGCTCCTACAACGCCGCCGACGTGGTGAAGGTCCCGACCGCGCTGACCGCCAAGCTCCCCACCGTCGCCTGACGCGCCCACCCCGCCAGGGCGGCCCGGCCACCGCCGGCCGGGCCGCCCGGCACCCGCACACCTGCTCGCACACCCGCTCGCACACCCGCCAACCCGCTCGCCAACCCGTACCTGCCCCAGGGGGAATTCCGTCATGACCGCCGCCGCCCGCAAGACACCGGCCCTCGCCGCCGCCACCGGCCTGCTCGCCCTCGCCGCCCCGCTCGCCCTCGGCGGCCAGGCCTCCGCGGCCTCGGTGTCCACCTGGGACAAGGTCGCCCAGTGCGAGAGCGGCGGCAACTGGAGCATCAACACCAACAACGGCTACTACGGCGGCCTCCAGTTCTCCCAGAGCACCTGGCTCGCCTACGGCGGCAGCCAGTACGCCCCCTACGCCAACCGGGCGACCAAGCAGCAGCAGATCCTGATCGCCGAGAAGGTCCTCGCCGGGCAGGGCCAGGGCGCCTGGCCGGTCTGCGGCCCGGGGGCCAACCTGGGCGCCGACCACGCCAACCCCTACCCGGCCGGCACCTCCTACCCCGACCCGGCGTCGCTGCCCACCGGCACGCTCGTCAAGTCGCCCAACGGCTCCTCGGTCAAGGTCCTGATCAGCGGCGCGGGCCTGCCCGTCGCCGGCTCCGACGTCGCCCCCGACGGCTACGACCTGAGCAAGATCGTCCTGGTGGACGACGCCCGCTTCAACGCCCTGCCCACCACCCCGCCCGAGGGCACCGTCGTCCACGACCAGGCCGGCGGTTCCTCCCGCTTCGTCGTCGTCTCCGGCGCGGCGCTGTCCATCTCCGGCGCGGACTGGACGGCGGCCGGCTACAACACCCGCCCCGACCTGGGCGTCCCCACCGCCTGGCTGCAGAACGCGCTCACCAACACCCTCCCGACCGGCCTCGTCGTCCACGACCAGGCCGGCGGCAACGCCCGCTACGTCGTCGTCTCCGGCGCCGCCCTGCCCATCTCCGGCGCCGAGTGGACCGCCGACGGCTACAACACCCGCGCCGACATGGGCGTCCCCGGCGCCTGGCTCGCCTCCGCCACCCGGGCCACCGTCCCGAACGGCACCGTCGTCAACGGCCAGGCCGGCACCGACCCGTCGATGTACGTCATGGTCAACGGCACCGCCCTGCCCATCTCCGGCAGCGAGTGGACCGCCGACGGCTACAACACCAAGACCCTGATGGGCGTGCCCGAGGCCTGGCTGCAGGGCGCCGTCGCCAAGCCCCTGAAGAACGGCACGGTCCTCACCGACGCCGCCGGCACCAACTCCACCGTCTACGTGATGGCCGGCGGCCTGGCGGTCTCCCTGACCTACGCCGACTTCACCGCGATGGGCTACGACAAGCAGCCGCTCATGGGCGTCCCCGGCACCTGGCTGGGCGGGGCCGCCGCCAAGAGCGCCCCCGCCGACGGCACCCTGCTGCTCTCGCCCGACAGTTCCACCGTCTGGCTGGTCGCGGGCGGCGGCAAGAAGGCCCTCACCGCAGCCGACTTCGGCCCCGGCAAGTACAGCCTCGCCGACGTGGTCAACGTCCCGACCGCGCTGACCGCCAAGCTCCCGACCACCACCGCGTAACCCCGGCCCCCGACCACCCCCGAGCCGCCCGGCCACACCCGCCGGGCGGCTCGGACGTGTGCCGCCGCCGCGCCGCGTGCCGTGCTTGCTCCCTGCGGTCGGAGGGGCGGCTCCGCACCGGCGTGGAATCGTCCGTGCACGCCCCGCCCGGCTCTGCCGCGATCCCGCAGTGCCCCCCGCGCCCCGTGGCATCCGCCGGGGCACCGGCGCGTCGACGCCGGCGGGCGCGGGCCGACCCCCTTGACTTGGGGGGCGGGGCGCCCCGGACCGGTTCCGCCGTGTGTGCGCCCCGCGCCCGCCGGTTCGGAGAGGACGGCCTTGAAGGTTCTGACGCACAACGTGATGTTCCTGTCCGGGCTGACGCAGAAGAGCGAGGGCGACTGGAACAACGCGGCGCGCTCGCGGCTGATCGCCGAGTCCGCGTACGTCGCGGACCACGACGTGCTGGTCTTCCAGGAACTCTTCGACCCCGGCCCCTCCGAGGAGTTGATGCAGGGCCTGGAGGGCCGGGGGTACCGCCACCGCACGCCGGTGGTCGGGGTGGACGAGTCGGGCTGGGCCGCCACGCACGGCCGGCAGATCTCCCCACTGCACGCCCGCGGCGGGGTCGCGATCGTCAGCCGGTGGCCCATCCTGCGGATGGAGCAGTACGTCCACGACGTGGCCTGCGGCCGGGACGCCGAGGCCGCCAAGGGCTTCGCCTACGCCGTACTGGAGGCCGACGGCCGGCGCGTGCACGTGGTGGGCACCCACCTGCAGTCCGACGACGGCGCGTGCCCGACCGGCCGGGCGAGGATCATGCGCCGCTCCCAGCTGCGCGACATCGACGTCTTCCTGACGGACCGCCGCATCCCGGCCCACGAGCCGGTGATCGTCGCCGGGGACTTCAACACCGACCGCCACTCGCCCGACTTCCAGGACGTCCTGGGCTTCGGGAACCTCCAGGAGGCGGGCCCCCGGACCGGCTGGAAGTACTCCTTCGACACCATCGCCAACGACGCCGCCCTGCAACGCCACCCGGCCGACCCCGCCGAGGACACGGACCACGTCCTGCTCCGCAAGGGCCACGCCCCGCCGTGCGACGCCTGGACGAGCGAGGTCCTGAAGACCGCCTCGCCGACCTGGGAGGCGGGCGGCCGGGCCTTCACCGACTACAGCGACCACTACCCGGTGACCGCGGGCCGCTGAGCCCGGGCCCTGGGGCGGTCGCCCGGCAAGCGCGAGTCGTCCGACAGGAGGAGCGGAAATGAGCTACTCGGCACCACAGCAGTTCGGCGAACTCACCTTCGTCTTCAGCACCGGCGAGACGAGACCGCCCGAGGGCTACCACGCCCTGTGCAGCGTCATCCCCGACGACGCCCCGATGACCTGGGTGCGGGGGAGCACCGCCGGCTCGGCCGCGCTGGCCGAGCCCAGGCAGTGGCGCAAGGTCACCGACTCCGACGGGGTGCTGCGCGGCCTGGTGCCGGTGGCCCCTCCCGGGTACCGGGCGCTGAGCGCGCTGTGGTCCTCGGACACGGTCCACGGGCCCCGTGACGTCCTGCGCGACCTCGGCGGCGCGGCCTTCGTCGCCCAGGGCGACCTGCGCTGCGTGAAGGAGGAGATCGGCGGACGCCCCTACGTGGCCGTCGGCGCCTGGCGCGGGCGCGGCGGGCTGGAGATCCCCGAGACCGTCCGCCCCGAGACGATCCCCGGCGGCACGGGCTGCCTGCTGACCCCCGGCATCGCGACCTGGATCTCCTACTTCGACGGCGACTACGAGGGGGAGGACCCCGGCGACGTCCACGTGCTGGACGTGCCGATGCGGCAGGTCCGGCAGGGGACGGCGAAGGGCCCGGCCGTCACGGACGGAGGCGACGCGCCCGAGCGGACCGAGCCCGTCGTCGACCGGGAGGTGGTCCTCCCGTGCACCGCCGTCCTCGACCGGGGCGCGTCCACGGAGTGGATCCTGCGCAACTCGCCGACGTACACGGTGCGGCGCCAGCGGTTCTACACCCGGGTCGCGGTCACCGACCTGCGGGAGGACCCGGGCCCGGGCACGGTCGGCGCCACCGTCCCGTGGGGGGTGGACGAGGCGCAGTCGCAGGCCTGCCGCGAAGCCGTCGGCCTGTCCGTGGGGTTCGAGGCGGGCGTCGAGATCGAGGGCCGCGGAGCCAGGGCGGCCGCGTCCCTCAGCCGCGAACTCGGCTACGACAGCACGCGTTTCGTCACCGCCATGACCCGGGAACGGCAGGAGGTCCGCGCCCCCGCGCCGGGCCTGCACCTCACCGCGCTGTACGTCGAGAGCCACCGCATCGAGGTCGTCCGCAACGACCCGGACCACACGCCCCCCTCGGACCGGGCGGGCCTGACGTTCAACGCCCACGCGTCCTGGACGGCGCCCACCCACCCGCCGCGCCACTGAGGGGCCGGCGCCGCCGGCCCCTCGGCGCACCGGCCGGTGCGCCCCGAATGCCGCCGTCACCACTCTGTTGACTGTTCATCAGATCTTGCGAACTCGTGGTCGTCGGCTGGTTGGGCCGGACGGGCGGTGGCTACGCTCGGCCGTGTCGTCCGATGGGGGGCGGCACCCGTCGCGTGCCGCGCGCGCCCGGCCCTCGTGGCCCTCGGGCGTCACAGCGGAGCACGCGCGGGCGGTTCCCACGGGAGTGGATCATGAGCTCTGTTGGTCGCAAGACCGTCGCGGTGATGGCCGCGGCCTTGGCCTCGCTGGGTGCGGGGAGCGCGGTCACCGCGTCCGCGGCCGCCTCGTCGGCCCCGTCGTGCAGCGGGGCGGCGGAGTGCCCCAGCCTCAAGCCGACCAGGCTCACGACCAGCCAGGCGAGCCTGAACGTCACCCAGATGCAGCTGGAGAACATCCACGCGATGGCCTCCGACGCGGTGACCGGGGAGCCCATCCGCGGTGCCCGGATCGTGTTCGCCACCGTGGGCGGCCGGACGCTGGGCGCGGCCTACACCGACTACGACGGCATCGCCGCGATCACCGCCCCCGAGAACCTGGGCCCCGGCACCTTGCAGGAACTGCTGGGCGGCTACGAGGCCGCGATGGTCGGCGACGGCGTCCACGCCCCGGCCGGCGCGCACGGGGCCATCACCATCGGCACCGACCAGGGCCCCGGCGTCCCGGGAGGCCCGTGTGCCGTGTGCAGCGACCGCGGGCTCAAGCAGGACGTGGTCCCGGTGGACTGGAGCCGGTAGGGGCGCTGGTGCGGCACCGGCCGATGCGGCCCCGGGCGTGAGCGCGTCCGAGGCCGCATGACGACGAGAGGGCGGGACACCATGACAGGGCCGGACACCGCGACGGAGCGGGGTACTGCGACGGATCGGGACACCGCGACGGAGCAGCCGTCGCCGGTGAGCACGGACGCGATCTGGCGGCTCCCGGTGACGGTCTGCCGCATCACCGGGCTCCTGGGCGAGCGGACGGCCGGCGCCCTGCTGGAACGCGCCGTCGCCGTCGCCTCCGCAGGTGAGGCGTTGCAGCCCTCCCTGATCGGGGACCGGGAACTGGACCCCGGCTTCCGCCGCTCCCGCTCGTGCCGGGAGTTCGCCGCGCCCGAACTGCTGGCGGCCATCGACGAGGTGCTGGAGGCGGTCGAGCACACCCTGGGCGTCTCCTGCCGCGACACCGAGCCCGACTACACCCTCAACGTGCACAACGACGGCGACTTCTACCGGCCGCACCAGGACACCAGCGCCGAGTTCTCCCCCCGGCGCCTGCTCACCTTCGTCTACTACCTGCACGGAACGCCCCGGCCGTTCGGCGGCGGCGAGCTGCGCGTGTTCGACGCCGCCCTGCCGCTGTACGGCGGGACGACGGGGGAGTGGGAGAAGCGCACCTGGCGGGACTGGGAGCCCGAGCACGACAGCATCGTGTTCTTCCGCCCCACCGCCTGGCACGAGGTGCGCCCGGTGCAATGCCCGAGCCGGCAGGCCGAGGACAGCCGCTTCGCCGTCAACGGCTGGCTGTGCAGCCCCGATCCGGCGAACGGGGCGAGTGGGGCGAGCGGGGTGCGCTGACGCTCAGTCCTTCAGCATCACCAGCGGCAGCCCGCTACCGTCCCAGGCGCGGCGCGTCTCGTCGGCCCGGTAGCGGTCGGCTTCCAGGTCGGCGGCGAAGGCCTCCAGGAACTCCCGCAGGCCGGCGGCCTCGTAGCAGGCCCGCCAGCCCTCGTGCGACCAGTCGATGATCTGGCCGCGGCGCTGCGGGGCGGGCGGGTCCAGGTCGATGCAGATCACGTCGCCGTTGCCGATGGAGATGAAGGGGATCCATCCGGCGGACCAGGCGACGTCCCGGCGGATCACGCCGTCCTCCGCCCGCTCGTCCCAGGGCGGGTCCCCGGCGTCGGCGGACCGTTCGCGCCAGTCGTCCACCATCGCGTCGAGCGGGTGGAGCGCGGTGTGTAAACCGATCAGGACCCCGGGCAGGCCGTCGTGGCAGCGGTAGGACTCCCGGACGTCCGGCGGGAGTTCCACCCCCATCGCGGCCTCCGCCGCCCGGATCTGCCCGTCGGTGGCGCCGGGCGGCATCGCGGCCGCCACCTCCGGGGCGATCCGTTCCAGCGCGGCCTCGATCCGCGCCCACAGCTGCTGCATCGGGAAGCCCCCTTCGTCGTGTCGAGTGATCGAGTCGAGGACCGGAACGTAGCACCGGCCACCGACAGTCATCAGTCATCGGGCGGTGCCAGGGCTCCTGTCAGAGCCACCTGGTAGGAAGGGGCTGATCGTCAGCCGACCGGCCGTCGATGCGTGGTCACCGAAGGAGGTCCGGATGTCCGTGGAAGACACTCCCGTGCGGGAGGACGTCATGACGGCCGGGGCGGCCCTGCGGATCTACCCCGATCCGGCGGACGTCTTCGTCGCCGACCAGGCCGAGTTGGCCCGGCACCTGCACCCGCTGGTATCGATCGACCTGGCCCAGGTCAACCCGGCCTGGCACGGGTGGATCCACCTGCTGAGCCCGCTGGAGCCGTCGGAGGGCTGCATCGGCGACCACACCTCGGCCTTCCACACGGGGCTCCAGGCGTCCAACTGGCTCGGCTTCACGCTGGAGGGCGACCGCTTCCGCCTGGCCGGAGACCTGCGCTACTTCGCCCGGGCGGCGGGCCCGGGCGAAGTCCCCGACCCCTGGCCGGGGTTCCACGCCGACCTCGCCGAGCACTGCGAACGCCAGGAGCGCAGCTACCGGGCGCACCGCGACAGCTTCCGCCGCGAGGGCCGGCTCGTCCACCTCGGCGACGACGGCCTGCCGTACCCCGGCAGTACCGGCGAGATGGCGCTCCTGGACCAGCTCGGCGGCTACGCCGACTCCGCCGGCAACTGGATCGAGACCGACGTGTTCCCGCTCGACTACGACGGCGACCGCACCTGGCCGGTCGGCCCGTCCGGCCGCCGCTTCGAGTTCGTGGCGGCGGTGCCCGGCTGGCACTACCGCAGCAGCGGCGCCGACTGGATCATGCTGTTCTTCGAACCCGTCGACCGGCTGGCCCTGTTGACCTTCGACTGGAGCTGAGGCGCGGCGATGCCACCGGAGGAGCGGCAGGGCGGTCAGGGTGGTCAGGGTGCGGCAGGCGCCCGAGCGGCCGCGCAGGACTTCTTCGACGAGATGCGCCGGTGGGAGGAGTGGATGGCCTCCTGCCGGCACGACACCACGGGCGGCGAGCAACTGGCGGCGGTGAAGGAGGTGTTCGCCAGGCATCTGGCGGCCAGGGCGCTGGCCCGGCACCAGTCGCGCTACGACCTGCTGTGCTTCGGCACGCCGCCGGAGTTCGAGGCGCCGATCCTGCGCGTCGAACAGGAGTCGCCGGTCAGGTGCTGGGTGTACGTACCGGAAGGGCTGATCGGCGGCGAGGCCCGCTACGCGATGGTGCGCGAGGGCGGTGCGTGGAAGGCCGCGTTCAAGGAGGCCGACATCGCCCTGACGGGCCGGTGGAAGAGGTGGCCGGATCTCTGACACCCGGGCCGGGCCGGCCGCTCCGGGCCGACGGCTCCGGGCCGGTCAGGCGCGGCAGCGCAGCAGTTCCAGCGGCGGGCTGGCGAGGAGGTCCGCCCAGAAGTCCTCGCCGAACTCGCGCAGGCCGGCTTCGGACACCTGGAGCGGGACCCACTCGGCGTCGCCGAACCCGGCCGCCCGCAGGCACTCCTCGTAGACCTCGCGGCGCGGGGCCGCGCCTACGATGCTGATCGGCTGCGGGTCGAGGAGGGCCGTGATCCGCACCCGCGGGCCCGTCTCGATCTCCTCGCCGGTCGGCTCGCAGCGGAACCCGTACTTGTCCAGGGAGGGGCAGTCGAAGCGGTAGTCGGGCTTCTGGGCGAGCACGAAGAACTCCCCGCCCGGTACCAGGCTCCGGTGGATGTTGCGGCACATCCGCTCCATCGCCGCGACGTCCTCGGCGTAGTTGAGGCACTGCACTCCCAGTGCGATGTCGAAGTGACGGTCGAGGGGCCGTAGTTCGGCCACGTCGCCGACCTCGTAGCGCACGCCCAGCGGGTCGCGCTGCTCGATCGTGCGCGCGGCGGCGACCATCTCGGCGGAGATGTCGACGCCGAGGACGTCGGTGGCGCCGCGCCGCTTGAACTCCCTGCTGTAGAAGCCGGTGCCGCACGCCAGGTCGAGGACCGACCGGCCGGCCACGTCCCCGACCAGGCCCAGGAAGCTCGGCACCTCCCCGTAGCGGATCAAGGGCAGGGACTTGAACCCCTCGAACGCCTCGCCGATCCCGTCGTACTGCTGCACGCCCACGTGCCGCCCCTCCTGTGTGTCGCCCGCCGGGTCGCGGCCGTGGCGGAAAGTCTCCTCCGCCCCGCCGGGCCGCCGTACTGGCAGATGACACAAAGAAGTTGGCCGGTGGCGGCGGCTCGGGGTGCGCACCCTCCTATCGCCCGACACCGCTCTTCGGGGGGCGGGGAAACGCCGTCGAAGGTCCATTCGGGTGACGTCCCGCGTCCTCGCGTGTCCGAACGGCCACACTGGCAGCGCTGAGGAAGCCCGCCGTTCAAAGGAGACGAGTCCGTGAAGAGCCTCGGAAGGACGCTGGTCACCGTCGGTGCCGCTGCGGTTCTGTGCATCGCGGTCCCGGCCAACGCCCAAGCCGCGGAGGGGACTTTCACCTACATCAGCAACAACCAGGAGCACACGCTGGAGAACCCCGAGGGTGACCGGTGCTACGACCTCGGCCGCCGTGTCGCCGAGCTGTACAACGACACCGACGCGGAGGTGGCCGTCTTCCTCGGCGCCGGTTGCCAGGACGAGATCGGGACCATCAGGTCGGGTGGTTCGAGCACCCGAAGCGGCATCGGTTCGGTCAGTTTCACCGACGCCGAGTAGTCGGCGCACCCGGCGGTGGGGCGGCCCGGCCGTCCGACGTGATCGTGAAGGGCTCGGACCAGTTGCCGGAATCACCGGACAGGACGACCCGGTAGTCGTCTCCAGGGGGGACGTCCGGCACGGTCACCTCCATCCGTCCCAGCAGGATGTCGAAGTCACTGGCGAGGACGCGGTCGAGGAGGGTGACGCCGCCCGCGCGCAAGGTGATGGACCCCGTGCGGTTGGTGATCTGCGCCGGCGGATCCGAGACGTCCCAGGTGACTTCGACCCGCTCGCCGACCCGCCAGAGCGCCCCCGCGCGAGGGGAGAGAATGCGCGGCACGTAGACGTCGCGCCGGGACGTGCGCTCGGCGGAGTGGGCGGCCACCGCCGGACCGGCGGCCTGCGCCTGGGCCGGCACCGTGGTGAGCAGGCTCGGCATGGCGGCGGCGGCCAGTGCCACCATGCCCAGGACGGGGCCGTTCCAGATCCTCATGGCCCCAGTGTCTCGGTTCGGCCCCCGACGAGCGCACGGACGGGCGCCCCTTCCCTCGATCGGGGGAACGGCCGTCGGTGACGGACGGCCCGTGAGGGGGGCGTGGCCCGGGGCCTGAGGGCGGCAAGCGGCCCGTCAGCCGCCTGGCGGGGTGTGAGGTGCGGGCGTCGCGGCTCCTTTTTCGGTGCGGGTCGGTCGCCTACGGTGGGTCACCCCGAAGACGAGGAGCGGAGGTTCCCTGTGGCGGACGAGGCGACGACGCAGTACCGCAGCTATGCCTGGGAGGACGAGCACGGCGTCAAGTACGTGGCCGCCTACCCGGGCGACGAGGAGGCCGACGAGGAGCGCAAGGCCGAGCTGCGGGCGTTGGGCGCCCGCGTGTCGGCGGACCTGGTGGCCGAACAGGAGGCCGAGCGGGAAGCCGAGCGGCGCAGGGCCGGGCGAGGGGCCGGGCGTGCGGGGCCGGCGCTGCGGCTGATCCGCGGTGAGGGTTCGTCCTGAGTGCGTGACCGGGCCCGCCGGTCCGCAGGGCGCGGACGGGCGGGCCCGCTTCAGGCCGGGCCGTCGGGGGTGTGGTCGAAGGTGTGGGCGCGGTGCCGGGCGAGGTCGCTGAAGGAGCGGGCGGCGGCGCTCTGGTAGGCGGTGTCCCGGCGGAGCAGGGCGACGGCGCGCGAGGGGAGCGGCGGGTCGACCGGGACGGAGCGCAGGTGGGGGTGTTCGCGGGTGGTGGCGTCGGGTAGCACGGTGGCGAGGCCGGTGCGTTGGACGATCGCGACGAGCGCGCTGACGGAATTGGCCTCGATGGCGATCCGGGGCCGGACCCGGTGCTCGGAGAGGAACCGGTCGATGTGCTGCCGGGTCGCGAAGTCACCGCTGAGCAGGGCGAGTTGCTGGTCGCCCAGTGCGCGGACCGGGATCGGGCCCGAGTGGGCCGCGTACGGGTGGTCGGAGGCGACGACGAGGCCGAGGTGCTCGGTGAACAGGGTGGTGGCGGTGACGGCCGGCAGGTGCGCTCCGCCGAAGGCGATGCCGAGGTCGAGCTGGTCGGCGGCCAGCTCGGACTCGACGCGTTCCTGTGCCATCTCGCGGACGTCCAGGCTGATCCCGGGGTGGCGCGCGTGGAAGTCCCCGATGAGGGGCCCGGTCAGGTAGGCGGTGAAGGTCGGGGTCACGGCCAGGCGCAGGGTGCCGCGTGAGAGGTCCTTGACGTCCCGCACCGCGCGCTCGGCCGCCGCGAGGTCGCGCAGGGCCCGGCGCGCGTAGTGGGCGTAGGCCTGGCCGGCGTCGGTGAGGCGCACGGTGCGCCCGGAGCGGTCGAGGAGCTGCACGTGCAGCGAGCCCTCCAGCTGCTTGATCTGCTGCGAGAGGGTCGGCTGTGAGACGTGCAGGGCTTCGGCGGCGCGGGTGAAGTTGGCGTGCTCGGCCACGGCGAGCAGGTACCGGAGGTGGCGCAGTTCCATGAGCCAACTATAGGCAGCACTGATGGCAATGATGGCTACCGCGTCTTGGACACTATAGGACCAGGTCATGCATCGTTGAGGTCATCGGCAGGCACCAACGGTCGTCGAAGAAGGAGTGACCTCATGAACGAGATGGCGCAGGGTTTCCAGCGGTTCAGCCGGGAGGTGTTCCCGGCCCGGGCGGCACTGTTCAAGAGGCTCGCCACCACCCATCAGCCGACCGCGCTGTTCATCGGCTGCTCGGATGCCCGGGTCGTGCCGGAGCTGATCACCCAGACCGATCCGGGCGAGCTGTTCGTCATCCGCACCGCCGGCAACCTCGTGCCCCCGTACACCCGGGGCGCGGACGGTGTCGCGGCGAGCATCGAGTACGCGGTCGGCGTGCTCGGGGTCACGGACGTGATCGTCTGCGGGCACTCCGCGTGCGGCGCGATGACCGCCCTCGCCTCCGGCGGCGACCTCACCGGCCTGCCCGCCGTCGCCACCTGGCTGCACCACGCGGACGTCGCCAAGGCCCGCACCGACGCGGGCGGGCACCCGGCCGGCGCGGAGCGGGTCGCCGCCCTGGTGAAGGACAACGTCCTCGCCCAGCTGGCCAACCTGAAGACCCACCCGTCGGTGGCCAAGGCCCTGGTGCAGGGCAGGTTGACCCTGCACGGCTGGGTCTACGACATCGGATCCGGCTCCGCCGAGACGCTCGACACCGACAGCGGACGGTTCGTCGCCCTGGCAGGCTGACCACCGCGTCCCCTCCGACCACTCCCTCCCACCACCCCCAGACCAGGTCCGGGCACCCGCCCCGGACCCATCCCCGAAAGGCCCACCCCATGGTGCACGCGCAGTTCGACCAGACCGCCCGTCAGCAGCTCGCCCTGGAGGTCGTCGACGCCAAGATCCGCAAGGACCTCACCTGGCAGGAGCTCGCCGACACGACCGGCCTGTCCGTCGCCTTCGTCACCGCCGCCCTGCTCGGCCAGCACGCCCTGCCCGCCGACGCGGCCAAGGCCGTCACCGAACTCCTGGGCCTGGACGAGGACGCGGCCCGGCTGCTCCAGACCATCCCGCTGCGCGGCAGCATCCCCGGCGGCATCCCCACCGACCCGACCATCTACCGCTTCTACGAGATGCTCCAGGTCTACGGCACCACCCTCAAGGCCCTGGTCCACGAGCAGCTCGGCGACGGCATCATCAGCGCCATCAACTTCAAGCTCGACGTCAAGACCGTCGAGGACCCCGAGGGCGGCCACCGCGCCGTCATCACCCTGGACGGCAAGTACCTGCCCACCAAGCCGTTCTGATCCCCGGGCGGGCCGGGGCGGACCGACAGGTCCCCCCGGCCCGCCGTCCCGCCCCTGACCAGCAAGGAACCGCCACCGTGGACTTCGCCCAGCACACCATCGACCTCGCCCGTCGCAACGTCGCCGAAGGCGGGCGCCCGTTCGCCACCGTCATCGTCAAGGACGGCGAGATCTTCGCCGAGAGTGCGAACAAGGTCGCCCAGACCGGCGACCCCACCGCGCACGCCGAGATCCTCGCCATCCGCGACGCCTGCACGAGGCTCGGCACCGAGCACCTGACCGGCACCACCATCTACGTCCTCGCCCACCCCTGCCCGATGTGCCTGGGCTCGCTCTACTACTGCAGCCCCGACGAGGTCGTCTTCCTCACCACCCGCGACGACTACGAACCGCACTACGTCGACGACCGCAAGTACTTCGAACTCGCCACCTTCTACACCGAGTTCGCCAAGAACTGGGACGAGCGACGGCTGCCGATGCGCTACCGGCCCAGCGACGCGGCCATCGACGTCTACCGGGCGTGGCGCGAGCGCAACGGCGGCGAACGCCGCGTCGCCGGCGCGCCCGTCGCGGCCTGACGAGGGCGCACACGATGCCCGAGCCGATCGAGAAGGCCGCGTGGATCCGGCCGGAGACCGGCCGGGTCCACGCCGCCGCAGGTGAAGCATGGGGCAGCCCGGTCGCGTCGGCGCCCGGGTCGATCAGGTCGCCGCAGTCAGCCTTTCGCCGAGAGGCGGGTCTCCCGGGCGTCGAACTCGCCGACGCGGACGGCGGTGACGAAGGCCTGCCAGGCGGGGGTGGGGAAGCAGAGGACGGGCCCGTCGGGGTCCTTGGAGTCTCGGACGGGCTGCACGCCACTGAAGCCGTCGGCGATCTCGATGCATTCGCCTCCGCCGCCGCTGTAGCTGCTCTTGCGCCAGGTGGTTGCCATCGCGTTGCCTCCTGCGGGTGGAGTGGGAAGTCGATGGGGATGACTTCCCACTCCGGCGTCAGATAGGCCTAGTTGGCGTCGAACTCGCCAGCGCTGATGGCGGTGACGAAGGCCTGCCAGGAATCGGCGGGGAAGGCGAGGGCGTGGCCGTTGGGGTCCTTGGAGTCGCGGACCGGGACGATGCCGGGGAAGCCGTCCGCTACCTCGATGCATTCGCCGCCTTGGCCGCTGAACGTGCTCTTGCGCCAGCGAGCGCCGGATAGGTCAAGGTGCACTTTCAAGTTCCTTCCGTACTGCGCGGATCAGCTCAAGCGACGGGGCCAGAGGCAGTGCCTCGGCTTGCAGCCGATCGTACTCCCTGGCCCAGCCTGCGAGGGTTTCGGCGTCGCGCTCCAGATGGCCGCGCAGGTGGCTCTCCGAATAGCCGAGCAGCGAACGATTCGGCATCGTCAGAAGCGTCACCGGGTGTGCGAACGGCCGGTGCTCTCCGAGACCGAGCGGAGCTACCTGGATGGTCATGTTCGGTAGACCGGCCAACTCCTCCAGGTGGGCCAGCTGGCTCACCATCACCGCTGGTCCGCCGATTGGCCGTCGCAGGCTCCACTCGTCGAGTACGGCCTGGACGTATGGCGGAGACGGTCGGTTGATCCGTTCCTGTCGGGTGAGGAGGAACCGCATGCGCTCGTCGGCCTGCTGCTGAGTGACGGTCCCGCGCGTGACCGGTGCCTGTTCATAGGCTGCCGCATACTCGGGAGTCTGCAGCAGCCCTGAGATGACCCCGATCTGGAAGGGCCGGATGGCGGTCGCTTCGGCTTCCTTGTCGGCGTACTCAGGGAAACCCTCTATCAGGATGCTGTGTTCGAGCTGGTCGAGCATCAGGCCGAGCGTGCCGCCGGTGGCGAGGTGCTCGTCCACGAGATCGACGAATCGGCGGCTCGGCGCGCGGATGCCGCGCTCGATGCTGGAGATGTAGGCGCCGGAGTAGGCGATGACCTCTCCGAGTTCCGTCTGGGTCAGGCCGCGTGCCTCGCGTGAACGGCGGAGCTGAATCCCGAGGGTCGCGTACGGAGATGACGCAGGATCAAGCTTCTTACGGTTCATGATGCTTCCCAACTGAACCATGCTGAACTGGCGACTTCAGATGCTTCCCTAGGAGGGGGTCGTTCCGCAAGTCTTTCCCACACAGAACGTGAAGGATCGACTGCGGAAGGTTATTCCCATGGGTGATGTCCAAGTGCCCCGGTTGCACGGCTACGGGGTGCGGTGGGACCCGGAGGGCCGGTGTTACCGGGTGCGGAACGAGACGACGGGGGAGTGGCTGCGCAGCGGTACCTCGGGTGGGCTGGCCGCCTTCTCCTCGTTCTCCGCCGCCTTCAGCGCCTGGCGGGGGTTCGAGGTTCGGCGGCAGGTGGGGGCGTGATGGGATCCGCCCTCAACCGCGCCACTGTCGACCAGCGGCGGCAGGCGGCCGACGTCCTGGACGACCTGACGGCCGTCCTCGCCCTGTCCGGGGTGAAGTTGCCGTCCGTCGAGGTCGACTGGGAGCACGGCCGCAGAACGGGCTGCTACCTCATCGGCCTCGGCTGCGCCCGTCCGTCCGAACTCCTGCGGGTCGTCGACCTGTTGCGCAAGGGCCTGCGTTACGAGCGCCTGACGCGTGACGGCTGAACTCCTCGTCCGCCTGCTGTGGTGGGCGGGCTTCTCCCTCGTACTCCTTGCCGCCCTCAGGAAGTGAACCCCCCGATGCGCGACCCCCGCCTTCTCGCCAAGCCGCCGGTGTGCCGGCTCGGCTGCCTCGTCCTCGTCCGCAACCCGCGCGGCGACGTCCTGCTCGTCGACCCGGACTACATGGACGGGATGATCCTGCCCGGCGGCGCCGCCCAACCCAACGAGCCCCCCAACCTCGCCGCCGCCCGCAACCTCCACGCCGAGACCGGCCTCAACCTCCGTCTCGCCGACGTCCTGGCTGTCGACTTCACCCCCGCCGACCGCTACCTGGAACGCCTCAACCTCGTCTTCGACGGCGGCACCGTGCGCGACGACACCCGCCTCACCGTCCCACCCCGGCACCACAGCGGCCTGTTCGGCGCCCGCTTCGTCCCCGCCCACGAACTCCCGGACGTCATGGCCCCCGCCCAGGCCGCCCGCGCCGCCGAAGCCCTCGCCAACCGCGCCGTCCCCCTCCTCCTCCATGGCCAACGCTCAAGCTGAAGGGCGTGATCTTAAAACCGCCTTTGACGAAGCCGCCGAGTGGCCGGCGCCTCCCGCCGCCAGCCGCCGGCGGGAGGCGCCGGTTCGCCCGTGCGGTGGCCTGGCGTTTCCTTTGCCTGATGTGGCCGGAACCCGCGCAGTTGTCACCGTACGGTCACCACGGGGTGAACAACACCTAAAGGTCCAGACCACCGCCCAGTGCGGCCAGGACGTCCGCCGGGTTCCAGTGCCCGGCGGCGCCCGGGCGGGAGGCCAGGTAGTCGGCGCAGTGGCGCGCGTTCCAGCCGTGGGACTCGGCCAGGCCTGCGGCCAGGGTGCGCAGATAGGGCGCCGAGGGTGGATTGAGTGCGGCGCCGGCCAGGCCTTCGGGGGCGGTGAAGGTCAGCAGCGGGTGTCCGTCCAACTCGCCCGCGTGTACCAGCGTCTCGTACCGGCCGGGCCCGAGCCGGTCGCGTCCGTGCGCGAGGGTGTGGGTGAGGTCGAGGTCGGCGCCGGGGGAGCGGCGCATCTCCTGGGCGGCGATGTCGCTGAACTGACTGACCGTCATCAAGTAGATGCGGCAAGGAAGTTCGCCCGGTGCGTCCGGATCGTAGAAGCCGCTGCCGCCGCCCCACACCGCCGACTCCCGCGCGAAGTACAGCGTGCCGGGCAGGGTCGTGGCCACGTCCCGGCGCGGCGGGTGGTGGTCGCGGCAGCCGGGGTAGGTGTGCGCGCCGCCGTCGGGGCGGCCGCCGCGCAGGTAGCAGGCGAGCCGGGCGGCGTGCAGGTTCGACCCGTACGCCGCGTACCAGACGAGCCGCACGCCGCCCTCCGCGCCGCCCTCCGCACTGCCGGACGCGCCGTCCCCGAGGCCGCCCCCACCCCCGGCGGGCCACCGGCGGGATCCGGCCACCATCATCGCTAAACCTCCAGATCTGGCGGGTCCGCTTTCACTACCGGTAGTGTCCCCGCCGCTATGGCGTAGACCACTCTTCGCCTTCCCGTCATATGCCTCCTGCCTCCGGCGATTACCCTTCGCCACCGAAAGCGATCGAAAAACCCCGAAATGACTTTCGAATCGTTCCCTGATGCCCCCATATGTCGCCGAAAATGAAAAGTTCCTTTGACTCCACCTCCACGGCATCCAGCGGGCTCCCAGTGGAGTCATGGTGAGTGAGGCACCACGCAAGGTGACTCCCCGCATTCATCCTTAATGACTACTCCCAGCCGAGGACACTCCTTATGGACGCACGCCAGGACATGGCAGGCCCGGGAACGCTGAACCGTCCCGGGCCTGCCCACGCCGCCGGTTGGCCGGCCGTCCGGCCCGCGCACCCCCGCAGCCTGCTCGACATCGTCACCGCCACCGCCGACGCCCACCCGCACGCACCCGCGCTGGACACCGGCACCGCCGTACTCGACTACCGCGCCCTCATGCACGAGGTCGACACCCTCGCCGGCGTCCTCGCCGGGCACGGCATCGGCACCGGAGACCGGGTCGGCGTGCGCATCCCCTCCGGCACCGCCGACCTGTACGTCGCCATCCTGGCCGTGCTGCGCTGCGGCGCCGCCTACGTGCCCGTCGACGCCGACGACCCCGACGAGCGCGCCGACATGATCTGGCAGGACGCCCAGGTGTGCGCCGTCCTCGGCGCCGAACGCCGGCTCGCCCCCGGCTCCGGGGCCGGGCCCCGCGGCAACCCCGTCTGGCCCACCCCCGCCGACGACGCGTGGATCATCTTCACCTCCGGCACCACCGGCCGCCCCAAGGGCGTCGCCGTCACCCACCTCTCCGCGGCCGCCTTCGTCGACGCCGAGGCCCGCCTCTTCCTGCGGCAGCAGCCGCTGGGCCCCGGCGACCGCGTCCTGGCCGGCCTGTCGGTGGCCTTCGACGCCTCCTGCGAGGAGATGTGGCTGGCCTGGCGCCACGGCGCCTGCCTGGTGCCCGCCCCCCGCTCCCTCGTCAAGGCCGGCACCGACCTCGGCCCCTGGCTCGTCGAACGCCGCATCACCGCCATCTCCACCGTCCCCACCCTGCTCGCCCTGTGGCCGCAGGAGTGCCTGGACGCCGTGCGCCTGATCATCGTCGGCGGCGAGGCCTGCCCCGCCGAACTCGTCGAGCGCCTCGCCACCCCCGGCCGCGAGTTCTGGAACACCTACGGCCCCACCGAGACCACCGTCGTCGCCACCGCCGCCCGCATGCTCCCCGGCCAGCCCGTACGCATCGGCACCCCCCTGGACGGCTGGGAGATCGCCGTCGTCGACGCCGCCGGCCACCCCGTCCCCTGGTACGAGACCGGCGAACTCCTCATCACCGGCATCGGCACCGCCCGCTACCTCGACCCCGCCAAGGACGCCGAGAAGTTCAGCGCCCACCCCGCCCTCGCCTCCCCGCGCGTCTACCGCAGCGGCGACCTCGTGCGCAACGACCCCGAAGGCCTCGTCTTCGTCGGCCGCGCCGACGACCAGATCAAACTCGGCGGCCGGCGCATCGAACTCGGCGAGATCGACGCCGCCCTCCAGGCCCTGCCCGGCATCCGCGCCGCGGCCGCCGCCGTCCGCAAGAGCCCCGCCGGCGCCGACCTGCTGGTCGGCTACCTCGTCGCCCAGCCCGGCACCACCCCCGACCTCACCGCCGCCCGCCAGCACCTGCTCGGACGCCTGCCCGCCCCGCTCGTGCCCGTCCTCGCCCTCGTCGACTCCCTGCCCACCCGCACCTCCGGCAAGGTCGACCGCAACGCCCTGCCCTGGCCGCTCGCCACCACCGGCACCGCCACCCCCGGCACCGCCGCCCCCCTGGACGGCACCGCCGGCTGGCTCGCCGGCCGCTGGGAGAGCATGCTCGGCACGGCCCCCGGCCACGGCGACGACTTCTTCGCCCTCGGCGGCTCCAGCCTCACCGCCGCCCGCCTCGTCTCCGAACTGCGCACCCGCCACCCCGGCGTCTCCGTCGCCGACCTCTACGCCCACCCCGTCCTCGGCGACCTCGCCGACTACCTCGACAACCTCGCCGGCCCCCCTCATACCGGCGGCGCCGCACACACCCCCACCCCCGCCCCCGTCCGCACCGTGCGCCGCACCCCCGCCAGCGCCGGCCTGTGGCAGACCCTCATCCTGCTCGGCGTCTTCGGCATCTCCGGACTGCGCTGGATCCTCGCCCTCACCGCCTTCGACAACCTCATCGGCAGCCAACTCAGCTGGGCCCCGCACAGCTCCTGGTGGCCCGTCGCCGCCGGCCTCCTCCTCTTCTACAGCGCCCCCGGCCGCACCCTCCTCGCCGCCGGCAGCGCCCGCCTGCTCACCGCCGGCCTGCGCCCCGGCAGCCACCCCCGCGGCGGCCAGGCCCACCTGCGACTGTGGGCCGCCGAACGCGCCGTCACCCTCTTCGGCGTCGGCGCCCTCGCCGGCACCCCCTGGGCCCGCCGCTACGCCCGCGCGCTCGGCTGCCGCATCGGCGCCGGCGTCCTCCTGCACACCCTGCCCCCCGTCACCGGCCTCGCCCGCATCGGCGCCGGCGCCACCGTCGAACCCGAAGCCGACATCGCCGGCTGGTGGCTCGACGGCGACACCCTCCACCTCGGCCGCATCGACATCGGCGACGGCGCCCGCATCGGCGGCCGCTCCACCCTCATGCCCGGCGCCCGCATCGGCGCCGGCGCCGACATCGCCCCCGGCTCCTGCGTCACCGGCGCCGTACCCGCCGGCGAACACTGGCACGGCTCCCCGGCCCGGCCCTCCACCGAGGCCCGCACCACCTGGCCCGCGGCCGCCGCCACCCCCCGCTCCCGCTTCTGGAACCTCGCCTACGGCGTCGGCCTGACCGTCTTCGGCCTCCTGCCGATCATCGCCGCCCTCCCCGCCCTCGCCATCGTCTTCACGATGGTCGACACCGACCGCACCCTCACCGCGGCCCTCCTCCAACTCCTGCCCGCCACCATCCCGCTGGCCGCCCTCACCCTGGTGTGCCACGCCACGCTGATAGCGATCATGGTCCGCCTCCTGTCCATCCCGCTGCGCCCCGGCTTCCACCCCGCCCACGGCCGCGTCGCCTACTGCGCCTGGGCCGTCACCCGGCTCAGCGACACCGCCCGGCGCACCCTCTTCCCCTTCTACGCCAGCCTCTTCACCCCGGTGTGGCTGCGCCTGCTCGGCGCCAAGGTCGGCCGCCGCGTCGAAGCCTCCACCGTCCTCGCCCTGCCCGGCCTGATGCGCGTCGACGACGGCGCCTTCCTCGCCGACGACACCCTCGTCGCTCCCTACGAACTGCGCGGCGGCTGGCTGCACATCGGCCCCTCGCACGTCGGGCGCCGCTCCTTCGTCGGCAACTCCGGCATCGTCGGCCCCGGCCGCCGACTGCCCGACAACTCCCTCGTCGGCGTCCTGTCCGACACCCCCGTCAACGCCCCCGAAGGCTCCTCCTGGCTCGGCCGCCCCGCCTTCGCCCTGCCGCGCGTCGCGGCCGCCGGCGGCGACGCCCGCACCTACAACCCGCCCCGGCGCCTGATGTGGGCCCGCGCCGGCGTCGAACTGTGCCGCCTGCTGCCCATCGTCCTCGCCGCCCTCCTCGGCGACCTCGTCCTCGCCACCCTCCAGGAACTGCGCGACGACTACGGCCTGCCGCGCGCCCTCGCCGCCGCCGGCCTCGTCCTCATCGGCGCCGCCCTCATCGCCTGCCTGGTCACCACCGCCGCCAAGTGGCTCCTCGTCGGACGCTTCCGCGTCGCCGAACACCCCCTGTGGTCCACCTTCGTGTGGCGCAACGAGCTCTACGACAGCTTCGTCGAGGAACTCGCCATGCCCTTCGGCGGCTCCAGCATCACCGGCACGCCCTACCTCAACGCCTGGCTGCGCAGCCTCGGCGCCCACATCGGGCGCGGCGTGTGGTGCGAGACCCACTGGCTGCCCGAGAGCGACCTCGTCACCGTCGAGGCCGGCGCCAGCGTCAACCGCGGCACCGTCCTGCAGACCCACCTCTTCCACGACCGGGTCATGCGCCTGGGCCCCGTCCACCTCGGCCCCGGCTCCACCACCGGCCCGCACTCCATCGTCCTGCTCAACTCCTCCCTCGGCGCCGGCACCACCGTCGGCCCCGCCTCCCTGGTCATGCGCGGCGAGAACGTCCCCGGCACCACCCGCTGGCTCGGCAACCCCGTCGCCGCCTGGAACGCCGACCCCGCCCTCGCCCCCGTCGCCGGGCGGCGGGCCAAGCGCAAGGTCGGAGTGTGACGCAGATCACTTCGGCCGGGCGATGAGTTGACGATGCGGTCGCGGTCCTACCTGGGTAGACCGCGACCGCATCCGTTCCCGAAAGGGCGTACCGACCATGACCGCCACCCCCGCCAAGGGCCCCGCCAGCTACTTCCCGTCCATCGAGAAGAAGTACGGCCGACCCGTCGCCGAGTGGAAGGACCTCATCCGGGCCTCCCCGCTCGGCAAGCACATGGAGCTCGTCGCCTGGCTCAAGACCGAGCACGGCCTCGGCCACGGCCACGCCAACGCCCTCGTCGCCCACACCCTCGCCGAAGCGGCGGCCTGAGCCCGCCGTGCGGCTCTGCCGGTGACGCCCGGCCCCCGGCTCTGCTGGTGACGCCCGCCTGCGCCCCGTGGCGGGTGGTGGGCCGGCGGACGACGACGGGGCCGGGGCCGCCTGCGGCACGATCGGGAAGCAGGCGGCCCCGGACCCGGGTCGTTCCGTACGGGCGGGGCATCGACCGCGATGCCCGTACGGCTGCGGTCGGGACCCATTCGACGACTTCAACAGCACTTGAAGTCAAGCCCCCGGCGGCCCGAGGCGCCGGAGGGCGGGGTAGCCTCGCTCCCGGCGGGGGCCGGCGGACGAGGTTTCAGGGGCGGTCGAATGGAACAGCAACAGCGCGGCTACTGGCGGGTCGCGGACGGTTCGGCGGTCAGCTCAACCCAGGCCCAGGTCGCCTGGACCAGGGCCGCCTACCCGGCCCTGGTGGACGTGGCCCGCCGCTACCACGCGGTGATCACCTACTCCGAACTGGCCGAGACCGTGCAGGAGGCGGCCGGCGTGCGCACCCGGGTGCACCAGCGCACCTGGATCGGCAAAGTCCTGGCCCTGGTGGTGCGCGAGGCACACCGCCGCGGGGACCCGCCGCTGACCGCACTGGTGGTCCACTCCACCGACGGCATGGTCGGCGTCGGCTACCAGGAAGTACTGGCCGTGGCCGGACAGCCGCCGCTCGCAGCGGACATGGACCGCGAACACCACGCCGCCGCCGCCCGCCTCGCCTGCTACCGGCACTTCGGCGCCCAACTGCCCGCCGACGGCGGCACCCCCGCCCTGGCCCCGCGCCTGCAAGCGGCCGTCAACCGCAAGGCGGCCGCCGCCACCCCGCCCCGCCCCCCGGCGATCTGCCCCTCCTGCTTCCTCCAACTGCCCGCCACCCGCATCTGCGACTCCTGCGGCGCCAGCGCGTAGGGGCTCTCTTCCGGATCACGCCGGGGTGGGGCCGACGGGCCCGGACGGAGCAGCAGGCCGGATGGGATGATCTTGCCGGCAGTTCCGTACGAGGAGGCACGGTGGACGACCACTCGAAGCACGACCACTCCCGGTGGGAGGGCGTCGTGATCGCGGCCCGCGAACGTGCCCGCGCGCGGCAGGCCCTCACGGTCGAGCGCTTCGGACTGTCAGGCGACGTGCAGTACCACTGGTCGATGGACGACGCGCGGATCACCTGGTCGCGCAGGAGGAAGTGGTCGCGCAAGAGCGAGGTGTTCCTCACCGGCCGGCTCACGATGATCGGCAGCGTCAGCCTCGCCCGGCAGACCTGGCTGTGGTCCTGGGCGAATGAGTCGCTGCCGCCCGCCGTCCTGGGCGACATCGAACAGGTACGGCGCTTCGGCGAGGACAACGACTTCCCCGTCCTGCCGTGGCCGGGCTTCGACTCCCACCCCGAACTCGTCGCCGAGGCGCGGGTGGTCGCGGCCTCGGTGCTCGACGCCGACGGGCTGTGGGCGGAGTCGACGGACGACACCGAGCTCCACTTCCTGCTCCACGACCTGGTGCCCGCCGCGGCGGGCGACTAGGCGGTCGGTCGGACGGTCGGACGGCTGCTCGGCTGGGTGGTCGGGTAGGCGGGCGGTTCGTCGGACGGCCGGGCGGGCGGCGGGGGCTCGCGGACCTGCGGCGGGGCGTCAGGCCCGGACACCGACGGGCAGACGGCCCGGCATCTGCCAGCCCTCGGCGAGGCGGGAAGGGGCGAGCCGGCGCCCGTCGCCGAAGAACTCGCAGAACTTCATGATCAGCGGATCCCAGCCGAGCGGGTCCACGTAGTGGTCCGTGCCGGGCACGAGCAGGCGCTCCTCGACGTGCGCGCGCACCACGGTGACCTCGAAGGCGGTGCAGTGCGGGTTGCCCGCCAGCGGCGCGGCCGCCTCCAGCCGGCACTCCAGCTGGACCGGGCACTCGGCGACGCGCGGCGCCCGCACCAGCTCCGACGGCTGCTCGGTGAGCCCGGCGGCGGCGAACTTGCCCCGCTCGAAGCGGTAGCCCTGCTGGCGCCGGCGCTCGGTCAGATCCGGATTGGCGGTCAGCATCGCGAGGGCGTCGACGGCGTCCACCTGCCCGGAGGAAGGCAGGTTGAGCACGCACTCGCCCTCGCGCCGCAGGTTGACGGCCGTCTGGGCGGTGTTGCCGAGGCCCAGCACGCAGGACTGCCCCAGCCACCACGCCGAGGACATCGGCGCCAGGTTGGCGCCGCCGTCCTCGTTGCGCGAGCTGATCAGCACCACCGGGGTGCCGAAGTAGAGGACCTTGAGATCGGTGGCCTTGTGCACGGGAATGCCGTCCTTGGGTGGGAAACCGTTGCCGACCTCCGACTCTGCCCCCGCCCGGGTGCGGGCGCTGGCGGTGATCGGACACGGCGTTCCCGGCCCCCGGCGTTCCCGGCCCCGGCGGGGGCAGACGGCCCTACGTTGGCCGGCCCTACGCGCCGGTTCGGCCGTACGGGCGGGTTCAGCACCGGTACGGGCCGACGGTCAGAACGCGGCGCTGACCGCACCGCGAGCGGCCACCGTACGGGCCTGGCCGTCGCGCAGCCGGTAGGACAGGCCCACGACGGCCGCCGAGCCCTCGGCCACCTTGGCGGCCAGCAGCTGGGAACGCTCCAGCAGCAGGTCCACGGTCTGGCGGATGTGCTCGTCGACGATCCCGTCCGGGTCCTCGATGCCCGCGGCCCGGGCCGACACCACGCTCGGGGTGACCCGCTCCACCACGTCCCGCACGAAGCCGCCCGGCAGCTGCCCCTGGTCCAGTGCCTCGATCGCCGCGCCCACCGCGCCGCACGAGTCGTGCCCCAGTACCACCACCAGCGGACACTCCAGCACGCTCACCCCGTACTCGATGCTGCCCAGCGCCTCCGCCCCGGTGACGTGCCCGGCCGTCCGCACCACGAACAGGTCGCCCAGCCCCCGGTCGAAGATGATCTCGGCCGCCAGCCGGGAGTCCGAACAGCCGAACAGCACCGCGAAGGGCCGCTGCGCCGGCGCGAGGGCGGCCCTGCGCCCGGCGTCCTGGTTGGGGTGCTCCGGGCTGCCCGCGACGAAACGGGCATTGCCCTCCATCAGCACCTGCATCGCCTGGTCGGGGCCGGATATCGGTGAGGAGATCATGCCTGCACCCTAGATCGCCGCAGGTGGGGCCCGCAGCAGGGGGCCGGGGCAGGGGGCCGCCACCGCGTCGCTCCTCACCCGGCCGGCCCAGTCCACGGCCCAGTCCACGGCCCGCCCACCCTGCTGCGCACGGCCTTGCCCGGCCGCTTCGCCGCCCGTGTGGCGGGAGGCCGGAGGATATCGTCAACTCGCAGCTTGCGTAGCGGCGTTGGACGCGACAGTGCCGGTCATCGGCCCGGCCTGCCCTTGGAGACGAACACCTGGACCGTCGAGTGCGCAGGTACGGTGTGGCCGGCCTGCGGCACGGAGTTGATGACCGACCCGGCGGGCACGTTCCAGTCGGTGAACTCGTGCACCTCGTAGCGCAGTTCCGCCGTCTCCAGCGCCCTGATGGCCGCGTCCTTGGCCAGATTGGCGACCGGCGGCACACTCACCTGCACCCCGTCGGTCGGCTGCATCGGCGGCGGCGTGGGGGTGCCGAAGGCCATCGAGGGCCCGGGCGCGGGAGCGGACCCGGTGGGGGAGGGCGTGCCGGAGGACATCGGCGCCGAGGCGTTCGCGGGGCCCGCGGGCAGGCCGCCGGAGGGCGACGGACCCGAACCCGGCGCGAGCAGTGCCGCACCCGTGCCGATGGCGACCACCGCGGCCGCCGCCACCGCGCCGCTGAGCACGGTGCGACGGCGCACCGTGCGCCGGATGGCGAGGGCGTCGATGACGGGGGCCGGGGTGTTGTCGGCGAATGCGGTCATGGCGGCGAGGAGTTCCTTGTCGAAGTCGGGGTCGAAGTCGGGGGCGGAGCCGGGGCCAGGGGAGGGGTGGTCGGGATCGTGGGACGGGAAGCGGGTCATCACGCACCTCCGCGCGAGGTCGGCGGCGCGGACGGGACGTCCTGCCGGGGCAGTGCGGACCGCAGTTTCGCGAGGCCGCGGGCGAGTTGGGAGCGCACGGCGCCGGGGGAGATGTCCAGCGTCTGCGCGATCTCCTGGTCCCCCAGGTCGTGGAGGTAGTACAGGACGACCACGGTGCGCATCCCCATCGGCAGCGTGTGCAGCGCCGTGACGAGCTCCGCGCGCAACTCCACCGACCGGTAGGCGTCGCGCGGGTCGGCGTGCTCGGCGCCGGGCGCCGCGCCGGGCCGCTCACCGGAGCGGCTCAGCCGCCGCCAGCGGTCGTTGACCAGGTTCACCAGGATCCGGCGCACGTACGCCTCGGGCGCCTCCGCGGCCGCCACCCGCCGCCAGTTGCGGCAGGACCGTTCCAGCGCCTCCTGGACGAGGTCCTCCGCGGTGTGTGCGTCCCCGGTGAGCACGTACGCCGTCCGGAACAGCGCGCCCGAACGCTGCTGTACGAACTCGACGAAGTCGATCCCGGGACTGGCCCTGCGCAGCCTCACCCGCTGCCCTCGCTCTCTTCACTCTTCTCACTCTTCCGCCGTCGCCTTCGCCCCCATGACGGCCCCCGGCGCCGCCCTGCTGCACCGCCACCGCGAAAGTGACGCGGCTCACAACGCTTCGAGGCCGAACGGGTCGAACGGGCCGGGACCCGAGGCAGCCCGGGGGGCGCGCGTGCACAACGATGCGCAAACGATGCGAGTAGCCCGGGCGATGGCCGCTCCGAGACGGTCGCAGTGTGCACGCACTGATCGACCGGCCGGCCACCCGGCCCCCGGCAGACAAAACTCCCGGCACCGAACCCCCCGGCAGTGAACCCCCGGGCGACGGCGGGCAGGCCGGGCTGCGCGCCCTGGCGGCACGCGTTTCCGGCGGCGACGAGCGGGCCTTCGAGGAGCTGTACGCCGCCACCGCCGGAACCGTCCTGGGCCTCGTGCTGCGGGTGCTGCGCGACCACGCCCAGGCCGAGGAGGTCACCCAGGAGGTGTTCCTGCAGGTGTGGCGGGAGGCGGCGCGCTACCGCCCCGAACGCGGCGAGGTCCTGCCCTGGATGCTCACCCTCGCCCACCGGCGCGCCGTCGACCGGGTCCGTTCCGCCCAGGCCACCGCCGACCGCGACCGCACCGCAGCCCTGCGCGCCTACACCCCGGTCTTCGACGAGGTCGCCGACCAGGTCGAACGCGACCTGGACCGCGGCCGGGAACGCGAACGGGTCCGCCGCGCCCTGGCCACCCTCAGCGACGTCCAGCGCGAATGCCTGCTGCTGGTCTACTACGGCGGTCGCACCCAAGCCCAGGCCGCCGAAGCCCTCGGGGCCCCCCTCGGCACCGTCAAGACCCGCATCCGCGACGCCCTGCTACGCCTGCGCACCCAACTCGCCGACTCCCCGCCCCACCCGGCACAGCCCCGAGCCCGCACCTGCCTGCCGAATCTGTAGACCGACCTACATATTCTCCCCGGACCTGCGGTCGTGGTGCGCACAGGAAGTCGACGGGTCCGACTTCCTGTGCGCGCCGATGGCTTCCGCGGAGCGAGCCCTGCTGCGCCGCCCCGCATCCGCGACGCCCGCTGCCCCGGCCCGCCCCGCATAGGCTCACGCATGTGCCCGTCCCGGTCCCCGTCCCCGTGTCTGCCTCCGCCGGCCGGCCGCCGGCCCAGGCCAGCCTGACCACCGGTGCCCTCGCCCGCATGCTCGGCGTTTCCCCGACCACCGTCCGCTCCTGGGAACGCCGCTACGGCATCGGTCCCGCCCAGCGTGACCCCGGGCGCCACCGCCAGTGGAGCCCGCGGGACGTTGCCGTCCTGGCGGAGATGTGCCGCCTGACCGCCCGCGGCGTCACCCCGGCCGAGGCCGCCCGCCTCGCCCTCGCCGCCGAGGCTCCAGGACCGTCCGGACCGTCCGGGCCGTCCGGGCCGCCAGAGACGTCCGGGCCGCCAGAGACGTCCGAGGTGTCCGGGCCGTCCGAGCCGCCGGGGCCGCCTGCCGGTGGGCCGGCCCCCGGTGGCGGGAACGCCCTGCCCGTCGGCACCGTCCGCCCCGAATGCCGGGGGCTGGCCCGCGCGGCCGTTCGCCTCGACGCCCCCGAGCTCGCCCGGATCCTGCGACACAGCGTCGACACCCTCGGCCCGGTCGCCGCCTGGACCGAGGTGATGATGCCCGCGCTGCGTGCCGCCGGCCGCAAGTGGGCCGCCGAGGGCGAGCGCTACGTCGAGGTCGAGCACCTGCTGTCCTGGCACGTCGCCGCCGCTCTGCGCCGCGCCGCCGACCGGGTCGAGCCGCCGCAGGGTCCGGCCGTCCTGCTCGCGGGCATGCCCGCCGAACTGCATGCCCTGCCACTGGAGGCACTGGCTGCGGGGCTGGCCGAACGGGGCCTGCCGTTTCGGATGTTCGGCCCGGCCCTGCCGACCGAAGCCCTGTTGGAGGCGGTCCGCCGCACGGGCCCGCCCGCCGTCCTGCTGTGGTCCCAGGTCGCCCGCACCGCCGACCGGGCCCTGGCCCGCCGTGTCGCCGAGACCGCTTGGGGCCCCCACGGTGCCCGCACCCGTCCCGTCGTCCTGACCGCCGGCCCCGGCTGGACCGGCCCCCGCCGCCCCCCGGGCGCCCTGCGCCCCCGCGACCTGCCCACCGCCCTCGACCAGCTGGAGCACCTGCTGCGCTGAACCCCGCCCTGCGGAACCGCGACACGTGCGCCGTACAGCCTTGCCCGCAGGCTCGCGCTGCTGGCTCCGGAGTGAATATACCGACCGGTCTACAGATTCGATCGTGCCCGCAGTGCGCACAGGAAGTCGGCCTGCCCGACTTCCTGTGCGGGGCGGCTCACCCTCGGCCTTGCCGCGCGACGAGGCCTGCGAGCGGAGTCCTGAGAGCGGAAAAATATATCGGTCGGTCTACATATTCGGCTGCGCGCACAGTGGGCGGGCGGGGAGCCGGGAAGTGGGAGCGGTTCGGCGCGCGCGAGAAGTCGGACCTGCCGACTTCTCGCGCGGCCGGAACTGTGGCGCAGGAGAAATATGCCGGTCGGTCTACATATTTCCCTGGTGGGGGCAGAAGCGCCGCCATGCCACCGTGCACAGGAAGTCGGCGGGTCCGACTTCCTGTGCACGGGCGAGCCTGCGAGACGCGGGAAGAATATGTCGGCCGGTCTACATATTCGGTCGCCGGGCAAGCGGGCAAGCGGGCGGGGGAGGTGGGGGGTGCGGCCCCCGGCTACCGGGGGGTTGTTCGTCGGGGGCCGCGGTTCATGGGCTGATGCCGGGTCAGGAGGCGGGCATCAGGACGGTGTCGACGATGTAGACGGTGGCGTTGGCGGTCTGGACGTCGCCGCACAGCACCTTGGCGGCGGAGTTGACGGTGAAGTCCGGGGCGGCGCCGGTCACGGTGAGGTCGTCGGCGGCCAGGGTCTTGTGCCCGCCGGCGAGTGCCGCGGGAGCCAGGCGCTGGGGGACGACGTGGTAGGTGAGGATCTTGGTGAGCTTGTCCTTGTCGGCGAGGACGGCGTCGAGGTCCTTCTTCGGGAGCTTGGCGAAGGCGTCGTTGGTGGGGGCGAAGACGGTGATGTTCTTCGCGGAGTTGAGGGTGTCCACCAGGCCGGCCTGCTTGACGGCGGTGACGAGGGTGGACAGCAGCGGGTTGTTGGAGGCGGCGGTGGCGACCGGGTCCTTGGCCATGCCGGTGAAGCTGCCCGCCCCGTCCTTGGGGACGGCCGCGCACGCGGTGCCGAACGGCTGCCCGGCCGTCACCTGCTCGGCGGCCTGGGCACCGGAAGCCTGGGCACTGGAAGCCTGGGGTGCGGCGGCCGCGGTGGTGCTCTTGGCCGTGTCCGAGGACTTCGCGTCGCCGCCGCTGCTGCTGCACGCGCTCAGGGAGGCGGCCAGCAGGCCGGCGGCGAGGACGGCGGCGAAGGGCTTGCGGACCAGGACGGTCGTGTTCATGGACGGATTCTCCTGTCAGGGGGCATCGGGCGGATCCCGGATGCCGAAGGGGTGGGGAGGTCGTGAGGTGGGGTCAGGTGACGGTGACGACGACGCTGTGCCAGCCCGTCGCGCCCGAGGGATAGGGGGGTGTGCGGGTGGCGGGCTGGACGGCCCCGGTGCCGTCGGTGGCGCGGGCCTCAAGGCGGTGGGTCCCGGGGGCGGCGCCGGTCCAGGTGTGGGTCCACTGGCGCCACAGGTCGGGCCCGGCGTCGGCGGCCAGTTCGGCCTGCCGCCAGGGCCCGCCGTCGACGCGCACCTCGACGGCGGCGATGCCGCGGTGGGTGGCCCAGGCGGTGCCGGCCACCGTCACGTCACCGGGCGGCACGCGGGCGAACGGCGCGGGCACGTCGATCCGCGAGGCGGTGCGGACCTCGCCGGTGCGGTCCCAGCCGCGCTGCACCCAGTACGGGTCGCGGGCGGCGAAGGTGGTCACCTCCAGGTCGACGAGCCACTTGGTGGCCGAGGTGTAGCCGTAGAGGCCGGGCACCACCGTGCGGCACGGGAAGCCGTGTTCGACGGGCAGCGCCTCGCCGTTCATCGCCACCGCGAGCAGCGCCCGGCGCCCGTCGAGGAGCGTCTCGACCGGGGTGCCGATCGTCATGCCGTCCTGCGAGCGGCCGACGAGCTGCTCGGCGCCGGAGCGGACGCCGGCGCGGCGCAGCAGGGCGGGCAGCGAGGCGCCGAGCCAGCGGGTGGTGCCCGCGTAGGGGCCGCCGACCTCGTTGGAGACGCAGGACAGGGTGTGGTCCAGCTCCTCCAGCCCGAGGGCGAGCAGGTCGTCGAAGCCGATCACCAGCGGGCGGTCGACCATGCCGTGCAGCCGCAGCGACCAGGCGCGCGGGTCGATGCGCGGCAGGGTCAGGGCGGTGTCGACGCGGTAGAAGTCGGCGGTGGGGGTGATGAACGGGGGCAGGCCGGGGACCGTGGCGCCGACGGCGCGCGGCAGCGGTGGCGCCGGGCGCAGCGGCGGCGGCAGGCGGACGGCGGCGCGGGCCGCGCTGACGTCGCCGCGCCGGTCGGACAGGACGCGTCCGGCCGTGCCGAGGGCGGCGGCCGCGCCGATCGTGGCGCCGGCCGCCAGGACGCGCCGCCGCTCGGGCCCGGCCGGCCGGACCGGGCCCGAACGGCGGGAAGAGCCAAGGAAAGGGCCAAGGGAGAGGGCGGGTCCGGTCAGCCACCACAGCACGGCGACCGCGCCGCCCGCCGCGGCGGCGGAGGGCAGCAGGTCGGTGGGGACGGCCTGCGGGCGGGCCAGCGCTGCCCAGGCACCGAGGCCGCCGAAGGCCGCGAACAGGGCGGCGGCCGCGCCGCGACGGCGTCCGGCCAGCACGCCGAGGGCCGCGGCCGCGAGGCCCATGACGGTGTAGATCCCGCCCAGCAGGACCGTCTTGTCGCCGGTGCCGAACCGCTGGACCGCCCACGCCTTGACGGCGGTGGGTGCGAGGTCGATCGCCGCCGAGCCGATCGCCACCACCGGTGAGGCCTGGGGGCGGGTGAACGCCGCCGCCGCCTCGCCGGCTCCCACGGCCGCGGCGGCGGCCGCCAGCCCGCACAGCGCCGCGACGGCCGGCCCGGCGGCACGGGTGCGTGCTCGGGGGAGGGCGCCCGGCGGGCTGCTGCTCGTCTCATCGGTCACGGTCCTCATTCGGTGGTCCGGCTCCACCGGATGGGTGCGAGTCCGGATACCCCCCGATCGGGTGACACTGCCCTGGCCGGGTGACACCTCCCGGCCAGGGCTGAGGGCCGCGGACGGGCGGCGGAACGGGTGGCGGAACGGGCGGCGGAACGGGCCGGACCGCCGGGAGGCCCGACCCGGTTCGGCCGCTCAGGTGAACGGGATCAGCAGGACCGGCGCCCCCGTGGGGTGAGCGGAGCCGGCCGAGGGCTCCACCGTGACGCCGATGCCGCGCGCACCGTCCAGGGGGCCGTCCAGCAGGAACGCGCCGTCGCCCCGGGGCATCAGCCCCGCCGGGCGCATCGCGGCGCCGTCGTCGAACCACAGCTCGTACGCCGTGCCCTCCGCCGGGGCGGGCAGGCCGGAGGCCAGGAGGACGGCCCGGCCCCGGCCGTGCGACCAGACCACCGCCCCGCTGCCGGTGCCGCCGGCCGCCGGGCCGCTCGCCCGCCGGGCGTCGGGTGCCGCCAGCAGCCCGGTGACCTGGTCCTGGTGCCGCTGCAGCGCGGCGGCGAGGGCCCTGGCCCGGTCCGCCTCCCGGTGCTGCTGGACGGCCACGCCGCCGAGGGCCGCGGCCGCCGCCAGACAGGCCGCCAGCGCCAGCCGCGGCCAGCCGCGGGCGGACCGCCCGGGGCGCCGGGCGCCGTCGGGCCCGGCCGCGGCGCGCGGGGCCTCCTGCCGGACGGTGTCCAGCGCGCCCATCACCCGCGACTTCAACTCTCCGGGCACCGCGACGGCCTGCGCGGCGCCAAGCCTGGCCAGCGTCGCCGTGAACTCGGCCACCTCCCGGGCGCAGGCCGGACACTGCGCCAGATGGCGTTCGAACTGCGCGCGCTCGTCCGCGTCGAGGGCGTGCGCGGCGTAGGCGCCGGTCAGCGTGTGCAGGTCGGCGCCGCTCATGCTCCCACTCCCAGGCAGTCGCGCAGCCGGATCAGCGCGTCGCGCATCCGGGTCTTGACGGTGCCCAGCGGGGTGCCGAGCAGTTCGGCGACCTGCGGGTAGGTGTACCCGCGGTAGTAGGCCAGCGTGATCGACTCCCGCTGCAACTCGGTCAGCCCCTTCAGGCAGCGCCGCACCTGCTCGCGTTCCAGCCGCCCCTCGACCTGCTCGGCGACCTCGTCGAACGCCGGCACGTGCGAGGCGGCGGCTGCCCGCTGGTCGCGGTCGGCGGCGGCCTGTGCCGCCCGCACCCGGTCCACGGCGCGGCGGTGGGCGATGGTCAGCACCCACGCCAGCACCTCCCCGCGCTCGGGCCGGTAGCGGGCGCAGGTGCGCCACACCTCCAGCATCACCTCCTGCGCGACCTCTTCGGACTGCGCCGGATCCCGCAGCACCCGGCGGACCAGCCCCAGCACCGGGCCCGCCACCGCGTCGTACAGCCGGCCGAACGCCTCCCGGTCGCCGAGCGCGGTCCTGCTCAGCAGCTCCTTGAGGTCGGTGCCCGGACGCCCCGGCCCGGACAGGTGAACGACCGTGCTCATCCGGCCGCCTCGCGCTCGCGACACACGGGCGACGGCCCCGGCCAGTGGACGGTGGGCATGGCACGACCTCCAGGTAATCCCGGCCGGGCGGACACCCGGCCGGGCCGACGGAACACGGCGACGTCAGGCGTTCGAAGCTGCACCCGGCGCGGATTGCCCGCGCAGGACACCGGATTCCCGGCCCCCTCGCAGGACACCGGATTCCCGGCCTCGCGCACGCCCGGATTCCTGGCCCCGCGTCCGCACGGGCGCCCGCAGGAGACCCCTGGAAGACTCGAATCCCCGGCCCCGTCCAATCCCCGGCCGCGTCCGCTCCGAACACCCCGGCAGCGCCCCCCGCGCCTGGCGGGGCACGGGGGGCGCACCCGCCCGCACGAGAGGAGCCGCAGGTGGACGAGCCGACCCGGACGCGCCCGCACTGCCTGGTCACCGGCGCCACCGGCTACATCGGCGGGCGCCTGGTGCCCGAACTGCTCGCCGCCGGGTACCGGGTGCGCTGCCTGGTCCGCGACCCGCTCCGGCTGCGGGACCAGCCCTGGCGGGCCGACGTGGAGGCCGTCACCGGGGACGTCACCCGCCCCGAGACCCTGCCCGCGGCCTTCGACGGCATCGACGCCGCCTACTACCTGGTCCACTCCCTGGGCACCGGGCCCGGCTTCGAGACCCGGGACCGGCAGGCCGCCGAGGCCTTCGCCGAGGCGGCCGCCGCCGCCGGCACCCGGCGCATCGTCTACCTCGGCGGACTGCTGCCCGCCGGGGTCCCCGAACCGCACCTGTCGGCCCACCTGCGCTCGCGCGCCGAAGTGGGCCGCGCCCTGCGCACGGGCGGCGTCCCCACCGCCGAACTGCGGGCCGCGGTGATCATCGGCTCCGGCTCGGCCTCCTTCGAGATGCTGCGCCACCTGACCGAACGGCTCCCGGCGATGGTCACCCCCCGCTGGGTCGACACCCGCATCCAGCCGATCGCCGTACGCGACGTGCTGCGCTACCTGGTCGGCGCCGCCGCCCTGCCCCCCGAGGTCGACCGCACCTTCGACATCGGGGGGCCCGACGTGCTCACCTACCGGCTGATGATGCGCCACTACGCCGAGGTCGCCGACCTGCCCCGGCGCCTGATCGTGCCGGTGCCCGTGCTCTCCCCGCGCCTGTCCAGCCACTGGGTGGGCCTGGTCACCCCCGTACCGGGCTCGCTCGCCCGCCCGCTGGTGGAGTCGCTGCGCCACGAGGTGGTGTGCCGCGAACACGACATCGCCCGCTGGATCCCCGACCCGCCCGAGGGCCTGACCGGCTTCGACCGGGCCGTGGAACTGGCCCTGCGGCGCATCCGCGACGCCCAGGTCTCCACCCGCTGGTCCTCCGCCTCCCTGCCCGGCGCGCCCAGCGACCCGCTGCCCACCGACCCCGACTGGGCCGGCGGCAGCCTCTACCAGGACCTGCGCCGGCGCCGGGTGGCCGCCGACCCGGCCGCGCTGTGGCGGGTGGTGGAGGGCGTCGGCGGCGAGAACGGCTGGTACTCCCTGCCGCTGGCCTGGGCCCTGCGGGGCCGCCTGGACCGCCTGGCCGGCGGCGTCGGCCTGCGCCGGGGCCGCCGCGACCGCCACCGGCTGCGGGTCGGCGACGCGCTCGACTTCTGGCGGGTCGAGGAGATCGAACCCGGACACCTGCTGCGGCTGCGCGCCGAGATGCGCCTGCCGGGCCTGGCCTGGCTCGAACTGCGCGTGACGCCCGACGGCGACGGCGGCGCGCTGTACCAGCAGCGGGCGCTGTTCCACCCGCACGGACTGGCCGGCCACCTCTACTGGTGGTCGGTGGCGCCCTTCCACGCCCTGGTGTTCGGCGCCATGGCCCGCAACATCACCGAACGCGCCCGACCCGCCGCCTGACACCCCTGTCCCCATCCCCACCCGCACCCGCACTCCACCGCACGAGGCCCCCGATGAGCACCGCCGTCGTCCTGTTCACCCAGGACCTGCGCCTGCACGACAACCCCGCCCTGCACGCCGCCCGCACCCGCGCCGACCAGGTCGTCCCCCTGTTCGTCCTCGACCCGGCCATCGCCCGGGCCGGCTTCGCCGCCCCCAACCGGCAGGCCTTCCTCGCCGAGAGCCTCGCCGACCTCGACCGGGCGCTGCGCGCCGCCGGCTCCCGCCTGGTCCTGCGCCACGGCGACCCCGCCGAACAGGCCGCCCGCCTGGCCGCCGAGTGCGGCGCCGACACCGTCCACACCAACGCCGGCGTCTCCGCCTTCGCCACCCGCCGCGAACACGCCCTGCGCCGCGCCCTCGGCGAGCGCCTGCACCTGCACGACGCCGCGCTCACCATCGTCCCCGCCGGCCTCGTCACCCCGGCCGGGCGCGACCACTACGCCGTCTTCACCCCCTACCACCGCGCCTGGCAGCAGGCCCCCCGGCGCACCGTCCTGCCCGCTCCGCGCACCCTCGCCACCCCTGACGGCCCCGCGAGCGCCCCGCTGCCCGCCGCCCCCGCCGGCACCTCCCCGGGCCGCGCCCCCGGCGGCGAGAGCGCCGCCCGCCGCCGCCTGCGCGCCTGGAACCCGGACGACTACGAGCAGTTGCACGACGACCTCGCCGCCGACGCCACCTCCCGCCTCTCGCCGTACCTGCACTTCGGCTGCCTGTCCGCCACCGAACTCGCCCACCGCGCCGGGAAGTCCGACACCCCCGGCGCGGCCGCGCTGGTGCGCCAACTCGCCTGGCGCGACTTCCACCACCAGGTCCTCGCGGCCCGCCCCGACGCCGCCCACGCGGACTACCGCCCCCGCCCCGTCCGCTGGTACGACGACGAACGCGAGTTCCAGGCCTGGCGCGAGGGCCGCACCGGCTACCCGATCGTCGACGCCGGCCTGCGCCAACTCGCCCACGAGGGCTGGATGCACAACCGGGCCCGCCTGCTCACCGCCTCCTTCCTCACCAAGAGCCTGCGCCACCACTGGCGCCCCGGCGCCGCCCACTTCCTCGCCCTGCTCGTCGACGGCGACCTCGCCAACAACCAGCTCAACTGGCAGTGGGCCGCCGGCACCGGCACCGACACCCGCCCCAACCGCGTCCTCAACCCGCTGCGCCAGGCCGACCGCTACGACCCCGACGGCGCCTACGTGCGCCGCTGGGTCCCCGAGCTCGCCCACCTGCCCGCCCGCGCCGTCCACCGCCCCTGGGAGCTCGCCGAGCCCCCGGCCGGCTACCCGGCACCCCTGCTGCCCCCCGACGCCCTCGGCACCCGCCTGCGCGAGAGCGGCTGAACCGCCCTCGTCCTCACCCGCACTCATCCGCCCTGACCCGAAACTCACCCGAGCTCACCCGAACGGCGCAGCACCGCGTCCGCTCCCGCGCGGGCCCCACCCGCCTCCCGTTGGATGAACCTGCGGCCCGGCCGCCCCCGGCAGGCCGCCCCCGGCAGGCCGCCCCACCCCCGGCGTACCACCCGAAGGAGCAGGAGCATGCCCATCTCCAGGACCCGCGACGGCGTCGAGATCTTCTACCAGGACTGGGGCAGCGGGCGCCCCGTCGTGTTCATCCACGGCTGGCCGCTCAACGGCGACGCCTGGCAGGACCAGCTGAAGGCCGTCGCGGACGCCGGCCTGCGGGCCATCGCCCACGACCGGCGCGGCCACGGCCGTTCCGCCCCGGTCTACGGCGGCTACGACTTCGACACCTTCGCCGACGACCTCGACAGCCTGCTCACCGGGCTCGACCTGCGCGACGTCACCCTGGTGGCCCACTCGATGGGCGGCGGCGAGCTCGCCCGCTACATCGGCCGCCACGGCACCGGGCGGATCCGCTCCGCCGTCCTGCTGTCGGCGATCACCCCGTCCATGCTGCAGGGCCCCGACAACCCGCACGGCGTGCCCGGCACCGTCTTCGACGACCTCAAGGCCGGCATCCTCACCGAGCGCTCCCAGTTCTGGCAGGACACCTCCGTCGACTTCTTCTCCGCCGACCGCCCCGGCTCCCGCGCCACCCAGGGCAACCGGGACGCGTTCTGGTTCATGGCGATGCACCAGACCATCGAGGGCGGCGTCGACTGCGTGGACGCCTTCGGCTACACCGACTTCCACGAGGACCTGGCCAAGTTCGACATCCCCACCCTGATCGTGCACGGTGACGACGACCGGATCGTCCCCGTCGAGGCCACCGCCCGCCGGGCCGCCCGGATCATCCCCGGCGCCGTCCTGAAGGTGTACGAGAACGGTTCGCACGGCATCGCGATGGTCCCCGGCGACAAGGAGCGCTTCAACGCCGACCTGCTGGAGTTCCTCAAGCGGTGAGGGCGCCCCAGGGCAGCCTCAGGGCGCGCGGCGCAGGGACAGCGCCGTGACGTCGTCGCGGCTGCGGCCTCCGCTCCAGCGGCGGGCCTCGCGGTCCAGGGCCTCGGGCAGCAGGGCGGCGGGGGCGGTGGCGAGGGCGGCCAGGCCCCGCTCGACGGGGTAGAACGCGCCGGTGGCGTCCTGGGCCTCGGTGATCCCGTCGGTGAGCAGCACCAGCACGCCGTCCTCGGGCAGCGCGAACCACCGGACGGTGCGCACCTCGTCGGTCAGCTCCGCCAGCCCGAGCGGCACCCCGGCCGGCAGCGGCACGGCCTCGACCCGGCCGCCGTGCAGCAGGTAGGGGGCGAGGTGGCCGCAGTTGACGGCCTGCACGTCCGCGCCGCGCTCCACGCCCAGCACGGTCGCGGTGACGAAGCGCTCGCTCTCGCCGCCCTGCACCGCGTACGCGTTGTGCCGCTCCACCGCCGCCTCCAGGGCGTCCGCGACGCCGGTCAGCGCCGGCTCCCGGAAGGCCGCCTCCCGGAACGCGCTCAGCACCGCGAAGCCCGCGCCGATCGCCGGCAGGCCCTTGCCCTGCACGTCGCCCACCAGCACCCGGGTGCCGTACGGGGTGTCGGCGACGTCGTACAGGTCGCCGCCGACCAGGGCGTCCTCCTCCACCGGCCGGTACAGCCCGTACAGCTGGACGTCGGGGGTGAGCACCGGCAGCGGGCGCAGCAGCTGGCGCTGCAGGGCGACGGCGGTCTGCCGCATCCGGAACAGCTCCCGCTCGCGCCGCACCCGCCGCGCGCACAGCCCGACCACGGCCGCCTCGGCGCCGACCACGCCCACCAGGGTGCCCACCCGGGCGGCCAGCGAGGACGGCGGGAACAGCACCGTGCTGACCGCCACGACCCCGGCCACCCACACCGAGACCACGACCGTCTGCGCGACGGTGCCCAGCCCCGCCAGCAGGGCCGGCAGGAACACCAGCAGCAGCACCAGCCGGGCGCTGGTGCCGCTCGCCGCCTGGGCGAGCAGCACCACCGCGGTGGAGGCCAGCACCCCCAGCACCACCGCCCGGTTGCCCGGCGCCCGCGTCCCCGCGCCGTCCCGGTCCCCGCTCCCGTCCGCGTCCGCGCCGCCCACCCCGCCGTCCTCTCCGCCGCCTCGCCGTCCCCCCAGGCATACCGGCGGCCCCACCCGGCCGCCAGCGCAGCCCGCCCGGACGGGCGAGCGCCCGCTCGGGAGCGCCCGCCCGGGCCCGGACGCCCGCCGCCCGCCGCCCGGGCGTCAGGCCGTCAGGCGCAGGTGCTGTCCGCGCAGAGCTGCCACGGCTCCCAGGAGACGAACCGGTCCACCTCAGTGGTCCGCCACGAGCGGTCGCGGTTCCACTCGCGGACGGTCACCCGCAGCCGCCCGTCCGGCAGTTGGACGACCGAGGTCGGCGCGCCCAGGCCCGCGTTGGGGTCCGGCAGCCTGGGCAGCTGCCGCACCGGGCCCCAGGAGTCCTGGGCGTCGCCGTCCTGGCTGCGCACCTCCATGGCCGCGTTCGTGTCGGCGCCGGAGGCGAAGACGTGCAGCCGGCCGTCGCGTTCCCTGAAGAGCGTGAGCCCGCCGTGGTAGGGCGGCGGTGACAGCTCGAAGTTCTCGGTCGGGGTCCAGGAGTCGCCGGGCGCGGGCAGGACGGTGTGGCAGAAGCCGCCGTAGGAGGCGAAGAACACCTCCAGGGCGCCGGCGCTGTTCTCGACGGCGCTCACCTGGTACAGCTTCGGGCCCACGGGGGTGGCGCTGACGCGCTCCCAGCCGCCGTAGGCGCCCCCGGGCGCGTCCTGGGAGCGGTGCCAGACGAAGGGCAGGAGGGAGGCCGCCGAACTGTCGTAGAACTGCTGGAACTGTTCGGTCCGCCCGTCGGAGCGCGGCGTCTCCACCAGGGTGTTCGGGAGGGCGGTACTGGCCAGGCCCTGGGCGGTCGCGTCGGCCCCGCACCCGGCGGCGACGCCCGGCGCGGGGGCCGTGCCCGCCGTCGTCGTGGCCCACGCGGTCGTTCCCGCGAAGGCCACGACCAGCACACCCGACAGCACGGCTTGCGGAAGTCTCCTGTACACGGTCGGTGAACCTCCCCATTCGGTAACGGAAAAGGATTGCCCGGCAGGGGAGTTGGCCGCTTTCGCCGGCCCCTCGCGCGGGACCGGCACATTCTCGTGCACCGGCGGCGGGGCGGACAGGGCGCCTGCGGGGCGGCCGGACGGGATCCGGCCGAACGGCGGCCCGCCCCGGCGGCGGCGGGAGGCCGGCCGGTCGGGGGTCGGCAGGTCGGGGGGTCGGCAGGTTCGGGGGACGCCGGTCAGGCGGTCGGCAGGGCCGGGGCGTCACCGCGGGGGCGGCCGCGGAACAACTCGTCCAGGTGGTGGGTGAGGATCGCCAGCGCGGCGTCGCCGGTGCGCTGGCCGCCGAGCACGCTGGAGCCGAGGCCGTTGACCATGGCCAGCAGCCCGGCGGCGGTCATCTCCGGGTCCCTGGCGGGGTCGATCTGCCCGGCCTGCTGGGCCGTGCGGACCTGCTTGGCGAGGAAGCCCTCCAGCAGGTCGGGCTGGGGTGTTCCGTGCTTCTCCACCAGTGCGGGATCGCTGAGCACCAGCGTGTAGTAGGCGGCGTAGGTGCGGGTGATCCGGCGGCTCTCCGGGTCGGTGGGCAGGATGCTGGACAGGACCGCGGTCACCAGGCCGCGCGGCGTGGACGGGGTGGCGGCCGCGGTGATCCACGCCGCCATGCGGGCCTGGAGCTGGGCGCCGAGCCGCTCCAGCGCGTCCAGCAGCAGCCCCTCCTTGGTCGTGAAGTAGTACTGCACCAGCCGCAGGGAGACGCCCGCCTCGGTGGCGACCGCCCGCATGCTGGCCGCCTGCAGCCCCTGGGTGTCGGCGATGCGCAGCAGCGCTTCGGCGATCTGCCGCCGGCGTTCCTCGTGATCGACCCGCGCGTTCATGTACGACCTCCCTGGTACACCCGTATCATGCCGTGATACACATGTATCATGCGAATCAGCCAGTTCAAGAACGACCAGGCCGGGGACCGGTTTCGCGCCGCCTACGAGCGGGCCCTGACGGAACTGTGGCCCGGGCCTCGGACGGTGCTGGACCTCCCGACCGCGTTCGGGACCACCCGCGTCTACCGGACCGGCCCGCAGCACGGCGAGCCGATCGTGCTGCTGCCCGGCTCGGGCGGAAACGCACTGATGTGGCACCGCTACATCGACACACTGGCCCGCCACCGCCCGGTCATCGCCGTCGACACGGTCGGCGAACCGGGCGCGAGCGTGCAGAGCGCCCCGATCGCCGACGGCCGGGACGCGGCCGCCTGGCTGGACGAACTCCTGGCCGCACTGGAGGTGACGGACGCCCAGGTCGTCGGCTGCTCCTACGGCGGCTGGCTGGCGCTCCACCACCAGATCCACCACCCCGGGCGGGTCGCCTCCCTCACCCTGGTGGACCCGGCGGGCTTCGCCGACATGGGCGCCCGGTTCTACGCCTGGGTGATCGCCGGCGGCCTCGCCGCCACCGCGCCGCGGGCGCTGCGCCCCCGGCTGGCCCGCCTGGTCGGCAACAGCGCCATCCTGGAGACCGAACTGATGGCCCTGATGCGCGCGTCGATGGGGTTCCGCCGCGCGCTCCCGGTGCCCCCGGTCCTGTCCGACGAGGAACTGCGCGGCCTGGACGTCCCCGCACTGTTCCTGCTCGGGGAGCGCAGTGCCATGCACGACGCGCACGCGGTCGCCGAGCGCCTCGGCCGCCTCGTGCCCTCGGCCCGGACGGAGATCGTGCCCGGCGCCGGCCACGCCCTGCCGACCGACCGGCCGGACCTGGTGGCCGACCGCGTCCTGCACCCCGCCGGGCGGTAGCGCCACCGGCCGGCCCCGGGGGCTCCCGCTGTGTACCGTCCCGCTGACGGAGCACCACGTGAACCGCGCCGAGCCCGCGCCGAGGCCCGTCGAGCCCGCGCCGAGGCCCGTCGAACCCGCGCCCGCGACCGGACGAAAACCGGTTGCGGGCGCGGCCGCACGCCTGCGACCGTACGGCTCCCGCCAACGACCCCTCCACGAGGCCCCGATGACCATCTACTTCTACGGCGCCGACGAAGCCCCGCACGGCTGCTTCTCCAACTTCTCCCCCCACCCCCTCCACCTCGACGGACACCTCTGGCCCACCTCCGAGCACTACTTCCAGGCCCAGAAGTTCGCCGGCACCCGCCACGCCGACCTCGTCCGCCGCGCCCGCACCCCGCTGCGCGCCGCCGAACTGGGCCGCGACCCGGCCGGACCGCTGCGCCGCGACTGGGAGCGCGTCAAGGACGACGTGATGCGCCGGGCGGTGGCGGCCAAGTTCCGGGAGCACCCGGACATCCGCGCCGTCCTGCTCGCCACCGGCGACGAGGAACTCGTCGAGGACACCGGCACCGACCACTACTGGGGGCGCGGACGCACCGGCACCGGCAGGAACATGCTCGGCCGCATCCTGATGCGCACCCGCACCCGGCTGCGCGCCGAGTTCCCTGCCGGACCCACCGAGCGGGCGTGACACCGCAGCTCACCCGCAGGCGAGTTGACGAAGCGTCAGGACGCGGGGGCCGCCGCCATCAGGTCGTGCAGCAGGTCGTCGCCCAGGCCCAGGCCGGTCTTCGACTCGTCGGGCAGGTGGTAGTCGCGGTACCAGTCCGCGGGGGCCTCCGGGTGCGGGCCGCTGACCGCCACCCGGCCGGCGCCGTAGGGGGCGGTGACGGCGGCGGCGCGGCCGTTGGAATAGCGGGCCAGGACGTCCACGCCCGGGCCGTCGACGTCGAAGTACGGGCCGTCCTGGAAGTACATCCGCTGCGGGCGGCCGCGCCAGGCGACGTCGACGAGGCGGTCCTGCTCGTCGGTGACGGTCGCCCCCCGGGAGTGGATGTACTGCCCGGAGTCGCCCGGCAGGAGGTCGTAGCCCGGGTCGCCGGCCAGGTAGCCGCCCATGCACAGGCCCAGGTAGCGCCCGCCGCCCCGGACGAAGTCGCGCACCAGCTCCGGCGAGAAGCCGGGGTCGCGCTGCAGCAGGCCCCACGCGGTGCTCACCTCCTGCCCGTTGGTGCCGCCCGGCTGCACGTACAGCGCGGCGCCGGCCAGCACGCCCGCGCCGAAGCGCAGCCGCTCCTCGGGCCCGACGTAGCGCACCGCGAAGCCGTCGCGCTCCAGCAGCTCCCGCGCCGCCTCCGGGCAGCCCTCGCAGGCCGCCGGGCCCCGGTAGACCAGCGCGAGCGGCCGCCCGTCGGCGGCGGCGACCGCGTCGTCGGCCGCGCCGTCCGGCACGGGGGAGGCGCCGCAGGCGGACGCCGTCAGCAGCGCCGCCGCCACCGCCAGGGCCGCAGCGGCCCGCCCGGGCCGCCGCCCACCCCTCATGACCGGCACTCCCGCCATCGCTGACACCCTCCCCGGACAGGACCTACGCCGTGTGCAGCGACGACGCTACGGGCACAGCGGCCCGCGCCGCACGTCCGCCCCCCGAACGGGTGCCGCGCGCCGTCCGCGTTGACGGGAGGCGGGCCCGGCGGAGTAGCACGGACGGGCAGGTCAGGCGGACGCGGCCTCGGCCCGCCGTTCGTCCTGGTGCCGCAGAAGATCGTCCGTCGTCATCGGGCAGGTCTGCCGGTCTGCCAGCGGCCGCCGGCCCCGGGAATTGACCCGTGAAAGTGGCATTCAATTGCCACCTGATGGCGGGTCTTTCCGGTTCTAGCCTGGTCCCATGACGACGACGAGCAACACCGCCACCGCCGCCCCCGTGCTGACCCGCCACGCCGAGGCCGAGAGCTGCGCCGACCCGAGCAGCACCATGACCCTGCTCGCCGACTCGGCGCACACCGAGGGCGGGTTCACCAGCTACCGCTCCACCTTCGCCAAGGGCGCCGTCGGGGCCCCCGCGCACTTCCACACCCGGGCGTGGGAGCTGTTCTTCGTGATCGGCGGCTCGCTGCAGGTGCTGGTCGGCGAGGAGGTCACGATCCTGGGCGAGGGCGACTTCCTCGCCGTGCCGCCGCACACCCCGCACGCCTTCGCCGCCGCCCCGGGCGCCGAGGCCGACGTCCTGTTCGTGTTCACCCCGGGCATGGACCGCTTCGACTACCTGCGCCTGCTGGGCCGCGTGATGCGCGGCGAGACCGACCCGGGCGCGATCGCCGCCTCCGCCGGGCGCTTCGACAACCACTACGTCGACAGCCCCGCCTGGCGCGCCGCCCTCGACCGCAGCGCCGCCCCCGCCTGAGGCCCCGTCCCTGCCTGAGGCCCGTGACGGCCGCTCCCGGCGGGCCGGTGCGGGCCGGGTGTGGAACGGTGGAGGCCGGGGGTGTCCTGGTTGCGAGAGGAGTGGCCATGTCGTCGAAGCGTCGCCGCAAGAAGAAGGCCCGGGCCCGGCGCGGGGCCAACCACGGCCGCCGGCCCCAGTGCTGAGCGCCTGAACCGTGCGCGCGGCCGGGGCGCCGCCCCCGGCCGCACCGGGCGCTCAGCCCAGTTCACGCCCGCGCCCGCGCCCGCGCGGCACGGCGTGGTACGTGCAGGTGTCCGTCCAGTCGCGGCCGAAGGTGAGCACCAGCACCGGGCCCCGCCCCTCGGCGCGGGCGGCCCGCAGCAGCGCGGCCGGGTCGCCGTCCGGCGGGATCTGCTCGTGCCGGAAGTACACGTCGCTGCCCGGGCGCGGCCAGTACGGATCCGGGCGGGGGACGCCGGGCAGGTCCCAGACCAGGGTGGCGTCGGCGGTGGACAGGCTCGGGCCGGGCATCCGCCGGCCGTCGGGGAAGAGGCCGCGGTCGCGGTGGTAGCGCAGCGCGTAGGCGACCGTGCCCGGTGAGTACGGCGGTTCGTCGCCCCAGGTGTTCGGGAAGCCCCAGTCGGCCAGGCCCGCCGCCTCGATCCTGGGCAGGACGGCGGTGATGTCCTCGTCGGTGGCGAAGTAGGCGGCGGCGCTCATCCGGCAGACCAGCACGCCGCGGCCCTCGGCGGTGGTGGTGAGCAGGCCGAGCGAGGCGGGGCGGTCGCAGTGGTCGGCGACGCGGGTCAGCAGGTGCGCCACACCCTCCACCGCGGCCAGGCCCTCGACCAGCCGGCGGATCCGCTCGCGCTCGGCGGCCCGCAGCGCCTCGACCTGCGGCGAGGAGGCCAGGGCGCGCAGCCGCCGGGTGGTGGGCAGGCGGGCGCGCAGCGCGTCCCGGGCCCGTACGGGCTGGGCCAGCAGCATGCCGAGCAGGTACTCGAAGCCGTTCACCGGGCGGGGTCCTCTCGGGCCGGGTGGCGTCCGCACGGGTCGCGGCGTCCGCCCCACAGGCTGGCCCGGCGGCGGCCCGCACCGCAATGCGCCGCCGTACCCGACTTCCGCCGGCCGCCGGGTTCAGCCGAGGGCGCCGACCGCCGTCCGGACGGCCTGCGGCAGGCCGAGCAGGTCGGTGCTGTCCGTCCACTGGTCCACGCCGCCCACCGGCGGTAGGGCGCGCAGCCGCGCGTCGGTGACCGTCTCCAGCAGCGCCCGGGCGAAGCGGCCGGCGTCCAGGACGAGGTAGGGGCGGCCGTGGAACGGCCGGCGGGCCGCCGCCAGCGGTGCGGTCAGCCCCAGGCCGTTGTGCCGGCGGGCCGCGGCCTCGTACGCCTCGCACAAGTACCGTTCCCGCTCCGCAAAATGACCGGACGTCAGCGCGCCGTGCAGCAGCGGCCCCAGCTCCCCGGCGGCGCCGGTGCGCCCGAACGCGCTGCCCAGCCACTTGCCGTACGGGGCGTAGCGGCGCTCCATCAGCAGGGACAGCCGCATCACCTCCCGGACCAGGCGGGCGGCCACCACCATCGAACCGAGCTCGTCGCCGACCTCGGCGCAGCGCCCGACGAACGCCTCCTCCTGCTCGATCCGCCGCCACTGGCAGGCCAGCAGGTAGCGCCACACCTGCTCCGGGTACCAGGCCAGGTGGCGCCGGGCCGCGGTGAGGTCGCCCGGGCCGTCGTGGAACACCGCGCCGCCGGTCACCTCGGCCAGGCGCTGCTGCGGCAGTGCCAGCCAGTCACCGGCCCCCGGGTCCGTCCGGTACCACCCGGCCGCCGCCGGGCCCAGCCGGGCGGCCAGCCAGGAGGGCACGTCGTGGACCTCGACCAGGTGGTCCACCGGGCCCTCGGTCCAGTCGGGGTGGCGCACCGGGTCGAGCGGGTCCGGGCCGCGCCGGAAGTGCGTGGAGCGGCCGCGCACCTGCCGGGGCAGCCGGTGCGCCAGCACCTCGCGCAGCCGCTCCCCGTGGCGGGCGGCGTCGCCGGGGGAGAGGAACAGCTCCAGGCGAGGGCCCCAGTCGTGGTCCGTCGAGCGGGCGGTGTCGAAGCCCAGCACCTCCGAGCCCGCGCCCACCCGCGCCGCCGCGTACCCGAGTCCGGGGAACGCCTCGGCCAGCAGCGGGCGCACCGCCTCCTCGTGCAGCGTCCGCGCCAGCTCCAGGCCGGGGACGAACGCGCCACCATCATCGGGAGTCGTCATGGGGCCCACTGTGCCAACACCCCGCCGCCCCGGGCCACCGGATTCCGGACCACCGCCTCCCGGAAACCCCTTCCGTCGGCTGCCGTGTCCGCCGGCCGCCGCCCTTTTCCCCGGCGGACAAACACAGAGAGACCGCTCGGGCCGCTGGGGGCCGGGCGGTCTCTGCTGTTCGGACGGGCCCATGCGCCAACACGGCCCGCTGCCGGTGTTCCCGAGAATTTGGAGTAGACAGCGCCCCCGGGTTCCTGACCCGCAGGTCTGGATGACGCTGCTGCACATCGTCACATTCAGCCAGGACGGCTACAAGGGCGAGTTGCACAAAAATGCATCAAATTCCGGTTTCGAGTTCCTGAACTGCACTGATGTCACAGGGTTGTGACGAGATTGCGGGCCGGGCCCGGGATTCTGGCGCATCAATCTTCGCGATGTTCACCGAACCGATTGGGAATCACCCGTACGCCTGACAGAGTGTTGCGCGAAACGGGTTCCTCGCGTGACGCCAACCACCGAAGTTCCCGTCCGTTGGAGTAGACGGTGATATAGGAGGTCCTCGATGACGAGGAAGCGGAAGAAGAAGCGCGCCCCCGCCCACTGCGCCGCCGGCCACCCGGCGCCGCCGCGGCCGGGCCTGCCCTGGTCGTCCGGCCCCGTGCGGACGGCCGTGGTCGTCGTCGTGGTCGTCGTGGCCGCCGCCCTGGTGAGGACGGGCATGTCGGCGGGAGCGGCGCTCGAACTGGCCACCGGCGGACTGCTGTTGAATGCCAGGCTCCAGCAGGGGCGGGCCTAGAAGGAACGCCGGACCGCGATGGGACGCCAGGAGAAACCGATCGCGGCGACCGAGCCGGCCCTGGGTCGGCTCGCCGCGTTGCTGCGCGAGCAGCGTGAAGAGGCGGGGCTGACCTACCGTCAGCTCGCCGACCGGACCAACTACCACCCGACCACCCTGCAACGGGCCACCAGCGGCCGGACCATGCCGAACTGGGAGGTCGTCGAGGCCCTCACCCGGGCCTGCGACGGCGACCTCAAGGCGGCCCGCCGCAAGTGGACCCTGGCCAACTACTGGGCCCACGTCCCGCGCCCCTCCGGGACCCAGCGCCGGGCGCCCCGACGGCTCAACCCCGAGCAGGTCGACTCCCTCGCCGACCTGCGACGGGCGATGCACGAGATGCGGCGCAAGGCCGACTGGCCCTCCCTGGAGGAGCTGGACCGCCGGGCCCGGGCCGGGGGAGGGCGCCTGCCCTCCAGCACCCTGGCGCTGGTCCTCAGGGGTGAGGCCCCGCTGCGCAAGGCGGTGTTCCTCACCTACATGGAGGTCTGCGGGGTCAAGGAGGCCCGCCGCGCACTGTGGGCGGCGGCCTGGGAGCGGATGAACAACGCCCGCACCCCGGCACCGGTCAACTCCCGCACGTACCAACGGGAGTTCACCCGGGCCATGCAGTCCTCCAGCAGCGGCACCCCGACGGACACCCTGTTCAAACTGTGGGTGACCCTGCGCAACAGCCTGGCCGCCGACCGCGCCGAGGACGCCGGCCAACCCGGCCACTCCGGCCACTCCGGCCACTCCGCTGCGACGGGCCGCGACGGCACCGGCGGCGGCCCGCCGGTACTCGTGTGACCCGGTCCGCGGACGGGAACGCGCCACCAGCGCCCCGTCCGCGGACCAGCACCCACCCGCGCCACCTCGGGAATCAACCATGCCGACACCACCACGACAGCCGACCACCGCCAACGCCACGACCACCGCCATGACCACCGCCACCGGACCGGCGCTGGGCCTGTGGGCGCTGTACGACCTCCACCTGCGCCACTACCTCGACTACGCCGCCCTGCTGCTCCCCGCGGCCGACGCCCCGCTGGCCGTCCAGGGCGCCTTCGACGACCTCAGCGGCCACTGGCTCGACGCCCTGGCCACCGCCAGCCCGGCCGCCTGCGCCTGGCAGGCGGTCCGCCGACGCGTCTGCGCCCTGGCCGGCCCGCGCCCGCTCGGCCCGGTCGCCCACCTCACCGCCCCCCAGCAGGACGTCCTGCTGCTGCACCTGGTCCTCGCCCTGCCCGCCGCCGAGGTCGCCGCGCTGACCGGCACCGAACCGGGCGCCGTCCACGTGCAGTTGCGCTCGCTGGCGGCCGTCCGCCGGTAGCGGCCGCCGCCCTGGCCTGCTCCCGCCGTTCCACCGGCCGGGTTGCCCCCGGCCGGTCCGGCGGCTCACCGCACGGGGCTCGCGACCGGGTCGGGGTCGGGGGCGCTGGGGGAGGGGGCGGCGGCGCGGGCGCAGGCGCGGACCTCGGCGACGGCCGGGCAGGTGGCGTAGACGCGGGTGAGGTGGGCCAGGTGGTCGGCCTCGGACTCCAGGTCCGGCCCCAGGGCGTGCGGCGGTTCGGCCGCCGGGGCGGTGCGCGGGGTGTCGGGGTTGGGCCGGGCGCCGGCGGCCGCGCGTTCCAGTGCGGCGGCCAGTGCGGCGGCCTCGGCGGTGGCGTCGGCCCGGGCGGCGGGCGGGGGGAAGCGCGAGGTGGCGGCGGCGAGCCACCGCGGGGTGCGCGGGTCGAGGTGCTGGCGCAGGATCAGCCGGGCGTCGTGGATCTCGATGATCCGCCGGTACAGGGCGAACTGCGGGTCGCGCGGCGGCAGCAGCGGCAGCCGGCTGGCCGGGGCGAGCGCGATCTCCGGCAGCACGGTGTGCAGGTCCCGCCAGAGCGGGGCCAGCGCCCGGTAGCGGCGGTGGGCGCGCAGCCAGCCGCGGACGGCGGCGTGCGCGGCCGGCCACACCGTGGTGCCCAGGCCGGTCGCCAGCAGTGCCACGCACAGCAGGCCCAGGACGCCGCACAGGGCGTCCTCGGCGCCGGCCTGGGTGCCGGTGGCCGCCGCCTGGACGACGTCGTCGACGCCCCAGGCGTTCCACAGCAGGCCCGCGACCAGGCTCAGGGTGAGCAGCCGCAGCCCGCTGCGCTGCCGCCCGGGCGCGGCGGCGCGGGCGAGCCGGGCGAGCTGGCGCAGCAGGGCGGTGAGGCAGTAGGCGAGGTAGAGCACGCCGGCGGCGGTGTACCCGGCCAGCGCCAGGCGGGCGCCGGTGGAGGGCGCGGCGGTGAGGTCGGAGGCATCCAGACCCGGCGCGGCGGCGACGAACAGGACCGCCCGCACCCCCAGGACACCGGCCAGCAGGGCCAGCTGGCGCCGCACCGCGCGGCGAGCGGGCTCGGGCGTGCGCAGGACACCGGCCAGCAGCCGGATCGCGCAGGCCGCGCCGATGCGCAGCGTGTCGCCGAGCAGGACGGGCAGGGCGGGCGCGATCCCGAGCCGGTGCAGCCGGTCGGCGGCTTGGACGGTGGGCGGGGCGAGCAGCAGCAGGGCGGCGGCGAGCAGCGCGGTGGCGTAGCAGCTGTAGCGGGCGATGGCGCGCGGGTTGGTCCGGCGGCCGCGGGCGAAGTGCCAGGCGCTCAGGGCGAAGAACAGCGCGACGCCGTAGAGGACGAGGCCGCTCACGGACGCCCCGCCGCCCGGTCGCCAGCCGCCCGACCGCCCGCCGCCCGACCGTCGGCCGCCCGGTCGCCGGCGGGTCCGGGCCCGGGCTCGCCGGTGAGCAGGACGTCCAGGACGTCCAGCGAGTCCGGGTGCGGGGCGGGGCCGGGCGGGTGCGCGGCGTCGGCCTTGGCGGCCCGGCTGAGGATGAGGGAGGCCAGCAGCTCGGCCTCGCGCTCCTGGGGCTCGTCGTAGCCGGTGCGCCCGAGCACCCGCCGGACCAGGTCGGGGGACAGGTGCGGCAGGAGGTCCGCGGCCGGGCCGAGCGGCGCGGAGCCGGCGTGGTCCAGGAGCAGGTGGGCGATCTCGTGGACCAGGATGTGCCGGCGGTGCAGCGCGCTGGTGTCGGCGGTGTACAGGATGTAGTCCGCCTCCCGGGTGGACACCAGCAGTCCGCAGGGCGCGTTGGGCCGGGCGGCCACCGGCAGCAGGTCGATCGGCCGCCCCCGCCGGCGGGCGATCTGCTCCAGTAGCACGGTGGTGTCGAACGGGTTTGGCAGTTCCAGCTGTTCGGCCATCCGCCGGCAGCGGCGCAGCGCCGATCGGTAGCACCTGTCGTCCCGCACGCTGTGTTCCCCTTCTCGATCAGCGGCCCCGTTCCCCCCGATCTCCCGACCGCCGTGGTTCCGCCTCCGTGCCTGGCCCCCGTCTTCCTGGCCCCGGACCCCGTCAGCCCCGCCCGCGGCCCGCGCCCCCGTCCGCCCCGCCCGCGCCCCCGTCCGCGCCTGTGCCCCCGCCCGCGCCGCCGGCGTCAGGGCGCCGGGTGCCGGCGGGCCGCGTCCCGGCGGGCGATGACGTCGATCAGCTCGCTGACCGTGTCCAGGCCCTCGGAGGAGAGGCCGACCGCGCGCAGCGCCAGGCTGCGCACGCCCGCGTCGCGCAGCGCGCCGAGCAGGGCGAGCTCCTTGGCGATCTCCGCGCCCTGCCGCTCGTCGAAGAAGTACGCGGGCGGGACCTGGAAGAACTGGGCGAGCGCCTCCAGGTGGCGCTTGGTCGGGTTGTCCCGGCGCCCGGTGCGCAGCTGCCACAGGTAGGTGGTGGAGAACGACTCCCCGGTCGCCTCGCGGCAGGCCCGGGCCACCTCTTCGTTGGTGTACTGCTCGCGGTCGGGCCTGCGGACGGTGTGGAACAGCGCCTCGATCCTGGCCGCGAGCCCGGACAGTTCCACCGGTCCGTCCTCCCGGTTCGATTCCGCCATGGCCCGCCCTCCTCACCGGGGCCCCGCGCGTCTCCTCCTGGCGGGCGGGCAGGGCCGGCCAGGTCACGATAACCCAACGGCATCAGCTGGCGTGGATCACAAGATACCGCCAATCAACGTCAGTTGACCCCTCCACCGGTGGCTGACATCCTGGACCGCAGGCCGTCCGGTCGAACTGACTGGCCATCAAGTCCGTTCGTGTTAAAGACATTTGACGTTTCCCCCGGATCATCCGAATGATCTCGGCAGGCCGGTAGTGTGACCGACTCCCCTGGGACCACCAGGCATCGACACCCGAGACGGGACCGGCCGGCCCCACCGACGGCACGACATGGGAAGGGAGCGCCCGTGAACACGGCGCCGCGACACCAGACGGTGCGGCTGGGCTTCCTGTGGCGAGCCGCCGGCGCCCCCGTCGGCTGCGTGCTCGCCCTGGCGATGGGCGTCGTGCTCGCCGACACCGGGGCCGCCGGCCGGATGGGCGCCGTCCCCGCGCTGCTGCTGTCGAGCGCGGCCGTCCTGGGCGTGGCCCTGCCCGTCCCGTACGGCTTCTGGCTGCGCGCCGACGACCACGGCCTCACCCTCGTCCGGGCGTTCGTCCCGCGCCGCTACCGGTGGCGCGACATCCAGGGCCTCGCGATGGACGCCGGGCAGGACGCCGACTCCGGCGCCCACCGGCTCGTCCTGCTGCTGCGCCTGGCCCCGGCACCCCGCCGGACCGCCCGCACCGCCCGCACCGCCCGCGCCGCCCGCCTGTACGGGCCGGTCCTCGGCATCCTGGGCACCACCCGCGACGGGCTGCCGCGCGGCACCGAACCCCGCCGCCTCGCCGAACTGTTCGACCTGCTCCGGCGCCACGGAGTCCCCTTCGACGACCGCCGCTACGCCGACCTCGTCCTCACCGCGCACGGCTACCCGGCGCTCGCCCACACCGCCCCCGGCGAACCCGCCCGCACCGCCCGGCCCGCCGCCCGCCCCGACGCCGCCTGAACCGGGCCCGAACCGCCCGAGCCGGGTCTGTGCCGCCCGCCCCGGCCGGCCCGGCCCTTTGAGCCGCCCACCGCTGAGCCGCCCACCGCTGAGCCGCCCACCGCCCCGCAGCCGTTGACCCCGACGGAAGCGCGCCCGCCCGGACGGCGCGCCAGGACGTCAGGAGTGCGGCGATGCTCAGGTTCCACGGCGCGTGGCGGATCACCGTGGTCGGCAAGAACGCCAGCTTCGACCAGCGCGCGGTGGTGCGCGGCCCCTACGGCACCCGGATCCTGCCCGGCCGGGTCGGCGCCACCCTGGAAGTCGACGAGGACAGCTGGACGCTGACCCTGGAACACCACCTGTGGGGCCGCAGCTGGCAGCCGAACCTGCGCGTCACCCCCGGGCCCGTCACCGAACGCGACGGCGTCCGCAGCCGCCTGCTGACCAGCAACGACTGCCACTGGCCCGACAAGCCCCTGGACTACGTCAACTTCGTCGTCCGCCTCGACCAGAGCCTCGCCCCGGCCCCCGTCCTCGCCCCCGTCCGGGCCGTGCGCGCCGCCGACTCCCTGCAGCCCTCCGCGCCCCGGGCCATCCGCACCTCCTCCTCCGGCGACGTCGGCGACTTCGGCGCCCCCGCCACCCGGCCCGCGCCCGCCTCCCGGCCCGCGCCCGCCTCCCGGCCCGCAGCCAACCCCGCGCCCAGGCCGGCGCAGGCCCCGGGCACCAACGCCCGGCCCGCCGCGACCCCCTGGTAGCCCGCCGCCGGGCCCGGGGGACAGCCCCCGGGCCCGGCGGCCCGCTGCCCGGATGTCCCGGACGGGCGCCGCAGGGTTGGCTGGACGCATCCGAACCAACCGATCCGAAAGGCCGTCACCCGTGCTCCTGCGCAAGACCGTCCGCCGCCGCGCCGCCCGCGCCACCGCCGTCGCCGCCCTCGCCGCCGCCCTTGGCGCCACCGCCATGACCGGAAGCGCCCAGGCGATCGTCAACGGCCACGACTCCACCGAGCGCTACCCGTTCATGGCCACGATCCCGATGAGCGCCAAGCAGATAGCCGACGGCACCTGCGGCGCCACACTGATCGACCCCCAGTGGGTCCTCACCGCCGCCCACTGCGTCCAGGGCTACCCGGGCAGCGAGCTGACGCTCGACGGCACCGTGCGCATCGGCAGCGCGCACCGCAAGAGCGGCGGCACCGTCCGGGCCATCACCCGCACCGTCGTCCACCCCGGCTTCAGCTTCGGCGACGGCCAGACCCGCCCCAACTACGACGACCTCGCCCTGGTGCGCCTGGACCGCCCCGTCGCCCAGCGGCCCATCCCCGTCGCCCAGCGACCCGGCCCGCCCGGCACCCCGACCCGGCTGCTCGGCTTCGGCACCGTCCTCGACACCCCCAAGTACGAGGACATGGTCTTCCCGGACCGCCTCCAGGAACTCGACACCCGCCGCGCCGCCGCGGCCGACTGCGCCCCCGGCTTCGCCGGCCCCACCCGCCTGTGCACGACCAGCCCCACCCCGAAGGCCATGGCCTGCTTCGGGGACTCCGGCGGCCCGCAGATCCAGCGCGGCCGCGGCGGCCGCTGGGAGCTCATCGGCACCACCTCCGGCCCCGGCGCCCCGGGCGTGCCCTGCTCCGAAGGCCCGGGCCTGTACACCGACGTGCGCGCCTACGCCGACTGGATCCGGGCCACCATCGCCGCCGGCTGACCCGGCTGACCCGGCTGACCGGCCTTGGCCTGACTGACTGACCGGCCTGGCTGACCGGCGTATCCGGCCGACCGCCCGACCCCGGCGGCCGGATGCGCCGACCGACCCGACGGTAAAGTCCCAGGTGAGCACCGTCGCGCCCGAGGAGACCCCGCCATGCCGACCGACCCCGCCACCGGAGCCGCCACCGACCGCCCGCCGATCGCGCGGTACGGCCTGGGCACCGCAGCCGTCGGCCGGCCCGGCTACATCACCCTCGGCCGCGACGGCGACCTGCCCGCCGAACGCACCGTCGAGGCACTGCGCGACCGCACCCACGCCCTGCTCGACGCCGCCTACGCCGCCGGCGTGCGCTACCTCGACACCGCCCGCTCCTACGGCCGCGCCGAGGAGTTCGTCGCCCAGTGGCTCGCCGAACACCCCCAGGCCGCCGCCGAGGTGACGGTCGGCAGCAAGTGGGGCTACACCTACACGGCCGGCTGGCAGACCACCGGCGTGGCCGCGCACGAGGTCAAGGAGCACTCCACGGCGGTGTTCGACCGCCAGATCCACGAGACCCGCTCCCTGCTGGGCCCGCACCTGGACGTCTACCTGGTCCACTCCGTCACCCCCGACAGCCCCGCCCTGACCGACACCGCCCTGCACGCCCGCCTGGCCGACCTGGCCGGGCAGGGCGTGCGGGTCGGCCTGTCCACCAGCGGCCCGGCCCAGGCGGACACCATCCGCGCCGCCCTGGCCGTCACCGTGGACGGCCGCCCGCTGTTCACCGCCGTCCAGGCCACCTGGAACCTGCTCGAACCCTCCGCCGCCCCCGCCCTGGCCGAAGCCCACGCCGCCGGCTGGCTGGTCGTCGTCAAGGAGGCCATGGCCAACGGCCGCCTCGCCGGGCGCAACGCCACCGGGGACGACACCGCCGCACTGCGCGCCCTCGCCGCCCGCACCGGCGCCCCCCTCGACGCCCTCGCCCTGGCCGCGGCCGCCGCCCAGCCCTGGGCCGACCTCGTCCTGTCCGGCGCGGCGACCGTCGACCAGCTCGCCTCCAACCTCACCGCCGCCACCCTGCACCCCGACCCCGACGACCTGGCCGCCCTCGCCGTCCTGGCCGAACCCGCCCCGGCGTACTGGCGCACCCGCGCCGCCCTGCCCTGGGCCTGAACCACCCCCGCCGCACCGCGGGCCCGAACCCAGCCGCCCGGCCCCCCTGCCCGAACTCCCTTGTCAGTGACCGCCCCTACGGTGGCCCCATGACCTCGGACCTGTCCCGTCTCCTGCCCGCCACCCTCCCGCCCGGCCGCCTGGTCGGCGGCGAGGACGGGCCGGAGCCGCTGCTGTGGATCAGCGACGCCCCCGCCCCCGCCGGCCTGTGGCAGCAACTCCACCGCGCCCACCCGCAGTCCGGCCTGTGGCCGCTGCTGCTCGTCCCCCTCGGCGACGGCGCCGACTACCGCCCCTGGCTGTCCGGCGAACTCTTCCCGGCCTCCGCCTCCGACCCCACCCTCTACGACCCCGACGCCCTGCTGCGCCGCTGGTGGCAGCAGCTCGGCGGCACCGACGAGGACGCGCCCGAGGGCCCGCTCGACACCGAGGACGCCGCCGAACTCCACGCCGCCCTGGCCCCCTTCGGCCCCGCCTGGCCCGGCACCGCCCCCGCCGCGGCCGTCCCCGACGGCGCCCCCGGCATCGAGGCCCGCGGCCTGGCCGACGTGCTGCTGTCCGTACGGGACGCGCGCCTGGGCCTGGTCGAGGCGGGCAGCGGCGCCGAGGCACTGGCCGCCTGCGGCTGGAGCGGCCCGCTCAACCACGAGGACGACACCGCCAAGATCGCCGCCGTGCTCGCCGACTGGGAGCGCCGCTTCGGCGCCCAGGTCGTCCAAGTCGGCTTCGACACCCTGGAGTTGAGCGTCGCCGCCCCGCCCGCCACACTCGCCGAGGCCCTCCCGCTGGCCGCCGAGCACACCGCCTTCTGCCCCGACCTCGTCTTCCAGGGCACCGGCACCCTGACCGCCTACGCCGAAGGCCTCGTCGCCGCCCACCAGTGGTCGTTCTGGTGGGACTGACCCGGCACCCGCTCCCGCCACCGGGCCCGGGTCCACCGGACCAGAACTGAAGGGGTCGGGCTATCCGTTGTGTGCTTCGAGCTCGGTCGCCGGCGCTTGTTGGGTGGCCGCCCACGACGCCAGGAGCGCCAGATTGTCAGCGGTCGGTGTGCCCGCGGGTGCGGTGTAGACGTTGAGGTGCAGGCCGGGTTCGGCGGGCAGTTCCAGGGACTCGACGTCCAAGTCGAGCCGGCCCACGATCGGATGGCGCACACGCTTGCGGCCGGACCGGTGCAGCCGCACGTCCTGAGATGCCCACCGCTGCCGGAACAGCTCACTGGACGTCGACAGTTCGCCGACCAGGGTGATCAGCTCCTCGTCGTGCGGATTGCGGCCGGCTTCCATGCGTAGCTTCGCGGCCACTCCGCCGGCAATGTGGTCGTAGTCGACAAAGAAATCTCTGGCCGCCTCGGGGTTCAGATAGACGAACCGCGCCGTGTTCGCTGGCCGTCGCGAGTCGGCCAGCACCGGCGAATACAGCGCGCGAGCGAGTCGGTTCGTGGCGAGCACGTCGTAGCGGCCGTTACCGATCCAGGCCGGCGCACCGGAGATCGCGTCGAGCACCTGCTGCAGCGTCGCGCGCACCGTCACGGCAGGCCTACGCCGGCGTGGGCCGCTGGGCGCCGTGGACTGGCGCGCGAGGTGGAACAGGTGGTCGCGCTCGGCCTCGTCGAGTTGCAAGGCAGAGGCCAGCGCGTCGAGCACGCCATCGGAGGCGCCGGCGAGGCGGCCGCGCTCCATGCGCACGTAGTAGTCGACCGATACCCCCGCCAGCAGCGCCACCTCCTCGCGGCGCAGACCCTTGACCCGACGGTTGCCGCCGTAAGCGGGCAGGCCCGCCTGCGCGGGTGCGATGCGGGCGCGGCGCGAGCTGAGGAACTCCCGGATCTCGGTGCGCAGATCCATCGTGGCCATCCCCTCACCGTAGGCCGGTCCCGCAGTCTAAGGGGTGCCCGATGCGGTCGTCGCGATGCCGCCGTCCACCGGGATGACGGTGCCCGTGAGGTAGGACCCGGCCCGGCTGGCGAGAAACACGGCGATACCCGCCATGTCGTCGTCGCGGCCGATCCGGCGCAGAGGGGCCGCGGCCGCGATCGTGTCGCCGACGGCATCGAGCGTGGACGCCGTCATCCGCGACGGGAACACTCCCGGTGCCACCGCGTTCACCGTGACGTGCTGTGGGCCCAGCTCCCTGGCAAGCACCCTGGTGAGTTGATGAAGAGCCGCTTTGCTGCTGGCGTACGAGTAGTTGGGCGACTGGGCGACGTGGATGGCGGCGATACTGCCGATGTTGATGATCCGCGCGGGATCATCCGCGGTGCCCGCCCTGCGAAGTGCGGGGAGCAGCGCCTGCACCAGCCAGAACGGCGACTTGAGGTTGAGGTCGATCACCGCGTCCCAGGCCTCGTCCGGGAACGTCGCCAGCGGCTCGCGCCACATCGCCCCCGCGTTGTTGACAAGGATGTCCAGGCGTCCCGAGCCGGCCTCGACAAGATCGGCGAGGCGCTGACACTCGTCGTGCCTGGACAGGTCGGCGGGAATTGCTTGAACGTCGCCGAATTCGGACAGCAGCTGCTGCGCCTCCGCGCACGTGTCCGCCTTGCGTGAGCTGATGACGACGCGGGCGCCCGCCTGGAGAAGGCCGCGCGCTATCATCAGCCCGATTCCCCTGGTGCCGCCGGTGACAAGGGCGTACTTCCCGCTCAGATCGAAAAGTTCCGTGTGAGCGGTGAATTGGTTGTCCGCCATTGGTCTCCGTCTGTTCTGTCGTGGAAGAATGCGCCGACACGGTCGCGAATTCGGGGCAGCTGAATTGAACCGATGGGGTTAAAGCTGCGGTGTGTGTCCATGGTGACAGGCGTTTTGAACGTCCGGGAGACCCTGGTGATACAGGTACTGCGAGAGCCACCCTCGCCTGGCGCCGGTGGATGGTTCTTCCAGAAACGAAGAAGTGCCTTGCGACCTGCGATGATGGGGTCCAGGACCACATCAGGACAGGTCGGGGCGGGAGCTCATGGTGCCACTTCCTTCCGGATGCTTGAGGTCCTGGGTTGTGCGGCGCAGCCATCCGCGTAGGTGGATCAGTTGGTGCTGAATTCGCCGGCTCGGATGGCGGTCTGAAAGAGGCTCTGCCCGCGCTTTCGTGAATGATCTTCGAGGCGCTTGCTGCGGATTGAGTAGCCTCTCGCCATGACCGAGATCGAGCCGACCAATCCTCAGACCGAAGCCGACCGTGGGCGCGTGGCACTCTGGCTGGATCCTGGCGATCTGGCCTGGCTGGCTCGGCACTGCTGCTGCCCGGACGACGCGACCGAGGAGGTGAAAGACCGCTGCGGCCGTATCCGCTTCCGCGCGAGCGCCGCGCTGCACAAGAGTGGTCGAACGAGCTGACCACAGCCCTCGCGGCCTACCTGAAGATCATTCATGGAACTGCGGTCAGAACGCCACCCGGTGACAGACGCGGCCCGAAAACTCCCTGGACCGTCCGACCCGTCTCGGCCATGATCCTCACGTGGCCACCTACCTCGAGTCCGAGCGCCTGACCCTCCGCCCCTTCGCCGCCGCCGACGCGGACCTGCTGATCGAGCTGGACAGCGACCCGGCGGTGATGCGCTACCTGACCGGCGGCGCTCCAACCCCGCCAGAGGAGGTCCGCGGCCTCGCCATCCCCAGCATCCTCGCCGGCTACGAGCGCTGGAATCATGACCTCGGCCTGTTCGCCGCGCACGAGAAGGACGGCGGCGCGTTCGTCGGCTGGTTCTGCCTGCGTCCGCTGCGCAGCGGCCCGCGTGAGGAGGCCGAACTCGGCTATCGCCTGCGCCAGGCGGCCTGGGGCCGGGGCTACGCCACCGAAGTCTCGCAGGCGCTGCTGGCGAAGGGGTTCGCCGAGCTCGGCATCCGCATGGTCTGGGCCGAGACGATGACCGTGAACCGCCCTTCGCGTAACGTCATGGAGAAGCTCGGGATGACGCTCGCGGAGAACATCCCCACGCCGGACGACATGATGGCGGTCGAGGGTTCCGAGCACGGGGGTGTGCGGTACGAGATCACGAAGGAGCAGTGGGAGCGGCGGCAGGCGTAGGCGGCGCGAGGCGCGGCGCCCGTGGATGTGAAGTCATCGGCCCGCGCGGCCTTGTCTCATCACGCCCTATCGGGCATATCCCGGCAGCATCTTGCCGAACTCGTCGCTGAGCTCGTCCCTGCCTGGGAGGCGCAGCAGGAGTCTGCGCTGCGGGAGCGGCGCGGCGGCGACCGCCGGCCCGGCGTCAAGGTGCATGTCGACGAGGGCTACCGGGGCCTCGCCAACCAGTTCCCACGCCAGGTCACCGCCCCACCCCGCAAGCCGAAGAAGGACGCGACCCTCGGCGAGCAGCACGCCTGGCGGCACGAACGCCGAGCGCAGTCCTCCAACCGGATCTGCGTGGAACACGCCAACGCCGAGTACAAGCAGTGGCGCAGCGCTACACCGGTCGCCGCGAATACTTCGCCGAGACCCAAGCCGCCATAGCCGGCCTGGTCTCCGACCGGTCAGCCCGCCGGGCCACCCGCAAGACGAGCAAAGAACTCGTCCTCGCCGCCGACGCCCGCCCGACGTCCTGCTGATCAATCCCAGGCGGATTGCTCAGCCGAGCCTGCCCGGATTCTTATCGCTCCCCAAGCCGTCAGCCCCCGTTCTGCAGCTGCTGGAGCAGGTCGGCGTCGCCCTCCATCCGCAGCGAGCCGTTCGGGATGCGCATGTACATGAGCAGGGCCATCTCGCTCGCCGTGCCGTAGATGGCGGCGGTGGGCTTGCTCTCGGCGGCCTCCGCCGCGGTGAGGCGGGTGAAGCGGGACCCGGCGGCGTCCACCGTCTGGCGCCAGGAGCCGGCTTCGGCTGCGTGGTAGTCCATGGTGGCGGGCTCGTGCGGCCACGGGACCGTGACGGTGCAGACCGTGGCGAGGAACTCCTCGATGGCGTCGACCGCCTCGGTCGTCGGCAGCTCCTGCGGCGTACCGGAGGCCAGCTGGGCGTCGTAGGTGTGGATCAGCGACTCGTGGACGCGGCGGCGGGCCACGGCGGCCCCCGTGTGCGGCGAGGCCAGCGGCTCCCACCAGGCCCAGCAGGCCCGGTCCGGGCCGGCCTCGCGCAGAGCGGCAAGCAGCTGCTCCGTCGAGTCGGCCAGCCAAGCTATGAGGGCCTCGTGCTCCCTGGGCGCCGCCAGCCCGTCCTTGCTCGGCCGCTCGTCGCCCGGCGCGGTGTTCAGCACGATGTAGGCCCAGAAGCGGTCCCCCTCACTGAGGTGGTTCGCCAGGTCGTACAGCGTCCAGCCCGGGCAGGACGGGACGTCGGCGTCGAGGCTGGGGGCAGCGGCGACGGCGGCGCGGAACGCGGCGGACCGCTCGTCGATCATCTGCAGCAGGGTGGGGAAGGAGAATTGCTCAGTCACGCAGACCTTGTATCACCCGGACCGGAACTCTCGCACTCGATTTAAGGCCCCCCAAATGAGATGTCCTCTTAACTCCACTGCCAGCATGGCCAATTCACGACAACCTGATACGCGATGCCATCATTACACCTTGGGTAGCCTGAAGCTCTAACCTGGTTCGGTGTTCGAGGGCGCCGGGCCGGGCCGGCCGGGTTGCGGAAGTGCAAGGGCTGCGGGATCCGACTGAGGTCGGAAGGTTTGGCCGGGGTGGCACTTCAGCGTGCGGTGACCCAGTACGCCGCGAGCGGGCGGTTGCCATGCGGTGCGGCGACGGCCCGCAGGACGTCGCTCTGGCTGAGGACGAGTTGCCGTACCGGTTCGGACAGCGCGGCCAACCGTTCTCCTCCGGTGATCAGGTCGAGACAGGCGGCGATCTCCCAGTCCGCGTCCTGGAGTGCGTCGGTGTCGACCGGCCCGTCGCCGTCCGCTGTCCAGCCCGCCTCGGGCAGGAGCCGCAGCAGCGCCTCGCGGGAGAAGGACGTGCGGATGTTGCCCTCGCCGTGTGAGCCTGCAGCCTCGATCTGGCCCTGGATCAATACTGCGAGCAGGTGCGCGAGCTGGTCGCCGCAGGAGGGCGTCAGGTCCCACTCGGTGAACCACAGCCGCCGCGCCCAGGGTCGCACCCGGGCCAGCGTGTCGCGCAGCTGCCCGAGCGAGGCGAAGTACCAGGAGCAGTGGGCGAGCACGACGTGGTCGAAGGTGTCGGAGGGGAAGTCGACCGACGGGTCGCGGACATCCGTGCTGAAGCGGAAGTCGATGCGCGGCCCGACCGGGCTCGCCGCGAGCCGGGCCGCCGATTCCCCGAGCGTGACCGGCGCCCCGTAGGTCGGATCGGCGACATCGACGGCCACCACGCGTCCCTGGGGTCCGACAGCCTCCGCGAGGACGGCGGTCATATCGCCCTGCCCGCAACCCAGTTCGAGGACGGTGGATCCGGGCTCGATGTCCCAGCTCTCCACGAGTGAAGCGCGGTGGCGTGTCTGTGTCAGCTGAGCGTCCGGGCTGTGGTCGGCAGCGGCCATGGTCTTCACGAGCAACGGAATCCTGGCGTGGAGATCGAAGTGCTTCACACAATCCTCAGTGGCTATTCGGCGGACCGGTGAGGACGAGGGTATGAGACGCCCCTTGGCGGCGCCTGCGATTTCTCGCTCGAGTCCTGCTCACGACAACAGCAGATCCGATCAGACCTCAGTGAGAATCGGTCTACCTTCGGTGAGCGGGGACAGCGGCCGACGAGCGGCAACACCCACTGCGGCCTCGACGAGTTCACCGCTCCGTGCTCCTTCTTCCCATGCAGGCGAAGGACTGCCGGATCCAGAGCGAGAGTGTCAGGTGCCGCCGCCCCGGCCCGGGTCGGCGGCGCCGTCGAGCAGCATCAGTTGGTGCCGAATTCGCCGGTGCGGACGGCGGTGACGAAGGCCTGCCAGGCGTCGGCGGGGAAGACGAGGGCCGGGCCGTGGGGGTCTTTTGAGTCGCGGACGGGCATGACGGTCGGGAAGTCGGGCGCGACCTCGACGCACTGACCCCCGTCGGAGCTGTGGGAGGACTTGACCCAGTGGGCAGAGGACAGGTCGGGGCGGAAGCTCATGGTGCCAGTTCCTTCCGGATGCTTGGGGTCCTGGGTTGTGCGGCGCAGCCATCCGCGATGGCTGCGCCGCGCAGGTGGATCAGTTGGTGCTGAACTCCCCGGCTCGGATGGCGGTGATGAATGCCTGCTAAGCGGCTGGTGGGAAGTTGAGGCGGGGGCCGTCGGGGTCCTTGCTGTCCCGCACGCGACCTGGCTGGGCATCGTCCACCTCAATGCACATGCCGCCGTCGTTGTTGCTGTGGCTACTCTTCCGCCATCTCTCCTGGTTCCCTGCTGGCACGACCGAACTCCTGTGAGATGCGCCTGATCATCGCCCTGGAGCACCGGGGCGACAGGGCCATGGCCCTGAGGAGAGCATGACCTGCGGCAGGCGGCAACACCCTCTGCATCCTCGATGAGTTCACCGCTCCGTGCTCCTTCTTCCCACTTCCCATGCAAGCGAAGGGCTGCCGGATCCAGAGCGACACCGTCAGGCGCCGCCGCCCCGGCCCGGGTCGGCGGCGCCATCGAGCAGTATCAGTTGGTGCCGAATTCTCCCGTGCGGACGGCGGTGACGAAGGCCTGCCAGGCGTCGGCGGGGAAGAGGAGGGTCGGACCGTTCGGATCCTTGGAATCGCGGACCGGCATCACGCCGATGAATCCGTCGGCGACCTCCACGCACGTGCCGCCGCTACCGCTGTATGAGCTCTTCCTCCAGCCGGTGTCAGTCAGGTCGACATCCATTCAAAGTCCCTCCGTACCGCGCGGATCATGGCCACTGAGTCGGCCTGGCTCATGGCTTCGACTACGAGCCGATCGTAGTCGTCGACCAGCGCGGCAATCGTCTCAGTATCTCGATCGATGTAGCCTCGCTGCTCGATCTCGCCGTAAGAGAGCATTTTGCGTCCTGGCATGGTAAGGAGGTGCACCAGGCGCGTGAACGGCCTGTCCTCGCCTAGCGAGTACGGTGCCACCTGGATGATGATGTTGGGCTGCTTGGCGAGATGTTCGAGGTGGAGCAACTGCTCGATCATGGTGTCGCGGCCGCCAATGGGCCGCCTGAGGCAGCTCTCGTCCATCACCGCGTGCAGAAGTGGTGGCGGGGTGCGGGCGTGGATGTTTTGTCGGGCGAGCAGGAATTCGATTCGCTCCTGGGCCTGTTCTGGTGTGACGGTTCCTCGTCGGAGATTGCCCTGCTCCCAAGCGGTTGCATATGCCCGGGTCTGTAGCAGCCCTGGAATCACGTTGATTTCGAAGAGCTTGATCTTCTCTGCGCGGGCCTCGTAGTTCGCGTACTCGGGGAAGCCCGGCACCAAAGCTGTGTGGCGGAGCTGCCAGTACATCAGCAGCAGGGTCCCGCCCGTCTGCAGGATCTCATCGGCCTTGGTAGCAAACTTCTCACTCGGCGGGCGCTGCGCAAGTTCGACGAACGAGACGTAGGACGGGTGGACACCGATCCTGCGCGCGAGCTGTTCCTGCTTGAGGCCCATCGCCATGCGTGACCTGCGGAGTTGGATCCCGAAGGCGGCCCATGGAGATGACTTCGGGTCAATTTCCTTGATGTTCACCATGGCCGCTCCAACTCTCCGTGCTGTCGAGGTCAAGTCGTCTACCGCTTCCGATGCTAGGTGACGCCGGGCCACCATGTGCACAGAACGTGAAACATTGATTGCGGAAGGTTATTCCCATGGCCGATGCCCAAGTTCCCCGCCTCCACGGCTACGGCGTGCGTTGGGACACCGGGGCCCGCCTCTACCGGGTCCGCAACGAGCTCACCCGGGAGTGGTTGCGCCAACCGGACGGTGAGCTCAGCGGGTTCAGGTCCTTCTCCGACGCCTGGAGCGCCTGGCGCGTCTTCGAGGTCCACAAGCGGCCGGGGGAGTGAGCGTGTCCTCGATGCTCTCCCGCGTGACCGTCGACCAGCGGCGGCAGGCGGCCGACGTCCTGGACGACCTGACGGCCGTCCTTGCCCTGGGCGGCGTCACGCTGCCGTCCGTCGAAGTCGACTGGGAGCACGGCCGGTTGACCGGGTGCTACCTGGTGAATCTGGGCTCGGCCAGCCCGTCTGCGCTCCTGCGGGTCGTCGACCTGCTCCGCAAGGGGCTGCGCTACGAGCGCCTGACGCATGACGGCTGAACTCCTCGTCCGCCTCCTGTGGTTGGCGGGCTTCTCCCTCACGCTCTTCGCCGCTCTCAGGAAGTGAACTCCCGATGCAAGACCCCCGTCTGCTCGCCAAGCCGCCGGTGTGCCGGCTCGGCTGCCTCGTCCTCGTGCGCAACCCGCGCGGTGACGTTCTCCTCGTCGACCCGGACTACATGGACGGGCTGATCCTGCCCGGCGGCGCCGCGAAGCCGAACGAGCCCCCGCACCTCGCCGCCGCCCGTCACCTGCACGCCGAGACCGGGCTCGACCTCCGTCTCGCCGACGTCCTCGCGGTCGACTTCACCCCCGCCGACCGCTACCTGGAGCGCCTCAACCTCGTCTTCGACGGCGGCACCATTGCCGACAGTGCCCACCTCACCGTCCCGCCCCGGCACCGCAGCGGCCTGTTCGGTGCCCGCTTCGTCCCCGTCCGCCAACTCCACGACGTCATGGCGCCCTCCCAAGCCGCCCGTGCCACCGAGGCGTTGGCGGGCCGCGCGCTGCCCGTCCTCCTCCACGGACAGCGCGCGACCTGAGGACCGCCGCCGGGTTGGGGTGGTCAGTGCCCACATCGGCCCAGGCGGTGACGCGTTCGGCACTTCGGCACTTCGGCAATGAGAAGGGGCGGGCGCCAGGATCGGCGCCCGCCCTCCCGCGTCCGGGTGCGGTCAGCTCCAGGGGTTGGCCGGCTGGTCGGTGATGGCGGTCCAGAAGCGGGTGCCGGCGGTCAGGGTGCCGTTGGCCCACAGGCCCCAGCCGTTGGCGTCGTGGAACTCGGCCATCCGGAAGCCGGTGCCGAAGTAGCCGGCGCAGAGCTGGTCGGCGGCGGCCCGGCTGGAGAGCTGGCTGCCGGAGGTGGGGATGGTGGCCTTCACCTCGCCGCCGGCCCAGCTGTGGAAGCCGCTGGTGGGGACGCCGGCGGGGGCGGGGCGGCCGTCCTGCTTGAGGCACAGCACGGGCAGCTGCGCGGTGGCGGGGGTGTCGCCGCTGTACGCGTTGCTGCTGTTGTCGTTGCCGACGTGCACGACGTTGTCGGCGCGCTGCTCAAGGGTGGCCCAGGTCATGCCGTTGTGGGTGGCGACGCCGCCGAACAGGGCCACGTAGGTGCTGCGGTAGATGTCCCACTCCTGGTACCCGCCGTCGTTGCAGTCGAACATGTAGAGCCGCCAGCCGCCGCCGCCGATCCTGTGCTCGGTGTTGTCCAGGCACTGGGAGTTGGAGATGTTCTGCAGCCGCACCCCGAACAGGTCGTACCTCGACGTGCTGTCGGCCGCGGTCCACGGCGTGACCCGCCACATCTGCGAGGTGGCGTTGGCGACGCACTCGGCGCTGGAGGGGGTGTAGTCGGCGGTCAGGCAGTAGCGCTGGTCGTTGGTGTTGTTGAGGGTGTAGACGCTCGGCAGGCCCGGGACGGGCTTGAACACCCACTGGCCCGGGCCGTCGGACGGCGCGCAGGGACGCAGGTGCGTGCCCGTCAGTACGCCGTCGGGACAGCGCTCGGACTTCTGGTTGAACAGGACCGTCGAGGGGGTGTCGGCCGAGGCCGAGCCGCCCGGGACCAGCACCAGGCCGGTCAGGGCCAGCGCGATGCCGAGGACGATACGCCGGACTAGTGAACGCACAGAGCTCTCCAGGGAGGGGGACGACGAGGGGCGGCGGCCGGTCCGGAGGGCCCCCCGGGCCACCCGGTCCGTCCGCCGCCAGCGTGTCAGCGTCCGATCAACCGCCGGTATCCCAGCTTTCTGGGGGGTCGTCCGACACCCCGCCTGGTCAGGGGCGCGGCCAGGGGCGGCCCGGGCTACGTACCCCCTACCGATCCGCGACGGATTCGCCCCCTCCGCCCCCGCCCGTACCGTCGGAGACCACGGACACCGGACCAACCCCCAGGAGAACAGCGATGACCGCCTACGCGATGGCCCAGGTCCACTCGGTCGAGTTCGGCCCCGACATCGTCGAGTACCTCCAGCGCATCGACGCCACCCTGGACCCCTTCGACGGCCGCTTCCTCATCCACGGCGACCGGATCGAGACCGTCGAAGGCACCTGGGGACAGGACCTCATCCTCATCGAGTTCCCCGACCACCAACGCCTGCGCGCCTGGTACGACTCGCCCGCCTACCAGGCGATCCTCCCGCTGCGCACCCGCCACATGACCGCCGACGTGGTCTTCGCCCGGGGCGTGCCCGTCGGCTACCGCGGCGCCGACGCCCTCAAGCACTGACCGGCCCGGGGGCTCAACGCCCCTGCGCCCGCTCGCGCCACCACCGCACCGTCGCCTCCACCTGCTCCTCCAGCGCGGTCGCGCGCACCGCGAACGCGGCCTCGTAGGCGCAGGCGTCCACCACGAACGGGCGGTCGAACTGGTAACGGACCTCCCGCAGTTCACGCAGCAGCGGGGAGAACAGCCCCGCCGCGCCCAGCAGCGCCTGCGGGAGCCGGCGCACCGCGACCGGTCCGACGCCCGCCTGCGCGGCCAGCCGTTCCACCATCGCGCGCACCGGCAGCGCGGGGGCCGTCGGCACGTGCCAGGCCCGCCCCCAGGCCCGCTCCTCGCCCGCGACCTCGGCCAACGCCCGCGCCACGTCCGGCAGGTACGTCCAGCTGTGTGGCGCGTCCGGGTCGCCGAGCACCGCGATGTTCCGGCCCTTCAGCAGGCCCGGCATCACCCGCGAGGCCAGGTGCCCGCCGTCCGTCACCCCGGGGCCGAAGAAGTCCGAGGCCCGCACCTCGACCGCCCGGATCCGCCCGGCCCCGTGCAGTGCCCGCGCCTGCTCCCACGCCGCCGCCCGCACCCGCCCCTTGGGGCCGGCCGCGGCCAGCGGCAGGTCCTCGGTCATCGGACCCCGCACCGGCCCGTAGCCGTAGAGGTTGCCGAGCATGACCAGCACCGCCCCGGTGGCCTCGGCCGCCGCGCACAGCGAGGAGGCCAGCGCCGGCCACCGCGCCGCCCACTGCGGCAGCGGCGGCGCCGCGCAGCCGTAGATCGCCGCCGCGCCGCGTGCGGCCTCCGCCAGCCGCGCGCGATCGCCCGCGTCCAGCGCCACGTGCTCGATGCCGGGCACCGGAGCCCCGCCCCGTGCGGGGCTCCCCGCCCTGGTGACGACCCGTACGGCGTGCCCCTGCCCGGCCAGCAGGCGGGCGGTGGCGGCCCCGGCGGGCCCGTATCCGACAACCACGTGGAAGCTCATCCGCCCCACCCTAGGGTCTGGGGCTGCGCGGGTGCTGCGGGTGCTGTGAGTGCGGTGCGGGCGCTAGCAAATACTTGGTATGGCAACCGTAAAAGACGATCTATGCTGGCGGACGTTCACAATCTCTCCGCACAACGCAAGGTGCTGAATGAAGCTGCCCCGGGTGTCCGCCGTCGTCGCGGCCGCCGTCCTGGCCCCCACTGTCCTCTTCCCGTCGATGGCCTCCGCCGCCGACAACCCCCAGCCGGCCGGCGTCTCCGGCCCTGACACCGCGTCCAAGGGCACCGAGGACCAGGGGACAGGCCAGGAGGAGCACGACCGCGCCGAGGTGCGGCGCATCCTCGCCGACAAGGAGAGCGGCGTCAGCGTGCGCGAGGCCGCCCAGAAGGCGCTGAACGGCACCGCCGCCGACCTGCGGCACTTCCTGGACGTCGAGCTCCACGACCAGCGCGTGATCGACAACCGGGTGAAGGCCTACCAGGTCCTCGCCGTCGGCGGGCCGGCCGTCAAGAAGGCCGCCACGGCCGCCCTGCGGGGCGGCACCGCCGAGGACGTCGCGAAGTTCCTCAAGGAGGGCCAGTTCACCGCCCGCGCCGAGGACGAGGACCGCGCCAAGGTCCAGAGCATCCTCGACGACAAGGAGACCGGCCCGGCCGTGCGCGAGGCGGGGGAGAAGGCCCTCGCGGGCACCGCCGCCGACGTGCGGCACTTCCTGGACGTCGAGCTCGGCGAGCGGCGTCTGACCGACAACCGGGTGATGGTCGCCCGGATCTTCGACGGCGCCGGGCCGGCGGTGAAGGCGGCCGCCCGGAAGGCGATATCCGGCAGCAACCAGGAAGTCCTGGCCTTTCTGAAGGAGGGCCAGTTCATCGCCCGGGCCGAGGACGAGGCCCGCGCCAAGGTGCAGAGCATCCTCGACGACAAGGAGACCGGTCCGGGCGTGCGCGCGGCGGGGGAGAAGGCCCTCGCGGGCACCGTCGCCGACGTGCAGCACTTCCTGGACGTCGAGCTCCCCAAGCAGCGGGCCGACGACAACCGGGTGAAGCTCGCCCAGATCATGTCGGCCGGCGGGCGGGCCGTGCGCGAGGCCGCCGGCCGGGCGCTGGACGGCACCGACGAGGACGTCGTGAAGTTCCTGAAGGAGGGCCAGTTCACGGCCCGCGCCGAGGACGAGGCCGCGAACAAGCCGGCCCCGCAGCCGGCCCGGCCCGCCGAGCAGCCGCAGACCGCCACCGGCGCCCAGTCGGCCGTCCAGCCCGCCGCCCTGACCACCACGACGGGCACGACCGCGGACACGACCGCGGACACGACCGCGGGCACGACCACGGCGGGCACCACCGCGGGCACGACCACGGCGGGCACCACCGCCGGGACGGCGGCCACGGCCACCACGGGCGCCACCACGGTCACCACCCGCCCCGGCCAGCTCGCCGCGACCGGCACCGAGGGCCTCGGCTGGGAGGCCGGCGGCGCCGCCGCGGCCCTGGCCGCGGGCGCGGCGCTCGTCGTCGCCTCCCGCCGCCGTCGCTCCACCGAGAGCTGACGCCCCGTCCTGCCCCCGGCCGTGATGGTCGGCTGGGGGCAGGACGCATGCTCAGCCGTCGGGGCAGCGCTCGGCGATCATCCGGGCGAGTTCCGCGCGCCAGCGGGCCGCGTTGCCGCCGTCCAGCTGGCCGGCGAAGGCGCGCCGCGCGGCCTGCACCAGCTCCTCCGAAGCGTGCGGGTACGCCTCCCAGACCGCCCAGAGCGCGTTCTCGGTGTCCTCGTCCAGGCCCGTGCAGGTGAGCGGTCCGGTCCCGGACAGGGTCTTGGCCAGCACCGCCTCGAAGACCCGCCGCAGCCGCTCGTCGTCGCGCCCGCGGGCGGGGCGCTCAGCCACCATCGCCGCCGCCACCGTCGCCGCTGTCACCGCCGCTCAGGCTCCGGTTCCGGCGCCGGCTGCGCGCGGAGCGGCGCAGCAGGGACCCCGAGGCGAGCGTCGCGGACGCCACGGCGCGCACCCAGCGGGGGCCGCCGCGTTCGGCCCACACCACGCACACGCACCCGCCGACCACGATCACCAGGACACCGACCAGCACGGCACCGACCACGGCTCACCCCTCTCCCGTCCATCCCGTTTCCGGGCCGATCCTCTCAAGCCGAGCCGCCCGCCCGCGCCCCCGACCCGCCCGAAACCGGGTCGATCCGCCATGCAAGCAGACAGTCCGCTTGCCGTGCAGGAAAGTTGGTGCCGCGCGGCATTTGCCGGGGTCGGGGCCCCGCGCCGGTGTGACCGGCGGAAATCGCCCCCGTCCGACCCGCGCCCCGGCCCGGCGCCGGGTGCGGTCACGAACCCGCCGTGTGCCAGGATGCCGACGCTGATCCCCTCTCCCGACCACCCGAGCAAAGGAGTCCGCCATGGCCAAGGGCCTGTTCGCGACCCTGCACACCACCCTGGGCCCGATCCGGCTGGAGCTGTTCCAGTTCCACGCGCCGAAGACGGTCCGCAACTTCGTCGAACTCGCCGAGGGTGCCCGGGAGTACACCGACCCGCGCACCGGCGGGCCGGGCAGCGGCCCGTACTACGACGGCACGCTCTTCCACCGCGTGGTGACCGGCTTCATGGTCCAGGGCGGCGACCCCACCGGCAGCGGCACCGGCGGCCCGGGCTACGCCTTCGCCGACGAGTTCCACCCCGAACTGCACTTCACCAAGCCGTACCTGCTCGCCATGGCCAATTCCGGCCCGGGCACCAACGGCTCGCAGTTCTTCATCACGGTCGGCACGCCGGCCCACCTGAACCGCCGTCACACCATCTTCGGCCAGGTCGCCGACGCCGACTCCCGGGCCGTCGTCGACGCCCTCGCGGCCGTCCCCACGGACGGCGAACGCCCCGTCGACGACGTCGTGATCACCCAGGTCACCGTCGAGCGGCTCTGACGCCCGTCTCCCGGGAAGCCCTGCGCCCGTCGTCCGGCGGCGTCAGAGCCAGCCGCGGTCGTCGGCGGTGCGCAGGGCCTCGGTGCGGTTGCGGGTGGCGGTCTTGGCGATGGCGGAGGAGAAGTAGTTGCGCACGGTGCCCTCCGAGAGGTAGAGCTTGCCGGCGATCTCGGCGACGCCGGCCCCGGAGCGGGAGGCGTTCAGCACGTCGCGTTCCCGGGCGGTGAGCGGGGAGGCCCCGGCCGCCAGGGTGGCCGCGGCCAGTTCCGGGTCCACCACGCGTTCGCCCGCCGCGACCCGGCGGATGGCGTCGGCGAGCACTTCGGCCGGCGCGTCCTTGACGACGAAGCCGACCGCGCCCGCCTCCATCGCCCGGCGCAGGTAGCCGGCGCGTCCGAAGGTGGTGAGGATGACGACCCGGCAGCCGGGCACCTGCTGGGCCAGGACGGCGGCGGCGGCCAGGCCGTCGAGGCCGGGCATCTCGATGTCCAGGAGGGCCACGTCGGGCCGGTGTTCGCGGGCCGCGTCGACGACCTGGTCGCCGCGCCCGACGGCGGCGACCACCTCGAAGCCGTCCTCCAGGTCGAGCAGGGCGCACAGCGCGGTGCGGACCAGTTCCTGGTCCTCGGCGAGCAGCAGGCGGATCGTCATGTCGTCCCTTTCCGGGCGGGGGCGCGCCCGTGGCGGGCGCCCGGCGGGACGGTGACCAGCAGCCGCCACCCGCGCGGGCTCAGCGGGCCGGCTTCGACGGTACCGCCGGCCGCCGCGACCCGTTCCCGCAGCCCCCTCAGGCCCTTCCCGATCCCGCTGCCCTCGCCGGTCCCGCCGCCCCCGGCGACCCCGTCGGTCCTGCCGTCCGCGCCCGTCCCGTCGTCGCGGATCTCCACGGAGGAGCCGGTGACGGTGACGGTGCAGCGGTCGGCCCGGGCGTGCCGGACCACGTTGGTCAGGCCCTCGCGCACCACCCAGCCGAACAGTTCCCCGTCCTGCGTGGCGACGGGGTCGGTGGACGTCGGCAGGTCGGCGACCACCCCGGCGGCGCGCAGCAGTTCGCGTCCGCGCGCCAGTTCGCCGGCCAGCGTGACGTCGCGGTAGCCGGTGACCGCGGCCCGGACGTCGGCCAGCGCCTGCCGGGACAGCGACTCCACCGCGGCCATCTCCGCCAGCGACTGGTCGAGGTCCTTGGCGGCGAGGCGCTGGGCCAGGCGGGACTTGACGGTGATCGCGGTGAGCGAGTGCCCGAGCAGGTCGTGCAGGTCGCGCGCGATCCGGTTGCGTTCGGCCTCCGAGGCCAGCCGCGCCACCTCGGCCCGGGCGGCCACCAGGGCCTGGTTGGTGGTGGCGATCTCCGCGAACGCCCCCGTGGTGAGCACGGTGAACAGCAGCGCCAGCGCCTGGAAGGTGCCGGGCCCGGTGTGCCAGGCGGGCACCGCCCACGGCACCAGCAGGGCGGCCAGGGTGGCGGCGGCGGTCACCCGGGTGGCGTGGCGGCGCCGCAGCACGGCGACGAAGGAGACCACGACGGTGGCGAGGTAGAACGCGTTCTCGTGGGCGAACGGCAGCGCGGCCAGGAACAGCGCGCTCATCACCGCCAGCAGCAGGAGCACCTGCCGCCGCCGGCCGCGGACCATCGCGGTGGCGGTGAGGACGAAGCAGAGGCAGAACGCGCCGACGACCGCGTACCCGGCGACCAGGGCCGCCCCGGACACGTTGTCGTTCACGGCGACGGCGGTCAGGCACGGGTAGACCAGCATCCCGGCGCCCAGCATGATCCGCCGCCAGCCCTGCACCCACCGCTGCGGGGCGCGCTCCCCTGTGGCGCGCTCAGCGGCGGCGTGCCCGGGGAGGGTCGCCTGCGTGTCCTCGTCCACCCTCGCCTGCCTCACGTCGCGTCGGATCGCGCGAACAGGGTACGCAGGTGGCGTCCGTTGATCACGGCGGCCACCCCCGCCAGCACCAGCCCGCACAGGGCCTGCTCGGCCTTCATCCAGAACGGGAAGGTCCCCGGCACGCAGATGATCACGACGATCGCGGCGATCATGACGGCCGAGATGATCCGCAGCCGCCGGTACGCCGCGTGCGAGCCGCGGGCGGCCCGGGTGGTGAACAGGGACGTGACCACGGCGCTGGCCACGACGAGGCTGCCGCGGATCCACACGGCGGGGTTCACCAGGTCGGGGTGGTCGCGCAGGGCGTAGGCGGCCGCCAGGGTGACGACGCTGAGGCCCAGGTAGGCGAACACCAGCCGCCTGATGGTGCGGAAGGCCCGAACGGTGTCGGGGTGGTTCACATCGGTGGAGGTCATGCCCCCATGCTGTCCGCGCCGTGCCCCCGCCCGGCAGTGTGCTGCCGCACCGGCCGACCGTGACAATTGTCAGCAGGTCAGGGCAGGGAAGGGCGGGGTCAGGTCAGGGCGGGGGAAGGGCCGGGGGAAAACGGGGCCGCCGCCCGGCGGGGCCGGGCGGCGGCTGGCTGTCGGTCGTGCGGTGGGGCTCAGGAGCAGCTGGTGAAGGTGGGGCTGGTGTTGGCGATGTAGAGGGTGGCGCCGCCGCTGGGGTCGGAGGTGAGCGGGACGGTGACGGTGTCCTCGGCGGTCCACGGGAAGCCGCGGGCGTCGAACGTCCAGCTTCCGGTGACCTTGCGGGCGAGTTCGGCCAGCGTCACCCAGCCGTACTGCTGGGGCGGGACGTTGACGGTGACGGCGTTGTTGACGGTGGTCGAGCCCTGCCAGACGTTGCTGTAGTTGACGGCGGTCTTGACCGCGGTGGTGAAGACGCCGCCGGGGGCGCCGCCGGAGATCTCCGCCCCGATCTCGCCGCCGAGGGTGCTGGACCAGCCGGTCATGTTGGTGACCGCGAAGTTCTGCTGGGCGGCGCTGCTGGTGTTGTTGAACCAGATCGAGGAGACGCAGACCTTCGGCAGCGGTGCCGCGGGGGCCTCGCTCTTGACGGCCCAGGAGCAGGAGGAGACGTCCTTCTGGCACTGCTTGGCGGCGTGGTCGACGGCGAGGCTGCGGGCGGCCTGCGGGAAGCCGGTGGACCACTGCTGGTTGGCGGTGCCGTTGCAGGTGTACTGGTCGGTCCAGGCGTCGTCGTACTGGGCGCCGAGCAGCAGGTCCAGGCAGGTGTTGTCGCCCAGGTGGCGGATCATGAACGCGTCGGCGGCCCCGGCGACCGGCTGCAGGAACCACCGCTGGCTGGCCTGCCCGGCGCAGGTCTGCTGGCGCAGGGCCGGGGTGAAGAAGGCCAGGTCGATGCACTTGCCGGTGTCGTTGTTGACGATGGTGAAGGAGAAGTCGGAGGGGTCGACGCTCAGCCGCCAGGACTGGTGGTAGCCGGGCGAGGAGTTGGTGACGATGTAGGCGCCGTCGCCCATGGTGCCGTTCTGGACGTCGAGTTGGCGCCCGTTGCTGAGGGACTTGATGGTCAGGCACTGCTGCGGGGAGGCGCAGGCGGCGGCCGGCGCCGTGGCGGCGTGGGCCCGCGCGGTCGCGAACGGGGAGGCGGTGAAGCCCAGGGCGGCGCAACAGGCCACCAGGACGGCCGCGATCAGGCGCAGCCAGGGAGCCGGTCGGCTCGGGGTCGTGGCGGAGAGCACGGGGTCGGGTCCTTTCGTCGGGAACAGGGAGAGGGAGAGGGGAGAGGGAGCGGAAAGAAGGAGGGCGGGCCGGTCAGGCGGCGGCGAAGGCCGCTTCCAGGCGGGGGACGTAGTCCACGAGGTCCTGCGCCCAGCAGCCCGCGCTGTGGCCGCCGTTGCAGGCGGTGCCCCAGCCGGCGCCGTTGCCGTAGTCGACGTAGTGGTAGCGGTAACCGAGGGCGTCCAGGCGGTCCTTGAGGCGCTTGGCGGTGCCCTCGGCCCAGAACTCCATGTCGGAGGCGCTGCCGTTGCCGTTGCCGGTGTAGACCGCGATGCCGGTGTCGGTGAGCGCGCCCAGGCGGGAGACCGGGTCCGCGGCGTTCCAGCGCCAGTCGGCGTTGAACACCGGGTACGGCGAGCCGAAGATCGCGTCGCTGGAGACCGTGGGGCCGAAGTCGAGGCCGCAGGGCTTCCCGTCGCTGGGCCCGCACAGCACGGTGCCGGCGTTGGTCAGGGTGGCGACCACGGCCCCGCGGATGATCATCTCGTTCACGGAGAGGTCGTTCGCGCCGGACATGGTGAGGACCTGGCCGAACAGCTGGGGCCGGTCCTGCGCGTAGTGCAGCGCGCCGAAGCCGCCCATCGACAGGCCGCCGACGGCCCGGCTCTTACGGCCCGTCAGGGTGCGCAGGTTGGCGTCGATGAACGGGACGACCTGGTCGAGGTGGAAGGTCTCCCAGTTCTGCGCCCCGGCGGCGGTGTTCTGGTCGAGCCAGTCGGTGTACCAGCCGCGCAGGCCGCCGTCCGGGATGACGGTGATCATCGACTGCGCGGCGGTGAGGGCGGGGTAGGCCAGGGCCGGGTCGCTCGGGTTGTCCGAGGCGCCGTGCAGGAAGTACAGGACCGGGTAGCGCTTGGCCGGGCTGGCCGCGTAGTCGGCGGGCAGCAGGATCCGGATGGTGTGCTCCCCGGCGACCTGAGGTGTGGTGACGGTGAGCACGAAGTTGGTGGCGCTGCCGGTGGCGGCGCCGACCTGGGTGAGCCCGAAGCCGTCCTTCATCGGCGGCGGGGCGGGGGCCTCGGCGTGCGCGGCGGGCACGCCCAGCAGCAGGAGGCAGGCGGCCAGGGCTGCGACGGCCGTCCTGGCGTGCCGGAGCCGGGCGCGCAGGAGCCGTACGGGCGGGCGCCGGGCGGGCTGGGCTGGTGTCATCGGTCGTCCTTGGCCGTGAGGGTGCCGCCGGTCCCGGGGGGAACCGGTGGAACTGTCTGAACACCGACAACTCTTGCGAGATCACCTCGCGGTCCGCCAGAGCGCCCTGCGGCGCACCTGGGCCACTGGCGCATGTGCGCCACCGGCGTGGGTAGCCTCCGACGGCCCGTCCGGGCGACACCGGCACAACGACAAGCCGACAAACCGACGAGTGGACGGGCCGACACAACGGCACACGGACACACCGATACGCCGACACACCGATACACCGATACACCGACACGATGACGGGGGACGTCGTGCACGACGTGCTGGATCCCGACTCCGAACGCGGCCGGGTCTACCGCTGCCTGGTCGGCCGTCCGCAGGCGCGGGCGGCGGAGCTGGCGGCCGGGGTCGGCCTCGGCGAGGGCGCCGTCCTGGCCGTGCTCAGGGAACTCGCCGACGAGGGCATCGTCGTGGCCTGCAACGGCGACGGCCCGCCCGTCGGCGGCCATTGCGGCGACGGCCCGCCCGTCGGCGGCCATTGCGACGACGGCCCGCGCGGCGACGGCCACCGCGACCGCGACCGCGCCTGGGAGGCGCTGCCGCCCGGCCGGGTGGTCGAGGCGGTGCTGCAGAGCGACGCCGTCCGGCAGGCCACGGCGCGCCGGGCCGGGGCGGAACTGGAGCGCCTCTACCGCTTCGCCCGGCGCGACGCCGGCACCTACGGCGCCCTGGAGGTGGTCGAGGACGCCGCCCAGGTGCTGGCGGCCAGCCGGCGCCTCCAGCTCGCCGCCCGCCACCAGGTGCGGGTCATCGACGTGCCGCCCTACTCCGGCAGTTCGGCCTACTACCTCGACCAGGAGGTGCTGCAGCGCCAGCGGATGGCCGCCGGGGTCGTCTACCGCTCGATCTACCACGGCTGCGCCTTCGACGACCCGGTCGCGGGCCCCAACATGGCGCGCATGGTCGAGGCGGGGGAGCAGGCCCGCACGCTGGACGAGCCGCCGCTCAAGCTGGCCCTGGGCGACGACGACCTGGCGATCGTCACGCTGGCGGCCGACGGGCGCCCGGGCGTCGTCTCGCTGCTGATCCGGCCCTCGGGCCTGCTGCGGGCGCTGGCCGCGGTGTTCGAGACGCTCTGGCGGCTGGCCGTCCCGGCGTCGGTGTCCGCCGTCGACCTGCGGATCGGTGAGCGGGACCGCCGCATCCTGACCCTGATGGCCAGTGGTGCCACGGACGACGCCATCGCCCGGCGGCTGGGGCTGGGGCGGCGCACGGTGGTGCGCCGGGTCTCGGCGCTGCTGGCCCAGCTGGGGGCCACCACGCGTTTCCAGGCGGGCGTGCAGGCGGCCCGGCGCGGCTGGCTGTGAGCCGTCCGCGCCGGGCCGGACCCCTGGGGGGTGGGGGTCAGGGAAAGGTGGTCAGCAGGTGCCCGCCGCGCGGTCGCGCACGACCAGGTCGGTGCGGCCGGGGGTGGAGTCCAGCCAGACCACCCGGGTGCCCTGGTCGGCCGCGGGCTGGTCCTGGCCGCCCCGGTCGCAGGAGAGGCGCTGCGGGGTGCCGCCGCCGGTCGGGAGCTGCCAGAGCTTGGGCAGCGCGGCGTTGGTCCAGCCGCCGGCGGGCTTGGTGCTCTGGACCTTGTAGGTGACGGCCTGGTCGGAGGCGGTGAGGTCGCTGCCGAGCGTCGGGGCGTTCGGCGAGTCGGCGGCCAGCACCTCGTTCACGCCGGAGCCGTCCAGGGCGCCGGAGCGGATGGAGGCGCGGGCGGCCGCGCCGGCCGGGGTGTCCAGCCACAGCAGCCGGCCGCCGGCGAGCCGGGCGGAGGAGGCGGTGGTCGCGGCGGCGCCGGGGGCGGCGTGCGCGGTGTACTGCGCGGTGACCTTGCCGGCGGCGATCGAGTAGACGGTCGGCGCGGTGACGTACTGCTTCCCGTCCTGCCAGGACTCGGTCCAGGCGAGGTAGCCGTCCTTGAGGGTGAGGTCGTCCGGGTGGTGCCCGTCGGCCAGCGGCAGTTCGACCGCGGGGGCCCCGTCGTGGGACAGCCACAGGCTGGTGCGGCCGGTGGCGAAGTCGTGCACGGTGAAGGCGATGTCGCCGCCGGAGACCTGCGGGTTGCCGGGCTCCTTCCCGTCGGCGAGGAACAGGCTGCGGACCGGGCCGGCGCCGGACAGCGGTGCGGTCAGCAGCTCCCGGCTGTGGTCCTTGGCGGTGGTGCCGATGGCCTTCCACACGGCGTTGGTGCCGTCGGTGGAGGGCCAGCTGTGGTAGCGGCCGTCGTCGGGGCTGAGTCGGACGGGGGCGCCGCGCCCGGTGGTGGAGCCGGTGTACAGCGCGGTGGTGCCGGGCAGGGTGCCGCCCGTGCCCTTGACCGGGTCGGGGGCGGGGGCCATCGCCACCCAGTGCCCGCCGCCGGCGGCCGGGGGCGCCATCGAGTAGGAGAGGTTGCGTGCCAGCGTGCGGCTGTCCATGCCGATCCGGCTCTCCCAGCCGGCCTTGATCCCGTGCGCGTCGAACGCGGCTGCCACGGTGCGCAGTTGGGCGTGGCTGAGGCCGAGGTCGCGGCCGGCCGCCAGTGCCGCGTTGCGCCCGGCCACGAAGTCGTCGAGCGGGGTGAGGTAGGCGGTGAGCGCCCGGTAGACCACCCGGTCGGCGGTGAGCGGGTCGAGGGTGCGCCGGATGTCCCACAGGGCGCCGCTGAAGATGGTGGCGTTGAGGTGCTGTCCGCCGTTGTCGACCGTGCCGCCGAGGTAGTCGTCCACGGTGGTGCGGTGGTCGTCCATCCGCCGGTCCGCGCAGGCCTGCGGGGTGCCGGTGCGGCACTTGCTCTCGCCGAGCAGCGCCGCCGCCGGGTCGTTCATGGACATGCCGCGGGCGGTGACCTCGATGGCGTTGCCGAAGTAGTCGGCGAGCCCCTCGTTCATCGCGCCGGCCTGGCCCATGCCGACCAGGTCGGCGGTGTTCGATATGACGCCGTGGGTCATCTCGTGCCCGGCGATGTCGAGGGCGGCGGAGAACGGGTAGTAGTTGGGGCCCCCGCTGCCGTAGACCATCTTCTTCCCGTCCCAGTACGCGTTGGCGTAGGGGGCGCCGTCCTGGGACACGTTGACGACGGAGGTGATCGCGCCGCCCTTGCCGTCCAGGCCGTTGCGGCCGAACCGGTCGTGGTAGAAGTCGTACACGATACCGGCGTTGACGCTGGCGTCGGTGGCGCCGCTGGTGCCGGCGGAGGCCGGGAAGTCCGGGCCGGGGGAGTGGGCCGGGGGGAGGTCGGCGGGGATGCCGCCGCCGAGGTCCATCTCGTCCCGGCCGCCCGCGTCGTAGGTGGTGATGGTGGCGGGCCGGGTGAGGTCGGTGAGCTGGTAACTGCCGTCCGGCAGGCGGGCGATGTTCACCTTCGCGGAGTTGCCGCGGGCGTCCGGTGCGGTCCCGGTGGCGGGTTCGAGGCCGGCCGCGGCGGCGCGCTGGTCGGTGCCGCCCGCCGGGAGCGGGGCGCGGGTGTCGTAGGCGAGGGCGACCACGCCGACGGTGGCGTCCACGAAGACCTCGCGGGCCGCCGGCCCCCCGGTCGCCGGGTCGGCGGCGTGCACGGTGAAGCGCTGGGCGAGCCGGCCGGCGCCGTCCGGCAGGACGACCAGGCCGTGGTCCTCGGCGGTGGCCGCGGCCCGGGCCTTCGGGTCCTGGACGGAGCCGAGCGCCAGGTCCCGCAGGGCGGCGGCCGGGACGGTGGCGGTGGTCGGCACGGTCAGGCCGGTGAAGTACTTGCCGCCGACCGACTCGACGCGCTGCCCGGCGCCCTCGCCCGTCAGGTGCACCAGGTACTGCGCGCCGAACACGGGCACGCCGTCGTGGCGCTGCTCGAACCTGACGGTGCGCCGGCCGTCGGCGGTGCTCTCGGAGCCGACCTCGGCCAGCTCGCCGGGGTCGACGTGGTAGCGGTCGGCGTGGGCCGCGAGGTGGGCGCGGGCGGCGTCGGCGGGGCTGCCGGCGGCCGGCTCGGCCAGGCCGGTGACCAGCTGCGGGGCGGCGGTGTCCTGACCGGCCACCAGGGAGGGCACCGGGTCGGGGGCGGCCGCGGGCCCGGCCAGCGCGGGCGGCGCGGCCAGGGCCAGCGCCACCACGGCGGTGGCGCTGATGCCGAGTGCTGTGGACGTGCGGGAACGACGGGGCACGGAGGTCCTCTCGCAGGGCCGAACGGTGGTCGCGGCGGGCCGGTCGCGCCGACCACCGCGACGATCACGATAAGTCATCCAACGTCATATGTCGATAGACTTTCTATGTGCCCGCGGAGGGCCGGAACCCGACCCCCGCAACCAGCCCCGCAACCGGCCCGCAACCAGCCCCGGAAACCCCCAACCCGCCCCGCCCGGCGAGCGATTCGTTCAAGACGCCACCACACCCCCCGGCCGACACTGACCCTCATGACCGATCGCGCCTTCACCCCCGCCGCCGGCCGCCTCGGCCCCGTACGCCTCTACGACCCCATCGTCTCCCTCACCCGCGAACGCCTGTGGCGCAGCCTGCTCGCCATGCACGTGGCCCCCCGCCCCGACGACGTGATCCTCGACGTCGGCTGCGGCACCGGCTCCCTGGCCGTCCTCCTCGGCCGCGTCGAACCACGCGCCCGCGTCATCGGCGTCGACCCCGACCCCACCACCCTCGAAGTGGCCCGCCGCAAGGCCGCCGCCGCCGGCGTCACCCCCGAATGGCACATCGGCATGGGCGACGCCGTCGCCGACCTCGTGGGCGCCGAAACGGCCGACACCGTCGTCTCCAGCCTCGTCCTCCACCAGTGCCCCATCCCCATGAAACAGGCCGTCCTCGCCTCCATGCACACGGCGCTGCGCCCCGGCGGCAAGCTCGTCATCGCCGACTTCGGGCGCCAGCGCACGGCCGCCATGCGCCTGGCGTTCCGCATCGTGCAACTGGCGGACGGCAAGGAGGACACCCAGCCCAACGCCGACGGCATCCTGCCCCGGCTGATCACCGAGGCCGGCTTCCACGGCGTGCGCGAGACCGAGACCGTCTCCACGCTCACCGGCTCGCTGTCGTTCTACGTCGCCCGCCGCGCGTAGGCCGCGCCCGCGCCGCCCGTCGGGTTCCCCGCCCGTCGGGTTCCCCGTGCGACCGGGGGAGATGACGCGCGGGCAGGCCCGCACCTCCTGCTCAGCCGAGCGCCGTGTACTTCACCCGCTCCTGGAGCGGAGTCAGGCACTCCGTCAGCCGGCGTGCCTCGATGCTCTCCACGCGGTCGGGCGGTTCGTCCTCGTCCCCGGCCCAGCACATGTAGATGTCGACCGGCCCGTGCAAAAGGGCCGCGGACACCAGCGCCGCCAGGAACTCCCGTGAGTGCTTCTGCGCGAGGAACTCCTCGCGCTCCTCGTCCCGCATCGCGTCGACGAGCGCCATCGCGTCGGCCGTGTCGGTGAACCCCTCCCACTCGAACCGGGAGCTGTTGAACCCGCAGCCGCAGCCCTCGTGTGAGCCGACGCAGGTCACGTGCGGTGAAGTGAAGCGGGCTCGAACGGGCGCGTCGGCGGCAGTCTCGCGAACCCCGCAGTAGCAGGTCCCGAGCTGCGGACCGGCGGCGCAGGGGATCGGCAGCACGGGCTGTTCGGTTCCGATCCACACCATCAGACACATGCGGACGAGGCTACGCCCGGCCCGAGGCACCCGCCGGACTGCCTGCCCGGCCCGGGCCGCCCGCCGGGCCCGAGGCGCGCAGCACCGGGAGCACCGCCGACGGCGTCAGCCCCGTCATCTCCCGCATCTGGCGGCTGAAGTGCGCCTGGTCCGCGAAGCCGCCCGCCAGCGCCGCCTCGGCGAGCGTGCGCCCCTCGCCCAGCGCGTCGGCGGCGCGGGCCAGCCGCCGCCAGATCCGCCAGCGTGCCAGCGGCACCCCCAACTGCCGCCGCGCCAGCGCCCGCAGGCGCTGCGGCGACAGCCCCACCCGCGCCGCCAGCCCCGGCAGCGCGACCCGGTGGTCCGTCAGCGCCTCCATCGCCGCCCACAGCCGCACGTCCACCTCGGCCGACGGCAGCACCCCGGACGGCTGCAGGTCCTCCTCCACCAGGTCCCGCCACTGGGGCGCCACGGTGACACCGTCACCGCACCCCGCCCGCAGCCGGTCCGCGAACGCGCAGTGCGGATCGACGAAGAACGCCGACACCCCCCGGACCGGCGCCATCCGGTGCCACACCATCGGCGCCACCACCACCGCCGCGCCCCGGTGGCGGACCCCGGCCCCGTCCACGATCGTCACCTCGCCGCCCGCCGCCGCGACGGCAACCTGGAACGCGGCGTGCCGATGTGACGTACTGTCCGCCAACGGCCCCCGGTACAGCGCGTACCCCGCGCCCACGACGAAGCGCCGCCCGATCCCCTCCCACTGCCCCATCCGCCCGATGCTGCCAGAGCACCGCACCCGCCACCCCGGATTCCGGCCACCCCCGGGAACCGTCGGACCCGCCTACCGCCTCAGGCCCACGTCGCGGGCCTTCCAGGCCAGGAACGCCGAGAACCGGACCGTGCCCGCCAGCCCGGCCAGGGCGAGCGCGATCCACAGCGGGATCCCGAGCAGGCTGGGCCGGCTCGTGATCATCCGCTCGCCGGCGAGCCACACCCTGGTCTCGTGGCCGTCCGGATACAGCTTCCCGGTGGGCCGCTCCTCGCTGAACTCCCGGTCGCCGGCGCTCCAGTGGTACGTGCAGCCGTAGACGTCGTGGCCCTGGTTCTGGTCGTCCAGCTCCCGGCCCGTCGTCCGGCAGCCCGTCACGGTGGCCGTGACGTGGGGCGGTTCGTGCAGCCTGGTCCGGACGGCGTAGGCGGCCTGCGCCGCCGCGAACACCGTGCCCAGGGCGAGTACCAGCAGCAGCACCAGCGCCACGCAGGAGACGACGTAGTCGGTGGTGGAGACCCGACGCAGCAGCGGCAGCGAGGCGCCGACGGCCGCCACCAGCGCGACCCCGCACACCACCAGCCACCACCGCCGATCGCCCGGCAGGTCCTGCGACCCCGCCCACACCACCGGCCCGGCCGCGCCCCCCAGCACCGCCACCCCCGCCACCACACCCACCGCACACCGCCGGTGCAGCGCCCCCCACTCCACAGCAGCCTCGCGTCCCACCCCGCCCCCTCTCCCCGTTCACCCTCGCCACCCCGAGGACGCCCCCACCCGAAGCCACGGTTTCGGTCCGGTGCGACAGGCTCGGTGCGGGGCTGAGCCAGGCCTATACGGGCAGATCCCATCCGGGCCCGTCCTCGGTGCCGAGCCAGACCCGCTGTCCGGCCGCCGACACGGTGATCCCGAAGCGATCCTGGTGCGGCTCACCGGCCGCCTGCCAGGTCTCAACCGTCTGCTCGACGTGGTCCCACAGGGCGACGGGCCCGCGCTGGGTCACGGTCCACCCGCCGGTGGGGTCGGGCGCCGTCCGGGCCTGCGATCCGGTGGCCAGGTCCCAGAGGATCTGTTGAGCCCCCACACCCATGCGGATTGCCCCGGGTGCGGCAAGCTGGGCTACCCAAACGCCCGTCCAACTGTCCAGCTTCGCCGGGTCGATGCGGGTCGGACGCTCCTTGCCGGGCAGGAGGTCCAGCGTCGGGCGGGGCGGTCGGTCGTGCGTGCGGGCGATCATGAAACCGGTTTGGCCGGTCAGGAACCGGCCAGTGGCCTCGCCAGGTCCGGTCACGTCGAGCAGCACGAGGGCGTTCGCGTAGCTCCACCCGGAGAGGGTGACCAGGATTCGACCGCCGGGCTTGACCTGGTGGAGCCAGGAGAGAGGGATGTACCGGACGGAACAGGTGGCGATGAGCCGGTCGTACTGCCCGCCGTCCGGGTCGCCGCGCAGCCCGTCACCGATGATCAGCCGGGGGGAGAATCCCGCAGTCCTGATCGCCGCCGCCGCTGCCGCGCCGACCGCGGGGTCGTACTCGATGCTGGTGAGGCCGGCGTCCCCGAGGCGGTGCGCGCCGAGGGCGGTCGAGTACCCGGTGCCCGTACCGATCTCCAGTACCCGGTGCCCGGCCTCGGCGCCCAGCTGCTGCCACATGCGCAGTACGACGGACGGGAGGGTGGACGACGATGACGGGATACCTGTCACGGTCTCCCCGGCGGTGTCCTCGGGCCCGATGCGGCCGTCGAGTTGGGTCACCAGCGTCTGGTCGTCGTAGATCCCGGCCAGCCACCCGGGCTCGCCCTGACGGACGGACCGGTAGCTGGTCGGGACGCTGCCGGCGACCGGAGCGAAGTAGGTTCCGACGAAGAGCTCTCGCGGAACGGCCCTCGCCGCACTGTCCCACTCGCGTTCGGTCAGCGTGCCGTCCTCGGTGAGCCTGTCGGCCAGAGCGGTGCGGAGTTCAGCCGGCGTGCTCATGCGTCACGGCCTTTCTGTAGCTGGTCGGCGAGGGCGCGGGAAATCGCCTCGGTGGTCTCGGCCGGCTGCCATGCCCACTGGCCGTTCGGGTTGCATTCAAGGAAGTACCAGTCGCCCGAGGCGGTCACGGCGAAGTCGAACGCGCCGTAGACCAGACGAAGTTCTCCGAGGTAGGCGGCGACCGAACGTGCGACCGGCTCGGGTACGCCGATCGGGGTGCACGTCATCCGGTCCTGACGGCGCCGCCAGTCAAGGTCGGGGCTGTCGATCCGGACGCCGAACAGGCGGTTGCCGACGGCCGTCACCCTTGCGTCGAACAGCTTCGGCACCTTCGCCTGGAAGAGGTGCGGGCAGGCGGACACGGCGCCTCCGCTGACCGGCGCCTCAGCCCCCAAGGCACCAGTACGCTGCCCCTCAGCTCCCCACCAGCACGCGGAGGTAGAGGATGGCCCGGGTCGCCGTACTGTCGGCCGGATCGTGGGGGACCGCCTTCGCGCTGGTTCTCGCCGACGCCGGATGCGACGTCGTCCTGCACGCGCGCCGCCCCGAGGTCGCCGACGGCATCAACACCCGGGGAGTCAACCCCGGCTACCTGCCCGGCGTCACGCTGCCCGGCACGGTGAAGGCCACCACCGGAGCCGACGTCGCCCTGGCCGGAGCCGACGTCGCCGTCCTGTCCATCCCCTCCCAGACCCTGCGGGCCAACCTGGCCGCGTGGGCGCCCCTGATCGAGCCGGACACCCTGGTCGTCAGCCTCATGAAGGGCATCGAGCTCGGCACCGGCCGGCGCATGAGCGAGGTCATCGCCCAGGGCGCAGCCCTCGACCCCGCCCGCGTCGCCGTCCTGTCCGGCCCGAACCTGGCCCGCGAGATCGCCGCCCGCCAGCCCGCCGCCAGCGTCATCGCCTGCACCGACCACGACGCGGCCCGCCGGCTCCAAGCGGCCTGCCGTACACCGTACTTCCGCCCCTACACCCACACCGACGTCATCGGCTGCGAACTCGGCGGCGCGGTCAAGAACGTCATCGCGCTCGCCGTCGGCCTGGCCGCCGGACTCGGCCTCGGCGACAACGCCAAGGCCACCCTCCTGACCCGCGGACTCGCCGAAACCGCCCGCCTGGGAACCGCGCTCGGCGCCGACCCCGCGACCTTCGCCGGCTTGGCCGGCCTCGGCGACCTCACCGCGACCTGCCTCTCCCCGCTCTCCCGCAACCGCACCTTCGGCGAACACCTCGCCCGCGGCCTGACCATCGACCAGGCCGCCACCGCCACCGGCCAGACCGCCGAAGGGGCCAAGTCCGCCTACGCCGTCCTCGACCTCGCCCGACGACACCAGGTCGAGATGCCCATCACCGCACTCGTCGTCGCCATCCTCGACGGCACCGTCACCACCGACCGCGCCGTCGACCTGCTCATGGCCCGCACGCCCAGAGCCGAACGGTAGGCAGGCGGCATCGTCGCCCCCGGGCCCGCACCCGCCCGATGTCACGGTTTCGGGCCGCGTCCGGTCTTCATCGGTGAACAGGGCGCGGCCGACACCCGTGCCCCCCCGCTGCAGGAGAGGGACGAGCCATGGAAACCGTGACCGTGCGACGGGTCGTCGCGGCGCCGATCGCCGAGGTGTTCGACTGGTGCGCCACGAGCACCAACTACACCCGCTCCCCGTTCGTGCTCAGGGCGCGCCTGGCCCGGCCCGGGGAGGGCGCGCCCTACGGGGTGGGCGCCGTGCGGCTGCACACCTGGCTGATCGGCTGGTTCAACGAGCGGATCACCGCCTACAACGCCCCGCACGGCTTCGACTACACCGTCGACCGCAGCTTCCCGCCGGCCCGGCACGAGTTCGGCCGGATGACGTTCGAGGAGGTCCCCGAGGGCACCCTGGTCGTCTGGACGACCGGCTTCGCGCTCCCGATCCCCCTCGTCGGCGCGGCCTTCGCCCGCCGGGTCGGCAAGCCCCTCATCGCCCACGTCTTCGGCGCCATCCTGGCCGCCGCCGCCACCGACCTCGAAGCCGCCCCGAAGAAGCGCCCCTGACACCGCGGCGTCAGGGGCGCGGCAGGGGCGGCGCGGCAGGAGCGGGACGGCTCAGGCCGGCGGGTTCGGCCGGTTCAGGCCGCGGTCGTAGGCGAAGATCACGGCCTGCACCCGGTCCCGGGCGCCGATCTTCGACAGCACCCGGCTGACGTGCGTCTTGACGGTCGACTCCGCGAGCACCAGGCGCTGCGCGATCTCGCCGTTGGTCCAGCCCCGGCCGACCGCGACCAGGATCTCGCGCTCGCGCTCGGTCAGGGCGTTCAGCCGCGGGTCGTCCTCGGCGGCCGCGCCGGGCGGGCGCACGGGCAGGTGGTGGGCGTAGGCGTCCAGGAGGCGCCGGGTGATGGCGGGGGCGACGACGGCGTCGCCCTCGGAGACGGCGCGGATCCCGGCCAGGAGGTCCTCCGGGCGGGCGTCCTTGAGGAGGAAGCCGCTGGCGCCGGCGCGCAGCGCGGCGTGGGCGTACTCGTCGAGGTCGAAGGTGGTCAGGACGAGGATGCGCGAGCGCCCGCCGGTGGCGACGATGCGCCGGGTGGCCTCGATGCCGTCCATGCCGGGCATCCGGATGTCCATCAGGACGACGTCGGGCCGCAGGTCGGCCGCCAGGCGTACGGCCTCGGCGCCGTGCGCGGCCTCGCCGACGACCTCCGTGCCGGGCTGGCTCTCCAGCAGCATCCGGAAGCCGTACCGCTGGAGCGGTTGGTCGTCGACGATGAGGACCGTGGTCACGTCAGGCCGCCTGTCGGGTCGGGGTCGGGGTCGGGATCGGAGGTGAAGGCGCCGGGTCCGCCGGGTCCGCCGAGGCCGTCGGGTCCGTCGGGCCCGTCGGGGGTGAGGTCGAGGACGGCCTCCACGGTCCATCCTGCCCCGGGCCCGGGCCCGGCGGTGACGGTGCCCCCGTACAGGGCCGCGCGTTCGCGCATGCCCGTGAGACCGTGCCCCTCCTCGCCCGCCGTGCCGCCCCGCGCCGCCCCGCCGGGCGGACCGCCGTCCCGCACCCGCACCCGCAGCCGGCCGCCCTCGGCGGCCAGCGTCACGTGCGCCCGGGTGTCGGGCCCGGCGTGCTTGAGGGTGTTGGTGAGCGCCTCCTGGACGATGCGGTACGCCATCAGCTGCACCCCGCGGTCCAGCCGCCCCACCTCGCCGCGCGCGGTGTACACGACCTGCGGCCCGGCGGCCCGGATGCGCGCGCACAGCTCGTCGAGGTCGGCGATGCCCGGCTGCGGCGTGAACTCGGGGCCCTGCTCGCCGCCCTGGTCGCGCAGGACGCCGAGCATGCGCCGCAGCTCGCCCAGCGCCTGGCGGCTGGTCTCCCCGATCAGCAGCAGCGCCTCCCGGCCCCGCTCGGGGGAGGCCTCGGTCGCGTACGCGCCGCCGTCCGCCAGGGTGATGATCACGGACAGGTTGTGGCCGATGATGTCGTGCATCTCCCGGGCCACCCGGGTGCGCTCGGTGGCGGTGGCCAGCCGGCTGCGCTGGTCGCGCTCGACCTCCAGCCGCGCCGCCCGCTCGCGCAGCCCGGCGAGCTGGGCCCGGCGGATGCGCACCGCGATGCCGACGGCCACCGCCGCCGTCGCCGCGCTGAACAGGAAGAACAGCGCGTCCCCGACCGGCAGCCCGCCGGACAGCTCCACCGCGACCAGCGCCGACGCGCCGGCCATCGCCGTGCACGCCCATGCCAGGTGCCGCAGGCTCCCGTGCAGGGCCAGGCTGTAGAGGGCGACGAGCAGCGCGACGTCCGCGCGCAGCGCCACCCCCAGCGACCACTGCAGGACGAACACTGCGGCGACCGCCGCGAACGCCGCCGCCGGGTGCCGCCGGCGCCACAGCAGCGGCAGCAGCAGCCCCGCCTGCAAGGCCAGCATCGCCGCCAGCGGCGGGCGGGCGAAGACGATCCGGTGCTCGCGCGCCCGCTCCCCGCCGTCGTGGAAGGGCAGCAGGTCCGGCAGGCAGAACAGCAGGAAGACCGCGGCCACCACCGCGGTGTCCAGTACCCACGGGTGGTCGCGGTCCGCCTGCCGCGCCCGCTGCCCCAGCCGGGCCAGGCGCGCGAACACCGGGTGCCCCGACAGCGGGTCGCCCCCCGCCCCCGCGGCGGTGTCGTGCTCGCTCACGGCGTCACCTTCGTCCAGCTCATCCGCAACGGTCGTCACCTTCGTCCAGCTCATCCGCAACGGTCGTCACCTTCGTCCAGCCTCATCCCGGAACGGACACGAAAACGGATACGGAAACGGAAACGAAACGCGCCCGGTGCGGCACCCGACTCGAACGGGCACCGCACCGGGACGTCCACGCAGTCTCCCAGTCCTCAGGCGTCGCTGCGCACCAGCCGCACGGCCGCGCCCGCCAGGGCGAGCACCGTCCACAGCAGGAACACCGCCAGCCCCGCGGCGGGCGACAGCGTGGTCGCGTCGTGGTGCAGGGCGAACAACGCCTGGCCCGCGTTGCTGGGCAGGTAGGGGCTGATGTGGTCCTGCCAGGACGAGGGCAGCAGCGAGATCAGGCCGGGGACCAGCATCAGCGAGGCCACCAGCACCGAGATGCCGCCCGCCACCGACCGCAGCAGCGCGCCCAGCGCGACGCCGATCACGCCCACCAGGGCGAGGTAGAGCCCGGCCCCCAGCAGGCCGCGCAGGACGCCGGCGTCGGAGAACGTCATCGCCGCGCGGGTGCCGGAGAGGATGCCGCTGTCGGCCGCGAAGGCGACGAACACCCCGACGGTGCCGAGCAGCAGCACCACCACGCCGTACACCGCCGCCTTGGACCACAGCACCGGCAGCCGGCGCGGCACCGCGGCCAGGGTGGAGCGGATCATGCCGGTGGAGTACTCGCCCGCGGCGACCAGCACGCCCAGGACGCCGAACGCCAGTTGCGCGAAGTTGGTGCCGAACAGCGACAGGCTCAGGGCACTGGCGTCGGCGAAGTCCCCCCGGTCCATCGGGCGCCCCGAGGTGATCCTCGACTTGAACTGGAACGCGGCGATCAGCCCGAACGCGACCAGGAACAGCAGGCCCAGGCCCAGCGTGATCCAGGTCGAGCGCAGCGACCACAGCTTGGCCCACTCCGAGCGCAGCACGCGCACGGGCGTCACCCGGTAGGCGGGGCGCGCGGGCCGCCGGTCGGCGGCCGCGGACGTCTGGCTCGGTGCGATGGTGCTCATGCCGCGCTCCTCGGGGACTCGGCGCCGGCACCCGCACTGGCGGCGGGCCCGGTCGCGGTGGTGGTGCCGTGGTACTCCACGGCGTCCCTGGTCAGCTCCATGAACGCCTCCTCCAGGGAGACCGTGCGGGTGGTGAGCTCGAACAGGGCGATGCCCTGCTCGGCGGCCCGCAGGCCGATCTCCCGCGCGGCCAGGCCGGTGACGAGGAGCTCCTCCGAACCGGAACGGCCGGTGACCTCCACCCCGGGCCCGGCCAGCGCCGCGCGCAGCCGGGCCGGATCGGCGCTGGCCACCTTCACCACGTCGCCGCCGGCCTGGCGGACCAGGTCCTGCACGGTGGTGTCGGCCAGCAGCCGGCCCCGCCCGACGATGATCAGGTGGTCGGCGACCAGCGCGACCTCACTCATCAGGTGCGAGGACACGAAGACGGTGCGGCCTTCGGCGGCCAGCGAGGTGAGGAGGTTGCGGATCCACAGCACGCCCTCCGGGTCGAGGCCGTTGACCGGCTCGTCCAGCATCACCGTCGCCGGGTCGCCCAGCAGCGCCGCCGCGATCCCCAGCCGCTGGCCCATGCCCAGCGAGAACGCCCCGGCACGCTTCCTGGCCACCGACTGCAGCCCGGTCAGCTCGACGACCTCCTCCACCCGCGAGCGCGGGATGCCGTGGGTGTGCGCCTGGGCCATGAGGTGGTTGAACGCGGAGCGCCCCGGGTGGATCGACTTGGCCTCCAGCAGCGCCCCGACCTCCTGCAACGGCGCCGCGTGCGCGGCGTAACGGCGCCCGTTGACGCGCACCGAGCCGCTGGTGGGCGCGTCCAGTCCGACGATCATCCGCATGGTGGTGGACTTCCCGGCGCCGTTGGGCCCGAGGAAGCCGGTGACCGTGCCGGGCCTGACCGTGAAGTCGAGCCGGTCGACGGCGGTCTTCTCCCCGTACCGCTTCGTCAGCTGGTGCGCCTCGATCATCGCTCACCCCTACGCTCCGGGGCCGGACCGTCCCGGCCTCCCTCACACTCCACGCTAGGTGCGGCGCCGGCGCGATCCGTGGTACCCCGGACCGATCATCGGATGGGGCACGGTACCGCGGTACCGTGCCCGGATCGCCTGTTGCGGTTACATCACGACGTGTCCGATTCATCGAGTATTGGACCGGAGTGCGGCGATTAACTTTGTTGGCAGCGGTGCGAACGGTCTCTCATAATGCCTGCTGAGACGCGTGATGGACGGTCCGGAGAACCGCCGGGGGAGCGGTTTGCGAGGGAGTCCGCGCGCGAGATCCCACATTCTCCCGGGGGAGTTCCTTGTCCGCGCCCGAAAACGAAACAGCCGCCGTTCCGGAGCAGCCCGACGCTGCGCCGCAACCGGCCGCCGCACCGCAGCACCCCGCTGCGCCGCAGCACCCCGCCGTACCGGAGCACGCCGCCGTTGCGGAGCAGCCCGGCGTTGCGCCGCAGCACGCCGTCGCACCCGAACCGGCCGCGCGCCGGCTGCCGCGCGCCGTCGGCGTCGTACTGGCCACCGCCGGCCTGCTCGCCGTCACGGCGACCAGCGCCGCGGTGACCGTCGCCGTCGGCAGGCCGGACGCCCGCCCGGTGGCCGCCGCCGCACCCGCGCCGGCCACCACCACCACCGCCAGCCCGAGCCCGACGCCCTCCGCCACCCCGGTACCGGTGCCGACGCCCACCGCCGCCCCGACCACCCCCAAACCGGCCAGCACCGTCAAGGGGAGCGTCAACGGCGGCAAGCACGAGGGCGACCTGCGCTACTTCCTGCTCCCGATCCCGGACGGCGGCGAGTCGTACGGGCCCGCGGACGGGATGACCATGACCAACGACGACGTCACCGACCTGTTCGGCAAGCAGGACGGCATCATGGACATCCTCGGCTCGTACGGCTACCAGTCGGGCGCCACCCGGATGTACCGGACGGCCGACGGCAAGGCCGAGGTCACCGTCACCCTGCTGCGCTTCGGCTCCACCTCGATGGCGCGCGAGTTCGTCCAGGGATACACCCTCAAGTCGCAGGACCCGATCGACATCGACGGCGACCCGAACGCCCACGGCTACCTGCACAAGCCCAAGCAGCAGGCGTACACCGGCTCGATGACCGGCATCTCCAGCCAGGGCGACGTCCAGTACACGATCGACGTCGAGGTGAAGGGGACACCGGACAAGGCGCTGCTGAGCGGGCTGATGAAGCGCCAGCGCGAGTGGCTCGCCTCCGGCGGCTGAACGCAGCTGAACGCGGCTGAACCCGCGCCGCCGCCCGCCCCGACGCCGTCCTCCCCACCCTCCTCTGGAGCCACCCCGTGACCACCGAACCCGCGCTGCCCCCGCCCGGCACCGCGCCGGCGCCCGCCGCCCCGCCGCGGCCCGCCGCCATGCCCGCCGAACCGTCTTCCGCTGAACTTCCTTTCACTGCACCGCAGTTCGCCACTGAAGTGCCGTCCGACGCGCCGGCCCCCGAGCTCCTGTCGGCCGGCCCCGAGCGGGCGCCCCGCGCCCCGCGCCGCCCGCGCCCGGTGCTGCTGGCGGTGTCCGGCCTGGTGCTGGGCACCCTGGTCGGCGGCGGCGTCGGCTACGCCGTCCAGGCCCAGCGCCCGCCGACGCCGCTGCCGCCGATCCAGGTCGCGCGCCCGTCCTACCCGGCCGTGGCGGTCGACCCGACCGCCTTCGCCGCCCAGCAGCCCAAGCCGCTGGCCATCGACGGCGACCTGCTCAAACTGCTGATCGGCGCCCCGGACGGCAGCGCCGCCTGGGGAGAATTCCCGGACAAGCCGAGCTGGGTGTCGGTCGGCGAGCTCGCCGAGCACAGCGACAGCGCGGTCCGCGACTTCAAGGACCTGAACTCCCGGGGCTTCCGGCGCGCGGCCGAGGTGGACTGGAAGAAGGGCGACGCCAGGTACCGCGTGTCGCTGGTCCAGTACGCGCCGGACCGCGCCAACGAAGCCGCCACGCACGCCGTCGGCACCACCCGCAACCTGAAGCCGTTCGCCGACGGCGCCAACGGCGGCTACCGGGTGGACGAGACACCCAGGTACTGGGCCGACAGCGCCGATCGGTACTACTACGGCCAGGCCGTAGCCCAACGCGGCACGGTGGCGATGGTGGTCGAGGTCTTCGACCCCAAGCCGGTGAACCCCGACGTCGTGAAGGACCTCGCCAAGCAGCAATGGGAGCGGCTGGTATGACCGACAACAGCATGACCGGGACCTCGGCCGCCACGCCGGCGCCGACCGCCCCCGAGGCGGCCCCGGCCGCCGCCGAACAGCCCGTCGCCGAGCAGCAGTTCGCCGCCGAGCCCGCCGCGCCGACCGCCGCCGAGCCCGCCGCGCCGACCGCCGCCGAGCCCGCCGCGCCGACCGCCGCCGAGC
>NZ_JBHXMU010000024.1:0-112409 GCF_042720685.1 Kitasatospora sp. NPDC058492
CGGGACGAACCGTCCCGCGCCGACGGCCTTCGTGCTGTTCGCAGTGGAAGAATGGGGCCCATGAGCGAGTTCCAGATCCCAGAGCGCCACGCGCGGCTGCTGGCCTACGCGCAAAGCCTGACGCCTCCGGCCGGGTGGAAGATCGAGATCTCCGGCGACGAGATCATCATGATGGCCGGCCCATCGGTGATCCACCAGCGCAACCTGCTGCTCATCCGCGAGCAGTTCGACGCGCGTCGCCCGTCCGACCTGATGCCGAGCGAGAACACCGATCTGGCGTCGCCGAACGTGGGCAAGCTGCGCAACCCCGACCTGACCTACATCCCGATCTCGGTCGTCGAACTGGGCGGCAACGAGGTGCCGGCCGAGGAGGCGGCGATCGCGGTGGAGATCGTCTCGCCGTCGAACCCGGAGAACGACCTGGTCGGCAAGGTGCGCGACTACCCGCAGATGCGGATCCCGCTGTACCTGCTGATCGATCCGCGCAAGGGCGACATCACCCTCTACTCCGAGCCCTCCGACGGCGCCTACCGCCAACGCTGGACCGGCAGTTTCGGCGACCGGGTGCCGATCCCCACTCCCTTCGGCTTCGAGCTCGCCACCGACGGTCTCATCCGTTACCCGGCCTGACCGATCAGGTCGCCCGGCAGCTGCCGCCGGGCGACCCGCACCGCCCGAGGCGGCACCGTCAGAACGAAGACGCCCGGAACAAGAACGCCCGGACCAGCACCGCTCAGAACGGGAAGGCCGTGCGCCCGTGCTGGACGGAGATCCACTTCACGGTGGTGAACGCGTCCACCGTGGACTCCCCGTTGAGCCGCCCGATGCCGGAGTTCTTCTCCCCGCCGAACGGCACCGCCGGCTCGTCGGCGATGGTCCCGCCGTTGACGTGGATCATGCCGGTCTCGATCCGGTGCGCGACCCGGACGCCGCGCTCGACGTCGCCGGTGTGCACCGCGCCGCTGAGCCCGAAGGGGCTGTCGTTGGCGAGCCGGACGGCCTCGTCCTCGCCGTCGAAGGGCACCACGAGCACGACCGGGCCGAAGAGTTCGCGCTGGAGGATCGGCGCGTCCTCGGCCAGGCCGGTGAGGACGACGGGCTCCATCAGGCTGCCGACGGTGGTGCCGCGCAGCAGTGCGGTGGCGCCGGCGGCGATGGCCTGGTCGACCTGGGCGGTGATGGTGTCGGCCTGGACGGGGTTGATCAGCGGGCCGATCTGGGTGGCCGGGTCCTTGGGGTCGCCGACGGTGAGCGAGGAGATCTTCGCGACGAACTTGGCGGTGAACTCGGCCTCGACGGAGCGGTCGACGAGGACGCGGTTGGCGGCCATGCAGACCTGGCCCTGGTGGGCGAAGCGGCTGAACACGGCGGCGTCCACGGCGTAGTCGAGGTCGGCGTCGTCGAGCACGATCAGCGCGCTGTTGCCGCCGAGTTCGAGCACGGTCCGCTTGAAGTTGGCGGCGGCGACGGTGGCGACGTGCCGGCCGATCCGGTCGGAGCCGGTGAAGGCGATGACCTTGGGCACGGGGTGCTCGATGAAGGCGTCGCCGATCTCGGCGATGTCGGTGACCACGACGTTGAACAGCCCGGCCGGCAGGCCGGCCTCCTCGAAGAGCCGGGCGATCAGGGTGCCGCCGACGATCGGGGTCTCCTGGTGCGGCTTGAGCACCACGCCGTTGCCGAGCGCGAGGGCGGGGGCGACGGCCTTGATCGAGAGGTACAGCGGGAAGTTGAACGGGCTGATCACGCCGACGACGCCGACCGGCAGCCGGTAGAGGCGGTTCTCCTGGCCCTGCGTGATCGAGGGCAGCAGCCGGCCCTCCAGGCCCAGGGACACCCGCAGGCAGTCCCGCAGCATGTCCTTGACCAGGGAGAGTTCGAAGGCGGCCTTGAGCGCGGTGCCACCGAGCTCGGCCATGATGGCGCGGGTGATCTCCTCCTCGCGCTCCTCGATCAGGCGCAGCACGCGTTCGAAGACGAGCCGGCGGGCGTAGGGGGTGGTGGCGGCCCACTGCTTCTGGGCCCGTTCGGCGGCCCGGTAGGCCCGGTCGACCTCGGCGATGGTGGCGACGGTGATGGTGGCGAGCTTGTCGCCGGTGTAGGGGTCGACGTCGACGATGTCCCAGGAGCCGCTGCCGCTGCACCATTCGCCGTCGATGTACTGCAGCGCCAACTCGGAGAAGTACGACATCTGATCCCTCTCGTGCCGGTTCGGGGAACGTCGGCGGGCGAGCCGCTACGGCCCGGTCTGATTGGGCATCATCGTACTGACGTCTTACAGCTCTTGGCGTACGGAGTACAGGAGCTGCCGGGTCTGTTCGGGGTCGAGGCTGTCGGCGAGCAGTCCTTCCATGGCGTGGCGGTACTCGGCGACCTCGGCTGGCTTGTCGAGGTAGAGCGCGGTGGTGAACTGTTCGACGTAGACGACGTCGGCGAGTTCGGGTTCGGCGAAGCCGAGCACGGTGAAGGCGCCGCTCTCGGCGCTCAGTCCGGCGCAGCCCAGCGGCAGCACCCGGAGCCGGACGTTGGGCAGTTCGCCGAGTTCGAGCAGCCGGTCGATCTGGTTGCGCATCAGCTCGGGGCCGCCCCAGGGGCGGCGCAGCGCGGCCTCGTCGAGGATCGCGAGCAGGCGGGGGCCGCTCTCGGCGGTGAGCAGGGCCTGGCGTTTGAGCCGGACCTCGACGCGGCGTTCGATCTCGCCGGGGTCGGTGACGTGGCCGCCGGCGGCGATGACGGCGCGGGCGTAGTCGGCGGTCTGGAGCAGCCCGTGGACGAACTGGACCTCGTAGCTGCGGATCTCGGCGACGGCCTCCTCCAGGCCGACGTAGTTCTGGAACCAGGCGGGCAGCACGTCGCCGTACTCGTGCCACCAGGAGGTGGCGTTGGCGTCCCGGACGAGTCCGAGGACGGTGGCGCGCTCCTGCTCGGCCTCGACTCCGTAGAGGGTGAGCAGGTCGGCGACGTCGCGTTCCTTGAAGCCGACCCGGCCGAGTTCCATCCGGCTGATCTTGGACTCGGAGGCGCGGATCGAGTAGCCGGCCTCCTCGCGGCTGACGCCCCTGGCCTCGCGGAGCTTGCGCAGCTGGGTGCCGAGCAGCAGGCGCCGTACCGTGGCGCCTCCGCTTGTCTGAGTCGTGCTCATCGCGTCAACCTCCGCACTCGCGCAGCAGCCCCCCGGCCGTCGGCGGCAGTCTGCCACCTGGCACCGGCGAACAACAGTCCGTCCGGTCAGGCCCTCCCGCGCGGCGTCCGGAACGGGCCTACGGTAGACCCAAGTCCTGGGAAATGTCTGAGAGTTGACACGACCCTTGACGGGCCCGCCAGCTTCAGGGTAAGGCGGGGGAACGCGACGGCGCCCGCCCTCCAACTGGTCGGGGAAGAGGGCAGGCGCCAGGAGACCGCGTTGGCCCGGCGACTCTGGCGGGGGCAGCGGGTTGAGCTCCCGGCGATGCGGCACCGGGGGTTCGGGGGGCCGGTCGGCCCGTCAGACGACCAGCGGGCGGTCGGTGGGACGGATCGGGGCCGGCAGTGGGGTCTTGCCGCCGAGGTACTTGTCCACCGCGGCTGCGGCCGAGCGGCCTTCCGCGATGGCCCAGACGATCAGCGACTGACCGCGGCCGGCGTCTCCGCAGACGTAGACGCCATCGACATTGGTGGCGAACCGGCCGTCGCGGCCAATGTTACCGCGCGCGTCCAGGTCCACGCCGAGCTGCTCGACCAGGCCGTTGCGGACGTCGGTGCCGGTGAAGCCCATGGCCAGGGTGACGAGCTGCGCCGGGACGGCCCGCTCGGTGCCGGGGACGGGCTCGAAGCGGCCGTCCCTGAACTCGACCTCGACGAGGTGCAGCTCCTGGACGTTGCCGTCCTCGTCGCCGGTGAAGCGGGTGGTGTTCACGGAGTAGATCCGCTCGCCGCCCTCCTCGTGCGCGGAGGTGACCTTGTAGGTCATCGGCATGGTCGGCCAGGGCTGGTGGCCGGGGCGCTCCTCGGAGGGCCGCGGCATGATCTCCAGCTGGGTGACGGAGGCCGCGCCCTGGCGGTGGGCGGTGCCGACGCAGTCGGCGCCGGTGTCGCCGCCGCCGATGACGACGACGTGCTTGCCCTTGGCGCTGATCGGCGACTCGACGAAGTCGCCCTCCTGCACCTTGTTGGCCAGCGGCAGGTACTCCATGGCCTGGTGGACGCCCTTGAGCTCGCGCCCGGGCACCGCCAGGTCGCGTGCGGTGGTGGCGCCGGCGGCGACGACGACGGCGTCGAAGCGCTCGCGCAGCTGCTGGCCGGTGATGTCCTCGCCGACGTGCACGCCGGTGCGGAAGCGGGTGCCCTCCGCGCGCATCTGCTCGACGCGGCGGTTGATGTGGCGCTTCTCCATCTTGAACTCGGGGATGCCGTAGCGCAGCAGGCCGCCGACGCGGTCGGCGCGCTCGTACACGACGACGGTGTGCCCGGCCCGGGTGAGCTGCTGGGCGACGGCCAGGCCGGCCGGGCCGGAGCCGACGACGGCGACGGTCTTGCCGGACAGCCGCTCCGGGACCTGCGGCGTGACGCCGCCGCGGTCCCAGGCCTTGTCGATGATGGTGACCTCGACGTTCTTGATGGTCACCGCGTCCTGGTTGATGCCGAGCACGCAGGCCGACTCGCAGGGCGCCGGGCAGAGGCGGCCGGTGAACTCCGGGAAGTTGTTGGTCGCGTGCAGCCGCTCGATCGCGCCGACGAAGTCGTCCCGGTAGGCGAGGTCGTTCCACTCGGGGATGAGGTTCCCGAGCGGGCAGCCGTTGTGGCAGAACGGGATGCCGCAGTCCATGCAGCGGCCGGCCTGCTCGGTGATGATCGGCAGGAGGCTGCGCTCGACGTAGACCTCGTTCCAGTCCCGCAGGCGCACGTCGACGGGGCGCCGCTCGGCCAGCTGCTTGGGCGTGGTCAGGAAGCCCTTGGGGTCAGCCATTAGCCGCCTCCATCATCTTGCGAGTGGTCTCGGCCTCGGAGAGGCCGTCGCGCTCAGCGGCGTCCTTGGCGGCGAGCACTGCCTTGTAGTCGGTCGGCATGATCGTGGAGAAGCGGGAGACCCCGCTGCCCCAGTCGGCCAGGAGTTCGGCGGCGACGGTGGAGCCGGTCTCCTCGTAGTGCTGCTGCACGGTCTCGCGCAGCCAGTCGCGGTCGGCGGCGGAGGGGGCCTCGATGCCCACCAGGCCGTCGTTGACGTTCGCGGGGCGCAGGTCCAGGACGTAGGCGATGCCGCCGGACATGCCGGCCGCCAGGTTGCGCCCGGTCTCGCCGAGGATGACGACCCGGCCGCCGGTCATGTACTCCAGGCCGTGGTCGCCCACGCCCTCGACGACCAGGGTGGCGCCGGAGTTGCGGACGGCGAAGCGCTCGCCGGCCTTGCCGCGCAGGTGGATCCGGCCGGAGGTGGCGCCGTAGCCGATGGTGTTGCCGGCGATGACGTGGTTCTGCGCGTCGTTGCCGATGGCCGCGGCGTCGCGGGCCGGGCGGACGATCACGACGCCGCCGGAGAGGCCCTTGCCGACGTAGTCGTTGGCGTCGCCCTCCAGCCGCAGGGTCACGCCGCGCGGCACGAAGGCGCCGAAGGACTGCCCGGCGGAGCCGGTGAAGGTGACGTCGATGGTGCCCTCGGGCAGGCCCTCGCCGCGGTAGCGCTTGGTCACCTCGTGGCCGAGCATGGTGCCGACGGTGCGGTTGACGTTGCGGATCGGCAGCTGGATGCGGACGGTCTCGCCGCGTTCCAGGGCGTCCTCGGCGAGCGTGATCAGCTGGTTGTCCAGGGCCTTGTCGAGCGCGTGGTCCTGGGAGGTGGTGCGGTGGCGGGCCGCGCCCTCGGGCAGCTGCGGGACGTGGAAGAGCGGGGCCAGGTCGAGCCCGGCGGCCTTCCAGTGGTCGATGGCGGCGGCCGCGTCGATGTGCTCGGCGTGGCCGACGGCCTCCTCGATCGTGCGGAAGCCCAGCTCGGCGAGGATCTCCCGGACCTCCTCGGCGATGAACTCGAAGAAGTTGACCACGAACTCGGGCTTGCCGGAGAAGCGCTCGCGCAGCACCGGGTTCTGGGTGGCGACGCCGACCGGGCAGGTGTCCAGGTGGCAGACGCGCATCATGATGCAGCCGGAGACGACCAGCGGCGCGGTGGCGAAGCCGAACTCCTCGGCGCCGAGCAGCGCGGCGATGACGACGTCGCGGCCGGTCTTGAGCTGGCCGTCGGTCTGCACGACGATGCGGTCGCGCAGGCCGTTGAGCAGCAGGGTCTGCTGGGTCTCGGCGAGGCCGAGCTCCCAGGGGCCGCCCGCGTGCTTCAGCGAGGTCAGCGGGGAGGCGCCGGTACCGCCGTCGTGCCCGGAGACCAGCACCACGTCGGCGTGCGCCTTGGAGACGCCCGCGGCGACCGTGCCGACGCCGACCTCGGAGACCAGCTTCACGTGGATGCGGGCGGCCGGGTTGGCGTTCTTGAGGTCGTGGATGAGCTGCGCCAGGTCCTCGATCGAGTAGATGTCGTGGTGCGGCGGCGGCGAGATCAGGCCGACACCCGGGGTGGAGTGCCGGGTCTTGGCGACCCACGGGTAGACCTTGTGGCCGGGCAGCTGGCCGCCCTCGCCGGGCTTGGCGCCCTGGGCCATCTTGATCTGGATGTCGTCGGCGTTGACCAGGTACTCGGAGGTGACGCCGAAGCGGCCGGAGGCGACCTGCTTGATGGCCGAGCGGCGCTGCGGGTCGTACAGGCGGTCCGGGTCCTCGCCGCCCTCGCCGGTGTTGGACTTGCCGCCGAGGCGGTTCATCGCGATGGCGAGGGTCTCGTGCGCCTCCAGGGAGATGGAGCCGTACGACATGGCGCCGGTGGAGAAGCGCTTGACGATCTCGGAGACGGGCTCGACCTCCTCGACCGGGATCGGGGTCCGGCCGAGGGCGTCCAGCTGGAACAGGCCGCGCAGCGTCATCAGGCGGGTGGACTGCTCGTTCACCCGGTCCGTGTACTGCTTGAAGATGTCGTACCGGCGGTTGCGGGTGGAGTGCTGGAGCCGGAAGACGGTGTCCGGGTCGAACAGGTGCGGCTCGCCCTCGCGGCGCCACTGGTACTCGCCGCCGATCTCCAGCGCGCGGTGCGCGGCCGGGATGCCGGAGGCCGGGTAGGCCTTGGCGTGGCGGGCGGCGGTCTCCTTGGCGATCTCCTCCAGGCCGATGCCGCCGAGCTTGGTGGTGGTGCCGGCGAAGTAGCCGTCGACCAGCTCCTGGGAGAGGCCGATGGCCTCGAAGACCTGGGCGCCGCGGTAGGAGGCGACGGTCGAGATGCCCATCTTGGACATGACCTTGAGCACGCCCTTGCCGAGCGCCTTGATCAGGTTCTTGATGGCCTTCTCGGCCTCGACGCCCTGGATGAAGACCTTCTGGGCGACGAGGTCCTCGACGGACTCCATGGCCAGGTACGGGTTGACGGCGCCGGCGCCGTAGCCGATCAGCAGCGCGACGTGGTGCACCTCGCGGACGTCGCCGGCCTCGACCAGCAGCGACACCTGGGTGCGCTGCTTGGTGCGGATGAGGTGGTGGTGGATCGCGGAGGTGAGCAGCAGCGAGGGGATCGGGGCGTGCTCGGCGTCGGAGTGCCGGTCGGAGAGCACGACGATCCGGGCGCCGTCGGCGATCGCGGCGTCGGCCTCGGCGGCGATCTCGGCCAGCCGGGCGGCCAGGCCCTGGCCGCCGGCGGCGACCTTGTAGAGGCCGGAGAGCGTGACGGCCTTGAGGCCGGGCTGGTCGCCGTCGTGGTTGATGTGGACGAGCTTGGCCAGCTCGTCGTTGTCGATCACCGGGAAGGTGATGCCGACCGAGCGGCAGGCGGCGGCCTCGGCGGCCAGCAGGTTGCCCTCGGGGCCGAGGTTGCTGAGCAGCGAGGTGACGAGCTCCTCGCGGATGGCGTCCAGCGGCGGGTTGGTGACCTGCGCGAAGAGCTGGACGAAGTAGTCGAACAGCAGGCGCGGCTTCTCGCTGAGCGCGGCGATCGGCGAGTCGGTGCCCATCGAGCCGAGCGCCTCGCCGCCGGTCTTGGCCATCGGCGCGAGGATGACCCGCAGCTCCTCCTCGGTGTAGCCGAAGGTCTGCTGGCGGCGGGTGACCGAGGCGTGGGTGTGGAAGATGTGCTCGCGCTCGGGCAGCTTGGCGAGCTGGATCTGCCCGGCGCCGACCCACTCCGCGTAGGGGTGCTCGGCGGCGAGGGAGGACTTGATCTCCTCGTCCCCGACGATGCGGCCCTCGGCGGTGTCGACGAGGAACATCCGGCCGGGCTGCAGCCGGCCCTTCTTGACGACCTTCTCCTGGTCGATGTCGAGCACGCCGACCTCGGAGGAGAGGACGACGAGGCCGTCCTCGGTGATCCAGTAGCGGGCCGGGCGCAGGCCGTTGCGGTCGAGCACGGCGCCGATCTGGTTGCCGTCGGTGAAGGTGACGCAGGCCGGGCCGTCCCAGGGCTCCATCAGGTTGGAGTGGTACTGGTAGAAGGCGCGGCGGGCCGGGTCCATGGTGGCGTGGTTCTCCCACGCCTCCGGGATCATCATCAGCACCGAGTGCGGCAGCGAGCGGCCGCCGAGGTGGAGCAGCTCCAGGACCTCGTCGAAGGAGGCGGAGTCGGAGTGGTCCGGGGTGCAGACCGGGAAGATCCGCTCCAGGCCCCGGCCGTTGCGGTTGGCGGGGATGAGGTCGGTGGCGAGCTGGGACTCGCGGGCGCTCATCCAGTTGCGGTTGCCCTTGACCGTGTTGATCTCGCCGTTGTGGGCGACGAACCGGTACGGGTGGGCGAGCGGCCAGCTCGGGAAGGTGTTGGTGGAGAAGCGCGAGTGCACCAGGCCGACGGCGGAGGCGTAGGAGCGGTCCGACAGGTCGGGGAAGAAGGGCTCCAGCTGGCCGGTGGTCAGCATGCCCTTGTAGACGATGGTGCGCGCGGACAGCGACGGGAAGTAGACCCCGACCTCGCGCTCGGAGCGCTTGCGGACGACGAAGGCGGTCCGGTCGAGCTCGATCCCGGCCAGGCCGTCCTTGGCGAGGAAGAGCTGCCGGAAGCGCGGCATGACGCTGCGGGCGGTGGCGCCGAGCAGGTCCGGGGTGGCGGGGACGTCGCGCCAGCCGAGGACGGTCACGTCCTCCTCGGCCGCGATGGCCTCGATCCGGGCGACGGCGTCCGCGTCGGCGGCGTCCTCGTCGGGCAGGAAGGCGATGCCGACCGCGTAGGAGCCGGCGGCGGGGAGCTCGAAGTCGACCTTGCCGCGCAGGAAGGCGTCCGGGATCTGGGTGAGGATGCCGGCGCCGTCACCGGAGTCCGGCTCGGCGCCGGTGGCGCCGCGGTGCTCCAGGTTGCGCAGGACGGTCAGCGCCTGTTCGACGATGGTGTGGTCGGCGATGCCGGTCAGCGTGGCGACGAAACCGACGCCGCAGGCGTCGTGCTCGTTTCGCGGGTCGTACAGGCCCTGAGCGGTAGGTCGCGCATCCGGAACGAGCGCGTACGGCTGGCGGGCTGCGCCGGCCTGGGGCTCGTTGGCGGAGTGCATGGATGCAGGCAGCATCGGCTCTCCCGTCGTCGTCTTTCGGCTGTGTGGTGCAAGGAGGGACGACGTTGGCCCTGATGCGATTTCGTGCAAGTTACATGATGCCCAAGATCCCGGGAAGTGGAATATCTCGTCCACATGGCGGACTGATCCGCAGGTCAAGGGGGGAATGAGAGGACGCGCCACAATGCGCGTCCCCTCGATTGTGCCCGGCGGTCGGCCGCCTGAAACAGGGGCGAAACCCGATCGCCACACGGGACGATCAAGGACGCCTGTGAATCGATCCCGAGGGCTCACCCACGGATGCGAATCCTCGGCCCCGAAGCCCGGATGGTGAGACTAGGCCAGGCACCGCCCGGCGGCCATGTGCGGAACGTCACGCACTACCTGGCATAGTCATGCACTCCTCCGGGTCGTCACACACCCCGGCCGAACGAGTGCACCTAGCCGACGTGCCCGCCGATCAGCCACCCCAGCAGATACGTCACCCCGGCCGCCGCCCCGCCCAGCACCAGCTGCCGCAGCCCGCTGAACCACCAGCTGCGCGCCGTCACCCGGGCCACCACCGCGCCGCACAGGAACAGCCCCACCACCGACAGCAGCAACGCCGGCACCAGCGAGGTCGCCCCCAGCAGGTACGGCAGCAGCGGCAGCAGCGCGCCCACCGCGAAGCAGACGAAGGACGACCCGGCGGCCACCCACGGTGACGGCAGGTCGTTCGGGTCGATGCCCAGCTCCTCCCGGGCGTGGATCTCCAGGGCCTGGTCCGGGTTGGCGGACAGCTGCCGGGCCACCTCGTGGGCGAGGTCCGGCTCCACCCCGCGGGAGATGTACAGCTGCGCCAGCTCGGCCAGCTCGCCGTGCGGGTTGCGGCTCAGCTCCAGCCGCTCGGCCTCGATCTCGGCCTGCACCAGCTCGGCCTGCGAGGCCACCGAGGTGTACTCCCCCGCCGCCATCGAGCAGGCGCCGGCCACCAGCCCGGCGAGCCCGGTCAGCACCACCGTGCCGCTGGACGCCGCGCCGCCGACCACGCCGGTCATCAGCGCGAAGTTGGAGACCAGGCCGTCCATCGCCCCGAACACGGCGGGCCGCAGCCAGCCTCCGTTCACGTCCCGGTGGTGCCCGGCAGCGGGTATGCGGGGGTGGTGCCCGGCCTCGGGCTCCAGGGTGGTCGCGCTCACGGCAGTTCCCCTCCGTTCGATTCGTCTGCCCCGACCGTAGACCGTCTGACCTGCGCATTTCCAGCAAAGTAAGGCTGTCCGAACAGCGCTTCGGCCGCCCTGCGCGAGCATCGCGCGGGCGGCCGAAGCGGGGGGAACTCCCAGGTCAGGTCAGGTTCTTGGCATTCTTGTCGGCGCTCTCGACGGCCTCGGAGGCTGCCTCCGCGTCCGCCTTTTCGTCCGCGGACTGGGACAGTTCGGCGGTCTCACCGGCCCCGGCGACCTTCTCGGACGGCGCGGGCTTCCCGGCGGCCTTCTCCGCCGAAGCGGCCTTGCCGGCCTTCTCGGCCTTGCCGGACTTCTCGGACCCCGCGGCCTTGCCGGACGCCGCCGCCTTGTCGGACGGGCCCTGCGACTCGCCCTCCTCGTCGGCCAGCGGGTCGATGCTCGCCGGGTCCTCCCGGCCGGGCCGCTTCGTGCCGACGACCACCAGGTAGACCACGGCGCCGATGAACACCACGATCGACGTCCAGTCGTTCAGCCGCAGGCCGAAGTAGACGTGCGCCTCGTCGATCCGCAGCCACTCGGTCCAGAACCGGCCCACCGTGTACGCGGCCACGTACAGCGCGAAGGCCCGGCCGTGCCCCAGCTTGAAGCGGCGGTCGGCCCAGATCACCAGCAGCGCGACGCCGACGCACCAGATCGACTCGTACAGGAAGGTCGGGTGGTAGACGCCCTTGACGACCTCGCCGCCCGGCAGCGTCTTGTCGATCTCCAGGCCCCACGGCAGCGTGGTCGGCCGGCCGTACAGCTCCTGGTTGAAGTAGTTGCCCCAGCGGCCCATCGCCTGCGCGAGCGCGATGCCCGGCGCGATGGCGTCCGCGTACGCGGGCAGCGGCACGCCCCGGCGGCGGCAGCCGATCCAGGCCCCGACCGCGCCGAGCGCGACGGCGCCCCAGATGCCGAGGCCGCCCTCCCAGATCTTGAAGGCGTTCCAGGGGTTCTTGCCGACCCCGAAGTACAGCTGGTGGTCGGTGATCACGTGGTACAGCCGGCCGCCGACCAGGCCGAAGGGCACGGCCCAGACGGCGATGTCGCCGACCGTGTGCTTGGCACCGCCCCGGGCGACCCAGCGCTTGCTGCCGAGCCAGACGGCCACGACGACACCGAGGATGATGCAGAAGGCGTAGGCGCGCAGCGGGATCGGTCCGAGGTACAGGACGCCCCGCGACGGGCTGGGAATGTAGGCGATATCCATGGCGGTTCCGACGCTACAGGGTCTGCGGCCCCTGCTGGGCACCCCCGGGGTCACAGATACCGAACAACGGGCGCCGGGAACGACGCCGCCGCCCCCTCCGGACGGGGAGGAGGCGGCGGCGGTCACCCGGCGGTGTGCGGGGCTCAGCCCGCGGTCGGCGACGGGTTGTTGGCCTCCGAGGCGGTGCTGGTGGGCGCCGGGGTCTGCCCGTTGGAGCCTGCGGTGCCCAGCTGCTTGCCCTGGTTGGCGGCGTCGACCCACTTCACCAGGTTCGCCGGGGTGATCTCCTCGGCGCCGTTCTTGGGGTAGACCGGCTGGCCGTTGAGCAGCACGGTCGGGGTGGACTTGTAGCTGGACTTGTCGAAGTCCTGCTGCACGGACGACACCCATCCGCCGTACTTGTTGTCGTTGACGCAAGCCTGGAAGGCGGGCGTGTCGAGGCCGTTGACCTGCTTGGCGAGGTTGATCAGGACGGCCTTGTCGCCGAAGGCGTCGCTGGTCTCGCCCGGCTGGTTGCGGTACAGCACGTCGTGGAAGTCCCGGAAGTGCCCGGCGTCCTGGGCGCAGGCCAGCGCGTTGGCGCCCGCCTTGGAGCCCTTGCCCGGGACGGCCCGGTCGATGAACGACACGATGTGGTAGTTGGTGTAGATCTTGCCGGCGTCTTCCAGCTGGTCGACGGTCGAGGAGAACTCGCGCTCGAAGATCCCGCAGGCCGGGCAGCGCGGGTCCTCGTAGACGGTGAGGACGGCCGGGGCGTTGGCCGAGCCGGCCGGGATGACCAGGTTCTTGTCGCCGATCGTCCCGGCGGGGGCGGCGACCGGGGTCTCCGGCTTGGAGCGCTGGTTCTGCACCACGACGCCGGTGACCACGGCGGCGGCGATCACCACGAGCACCGCGCCGCCCACCAACAGCTTCTTCCTGCGCTTGGACGTGGCCTCGTCGGCCGACCGCTGCTCCAGCATCCGCTCGCGGGCGGTGCGCTTGCCTTCTCGGTTCTTCTCGCTCATTGCCTTGACATCCACAATCGGGAGGGCCTTCGTGGGGTGGGGTGGGGGTGCGGCGGGGCCGGCCGGTCAGCTCGCCAGCCAGCCGTCCGCCGAGAACCTGGTGCGGGGCCGCCACAGCAGCCACCCGGCCAGCAGGAGGAACCCGGTGTCGCGCAGGATCTCCTGGAGGTACTCGGTCTGCGAGGCGTCGACGTGCCCGCCGCCGCCGAAGCAGCCGCAGTCGATCGAGATGCCGCGCGCCCAGGCGGCGGCGATCCCGGCGATGAAGGTGAGCAGCAGCAGCGCGGAGACGCCGGCGACGATCCGGACGCCGAGGCCGATCACCAGCAGCAGGGCGAGCGCCAGCTCCAGGAAGGGCAGGGCGTAGCCGACCGGCTTGACCAGGCCCTCGGACAGGATCTCGTAGGCGCGGACGGCCTGGGCGGCCTCCGCCGGGTCGGCGATCTTGGCCAGGCCGGCCCAGCCCCAGACCACCGCGAGGCCGAGCCGGACGACGGTGCCCAGCCACGGACTCCAGGCCGGCACCGGCCGCCGGGCGGGCGGCGCGGGCGCCGGGTCACCGGGCTGCGCTGCCGGGCCGGCCATCAGGGAACCCCCCTCGGGAAACTCGTTCACTTCCTGATGAACCGTAAGGGACGAAGGGCGGTTCCTCCATATTCAGGAATTAAGCCGGATGGGTGACGTCTGGTGATGGTGTGTCCGAATCCGGCGAACGTCCGTTCAAGGGCGGACGGCCGGGCGGGTGGCCGCGCGGACGCCCGTGGTCGATCAGGTCCGCGCGGCCCTCAGGAGCGGCAGCCGGGCGGACGCCCCGGGTCGAACAGGTCGGCGCGGCCCTCGTGGTGCGGGTGGGCGGCCCGTTCGGCGGCGTCCCAGCGGGCCGCCTCGGCGCAGGCGTACGCGTCCCGCACGGCCCGCTCGGCACCGCGCCTGGCCAGCGCCTGCCCCACCTCGGTGTGCGCGCCGACGGCGGCGCCGAGCGCCAGCGCGGCGGCGGCCGCCCGCAGCAGAACGGCCCGATGGAGACCCGGCACCGGCTCACTCCTTCGCTCGCTCGGCAACCCCCGTGCACCTCGTTCGTGCACTCGTCCCTCCACTCAACGCCGGTCAACCCCGGCTGATGCGTGTGCCCGTCGCTGTTCACCCGTTCGGGGCCGCGCGAGCGCCGCCGCCCGGCGAGCCGGGCGCACGCAAGCGCGACGGCCCGCCACCCACGAAGGGCGACGGGCCGTCAGGACGTACGGGTCAGCGCCGGCGGACGCCCGCCGCCAGCTCGCCGGCCAGGGCGCGCACCGCGTCCAGCGCGGCCGCCTCGTCGTCGCCGGCCTCCAGGATCCGCTTCACGAACGCGGAGCCCACGATCACGCCGTCGGCGAAGCCCGCCACCTCCGCGGCCTGCGCGGGGGTGGAGACGCCGAGGCCGACGCAGACCGGCAGGTCGGTGGTGGCCCGGGTGCGGGCGACCAGGTCCTCGGCGAGCGAGCCGACCTGGGCGCGGGTCCCGGTCACGCCCATCACGGCGGCCGCGTAGACGAAGCCGCTGCCGGCCGCGGTGACCTCGGCCAGGCGCGGGTCCTTGCTGCTGGGGGCGACCACGAACACGGTGTCGAGCCCGTGCTCGTCCGCCGCCTTGCGCCACTCCTCGGACTCCTCCACCGGCAGGTCCGGCAGGATGCAACCGGCGCCGCCCGCGGCGGCGAGGTCGGCGGCGAAGCGCGCGGTGCCGTAGCGGTCGACCGGGTTCCAGTACGTCATCACCAGCACCGCCGCCTCGGGGTGCGCGGTGGCGACCTCCTGGACGGTGCGCAGCACGTCCTTGATCCGCACGCCGCCGCGCAGCGCGATGTCGTCGGCGGTCTGGATGACGGCGCCGTCCAGCACCGGGTCGGAGTGCGGCAGGCCGACCTCGACGATGTCGCAGCCGCCCTCGATCAGCGCGTTGATCGCCCGGATGCCGCCGTCGACGGTCGGGAAGCCGCCCGGCAGGTAGCCGATCAGCGCGGCGCGGTCCTCGGCCTTGGCGGCCGCCAGGATGCCACTGAGCTTCGATGCCATGGTCACTTACCCCCGTGGGCCGCGTCGTGGGCCGAGCCGCCGGCCGGCTCGTCGTACAGGCCGAAGTACTCGGCCGCGGTGTGCATGTCCTTGTCGCCGCGCCCGGAGAGCGAGACCAGGATGGTGGCCTCGGGCCCGAGCTCGCGGCCCAGCTCCAGGGCGCCGGCCAGCGCGTGGGCGCTCTCGATGGCCGGGATGATGCCCTCGGTGCGGGACAGCAGCCGCAGCGCCTGCATGGCGGCGTCGTCGGTGACGGGGCGGTACTCGGCCCGTCCGGTGTCCTTCAGCCAGGCGTGCTCCGGGCCGACGCCCGGGTAGTCGAGGCCGGCGGAGATGGAGTGCGACTCGATGGTCTGGCCGTCCTCGTCCTGGAGGACGTAGGTGCGCGAGCCGTGCAGCACGCCGGGGTCGCCCTTGGTGAGGGTGGCGGCGTGCTTGGGGGTGTCGGCGCCCTCGCCGGCGGCCTCGCAGCCGATCAGGCGCACGCCGGCGTCGGGGATGAACTCGTGGAAGATGCCCATCGCGTTGGAGCCGCCGCCGACGCAGGCGACGACGGCGTCGGGCAGCCGCCCGGTGCGGTCGAGCACCTGCTGGCGGGCCTCGATGCCGATGACCCGGTGGAAGTCGCGGACCATCATCGGGAAGGGGTGCGGGCCGGCCACGGTGCCGAACAGGTAGTGGGTGGAGTCCACGTTGGCGACCCAGTCGCGGAACGCCTCGTTGATGGCGTCCTTGAGGGTGCGGCTGCCGGAGGTGACGGACACCACCTCGGCGCCGAGCATCCGCATCCGGGCGACGTTCAGCGCCTGGCGCTGGGTGTCGACCTCGCCCATGTAGATGGTGCAGTCGAAGCCGAACAGGGCGCAGGCGGTGGCGGTGGCCACGCCGTGCTGGCCGGCGCCGGTCTCGGCGATGATCCGGGTCTTGCCCATCCGCCGGGTGAGCAGGGCCTGGCCCAGCACGTTGTTGATCTTGTGCGAGCCGGTGTGGTTGAGGTCCTCGCGCTTGAGCAGGACGCGCGCGCCGCCCGCCTCGGCGGAGAAGCGGTGCACGTCGGTCAGCGGGCTCGGGCGGCCGGTGTAGTCCTTGAGCAGGCCGTCGAGTTCGGCGGCGAAGGCCGGGTCGGCCTTGGCCTTCTCGTACTCCTCGGCGACCTGCTCGACCGCGGCGACCAGCGCCTCGGGGATGAAGCGGCCGCCGTAGGCACCGAAGTAGCCTCGGGCGTCCGGCACCTGGGCGCCGGGCAGGTAGTCCTTCGCGGACTTGTCGGACATGGTGGAGTCCTTTGGAAGATGACGACAGGGACGTCTCGTGGCTGGGCTCAGCCGGATGTCCGTCGCCATCGGCGGCCCGGCACCTGCCCGGGCTCGCAGCCGATCACGTAGCGCACCCGCCGCCCCAGCACCCGGCGTGCGGGCGCGCGGCAGCCGCGCGGGCGGCAACCGGGGGCGAGGCGGGTGGCGATCTTCATGTCGGCGGGTCAGTCCTTGTGCCGGACGGCGGGGTGGGCGCCGGCCGCGACCAGGTCGGCGACCGCGGCGCGCGGGTCCTTGCCGGTCACCAGGGACTCGCCGACCAGGACGGCGTCGGCGCCCAGGTTGGCGTAGGAGATCACGTCCAGCGGGCCGCGCACGCCGGACTCGGCGATCTTGACGACGCTGTCCGGGATGGCGTGGACGACGTTGCCGAAGGTGTTGCGGTCCACCTCAAGGGTCTTGAGGTTGCGGGCGTTGACGCCGATGATCCGCGCCCCGGCGTCCACCGCGCGCTTGATCTCCTCCTCGTCGTGCACCTCGACCAGCGGGGTGAGGCCGATCGACTCGGCCCGCTCGATCAGCGACACCAGGGCCGACTGGTCCAGGGCGGCGACGATCAGCAGCGCGAGGTCGGCGCCGTGCGCGCGGGCCTCCCACAGCTGGTAGGCGGTGACGATGAAGTCCTTGCGCAGCAGCGGGGTGTCCACCGCCGCGCGGACGGCGTCCAGGTCGGCCAGCGAGCCGCCGAAGCGGCGCTGCTCGGTGAGCACGCTGATCGCGGCGGCGCCGCCGGCCGCGTAGTCGCTCGCCAGGGCGGCCGGGTCGGCGATCGCGGCCAGGGCGCCCTTGGACGGGCTGGAGCGCTTCACCTCGCAGATCACCCGGACCCCGTCGCCCTTGAGCGCGGCGACGCCGTCCTTGGCCTCCGGGGCCTTGGCGGCGAGTTCCTTCAGCTGGTCCAGGGAGACCCGGGCCTGCCGTTCGGCGAGGTCCTCGCGGACCCCTTCGATGATCGTGTCGAGCACACTCATGCGCACACCTCGCTTCGCTCAGCAGGCGCTGCGCGCAACACGCACCTGTCAATGGTTCGCTCGCTCACGCGAAGTGCCCCCAACATTTCTGTTCGTTCGCCGGCGACGAGCCGTCCGGGCGGTGGCCCGGCGGCACTTCGATGGTATCGGCACCCGGGGGCGCGGGGCGCATCCGCCCGGTGTGCGTCTCGCGTGCCGGACGCCCCCCTGAGCAGCCCCCAACTGCGGTTTCACCGGTTCCCCGGCGGTGCCCGAACGCGCGGTGCGGACCAAGTGGACCGATGTACGGGCCCCGGTGTGGACCGGTGCGCGAGCCTGCGCGGGTCGCTACCCGCCGGCGTGGGCGGTCAAACCAGCAGGGGCGCCAGCCCCGCCCCGACGGGCAGGTTGCGCACCACCGTGAACACCAGCAGCAGCAGGAGGATCAGCACCCAGCGCCGGGCCCCGACCGGCGGCCTGGGCCGCGGCCCGGCGCCGGTCAGCGCGGCCCAGGCCCAGCGCAGCCACAACAGCGCCAGGACGCCGAACAGCAGGACGGCCGCGGCGTTGTCGTGCAGCGCGCCGGTGAAGTCCCCGTGGGCCAGCGCGTGGACGCAGCGCAGCCCCCCGCAGCCGGGGCACCACCAGCCGGTGGCGGCCAGGAAGGGGCAGTCGGGGTAGTGCCCGGGGGTGTTCGGGTCCACCGCGGCGACGTAGACGGCGGGGACGGCCACCGCCGCCAGCGCGGCCAGCGGCGGGCCGAGCCGGCGCAGGACGGGCGGCAGGGCGGAGGTGGTGGAGGCGGAGGTCACGCCCCGATTCTGCCCGTGCCGGGCCCGGACAGAACGAAACGGCGGGCGCGGCGCGCCCGCCGTTCGGTACTGCTACGAGTCGTACTCCTGCGAGTCGTACTGCTGCGAGGAGTCCGTCGTCAGGCGGCGACGGCGGCCCGGGCCGCGCGCTGCTCCTCGTGCGAGGTGTACACGTTGGCGCTCGGCTGCTGGCCCATGCCCGCCATCGACATCGCCTTGCCGACCACGCCGCCGGCCAGGATGACCGCGATGCCGGCCCAGACCAGCATCACCGACGGGAGGATCATCGCGACCCCCGCGATCCCGAAACCGATGAACGTGATGGTCACGCCGGTCCAGGCGGCGGTGGTGTGACCGTGTGCTGCTGCTGCCATCTGAGTGGTGCTCCTAGCCTCTCGGGGCCCGGCCGGGCCTGCGGGGCCGCCGGCGGGTTGACGGGTTCCATTGTGCCGGGCCACACACCGGCGGCCCAAAGCGGGTGGCGGGTCTATCGCGTCACACCGCCGCCGGGGCCCGTTGCGGGCTGCTGAGGTCTACTGGGGCCCGCTGAGGCCCGAAGCCCGGGCCCGCTCGGGCCCGGCGCTCAAGGCCCGCGCTCAGACCGTGGTCGGGTCCTCGCCCCGGTCCAGCGCCTTCCACAGGTCGGCCGGGGTCTCGCTCTTCGCCGGGGCCTTGCGGGTGGGCGCCTCGTAGCGGCTGCCCATGGCCGGCCAGCTCCGGCCGTAGCGGAGGGTGAGCAGCCCGGCGACGGCCAGCAGCAGCCCGCCGGCCAGCGCCACCCAGGGCCAGCCGGTGTGGCCGACCTCGGTGGCCGCCGACCCGGACAGCGCCAGCTTGCGGGCCGCCTCGGCGTCCAGCGCGGCGGTGTCCCCGGCGCCCGCGGCCGAGGCGGCGGCCGCGCCGAGGCCCGCCAGCAGGGTCAGCGCGCCGACCGCGAGCCGGCCCGCGCCGCGCACCGCGAACACCGCGACGGCCGCCGCGAGCCCCACCAGGGCCAGTCCGCCCGGGAGTTCGGAGATCGCGCCGCCGGAGACGGACACCGCCAGGGTGCCGGCCCGGCCCTCGGCCCAGACCCGGCCGACGGCGGTCAGCACCAGCACGGCGCTCAGCACGGTCAGCAGGAGCATCACGCCGAGCGTCCGGCGGCCCGACGCGGGGGCCGGCGGGGCGGGTACGGGGGTCTGGTCAGGTGCGCTCACCCGTCCACTATCCCCCGCCCGGCGTCCGGCCCCGCACCCGGGGTGGGCGGCCCTGCCGGGAACTCGTCCGTCCGCAGCACCAGCGTCCGCCCGGCGAGCGGCAGGAACAGGTCGTTGCCGAACGGCACCCGCTCCGCCTCCCGGTACCCGCCGTCGGCGGACGGCGCGGTGTGCACGGTGCAGGCCGCCGCCGCCGGGTCGACCACCACGTACAGCGGGATCCCGCTGCGCGCGTACGCCAGCGCCGCCTCGGCGAGGTGCGGCCGGGCCACCTCCAGGACGGCCTCGACGTCGCTCCCGGCGTACCGGCCCCGGCCGTCGGGCTCCGCCCCCGGGGCGGTCACCGTCAGGTCGGGGATCAGGTCGGGGGCGTCGGCCGGGGCGTCGGTCACGGCGCCGGACAGCACCCGGCCGTGCCCGCCCAGCTGGTCCTCGATCTGGGCGGCCGCATCGAGCACGACCACCCGCCGCAGTTCGTCGGGCGACACCTCGGACATCCCGGCCGCCTCCCTCGACGACTCACGGCTTACAGCTCACGACTGTGGACTCACGACAGTTCCGGCGTCCGCAGCGTATTGGCGGTGGCGACGGCCCGCAGCACGGCGGCCGCCTTGTTGCGGCACTCGGTGTCCTCCCCGTGCGGGTCGGAGTCCGCGACCACGCCCGCGCCGGCCTGCACGAAGGCGGTGCCGTCGCGCAGCACGGCGGTGCGGATCGCGATCGCGGTGTCGGAGTCCCCGGCGAAGTCCAGGTAGCCGACGCAGCCGCCGTACAGGCCTCGGCGGGTGGGCTCCAGCTCCTCGATGATCCGCATCGCGCGGGGCTTGGGCGCGCCGGACAGGGTGCCCGCCGGGAAGCAGGCGGTCAGCACGTCGAAGGCGGTCCGCCCGGGCGCCACCCGGCCGGTGACGGTGGAGACGATGTGCATCACGTGGCTGTAACGCTCGATGTGCATGAAGTCGACCACCTCCACGCTGCCCGGCTCGCAGACCCGGCCGAGGTCGTTGCGGCCCAGGTCGACCAGCATCAGGTGCTCGGCCCGCTCCTTGGGGTCGGCGAGCAGCTCGGCGGCCAGCGCCGCGTCCTCGTGCGGGGTGGCGCCGCGGTGCCTCGTCCCGGCGATCGGGTGCACCATCGCCTCGCCGGCGGTCACCTTGACCAGCGCCTCCGGGCTGGAGCCGACCACGTCGAAGCCGCCCTCGGCGGTGCCGTCCGGCCCCGGGAAGCGGAACAGGTACATGTACGGGCTGGGGTTGGTGGTGCGCAGCACGCGGTAGACGTCCAGCGCCGAGGCCGGGCAGGGCGCCTCGAAGCGCTGCGAGGGGACGACCTGGAAGGCCTCGCCGGCCCGGATCCGCTCCTTCACCACCTCCACCGCCGCCCGGTACGGCGCGCCGCCGAACGGGGAGCGGGCCTCGCCCGGCCCGGCCGGGGTGAAGGTGGCCAGGCCCGGGTCGACCGGCTTGAGCAGGTCGGCCTCCATGGCGTCCAGCCGGGCCACCGCGTCCGCGTAGGCCTCGTCCACGCCGCTGGCCAGGTCGTTGTGGTTGACGGCGTTGGCGATCAGCAGCACCGTGCCGTCGACGTGGTCGAGCACGGCGAGGTCGGTGGCGAGCATCATGGTCAGCTCGGGCAGCCGCAGGTCGTCCGGGTTGAGGTCGGGCAGCTTCTCCAGCCGGCGGACGACGTCGTAGCCCAGGTAGCCGACCAGGCCGCCGGTGAGCGGCGGCAGGCCGTCGTCGTCGCGGCGCGGGGTGTGCAGCGCCTCCAGCGCGGCGCGCAGCACCTGCAAGGGGTCGCCGCCGGTCGGGATGCCGACCGGCGGGGTGCCCAGCCAGCGGGCCTCGCCGTCCTCCCCGACGGTGAGGACGGCGGCGCTGCGGACACCGACGAAGGAGTAGCGCGACCAGCTGCGGCCCTGCTCGGCGGACTCCAGCAGGAAGGTGCCGGGCCGCTCCTCGGCGAGGCTGCGGTACAGGCCGATCGGGGTGAGACCGTCCGCGAGGAGCCTGCGGGTGACCGGGATGACCCGGGTGTCGACGGCGAGCTTGCGGAAGGCTTCGAGATCCATGGCGAGCGGCACCTTCTGGAGATCCGGTAGGAGGAGCAGGAGGAGAGGTCAGGCGAGCGGGAGCACGTCGGCGTCGAAGCAGGTGCGGTCGCCCGTGTGGCAGGCGGCACCGGTCTGGTCGACCTTCACCAGCAGAGTGTCGCCGTCGCAGTCCAGCGCCACCGACTTGACCGCCTGGGCGTGGCCGGAGGTGTCGCCCTTCACCCAGTACTCGCGGCGGCTGCGGCTCCAGTAGGTGCAGCGGCCGGTGGTGAGCGTGCGGTGCAGCGCCTCGTCGTCCATCCAGCCCAGCATCAGCACCTCGCCGGTGTCGTACTGCTGCGCGATCGCCGGGAGCAGGCCGTCCTCGGTGCGCTTGAGGCGCGCGGCGATCTCGGGGGCCAGGGCGGTGGTGCCGGGGGTGGCGGGTGTGGTGGACATGGGGCCATTGTTGCAGTCCGGCCCGCAGCCCCGGTGCGGCCTGCGCCCTGCGCCGTGCGCCTTGTGCGGTGGGCCCTACACGGTGCACTCACTACCTCCAGGCTGGATCCGTGCGGCCGGGGAGCCTATCCCGCCCTACCCCGAACCTCGCCGTAAAGGGGCGATTTCGGCCAACCGCCTGCCGGGCGGGCCCCGCGTGGGCCATCCTCATGCCCATGACCTCCGAGCAGCAGCCGCCCGCAGCCGCCGACTCCCGCCCGTCCCGGGGCCTGGTCCTCGCCGTCGTGGCCGTCCTGGCCGTGCTGCTCGCGGTGGTGGCCACCGTCCTGCTCTGGCCGGAGGAGCGCAAGCCCGCCGCCGCGCCACCCCCGCCCACCCCCACGGCCACCCCGACCCCCACACCCACCCCCACACCGACACCCACCCCGACCAAGGCCCCGCCGTACGCCTTCTTCCCGGTCGGCGCCTGCTTCGACCACCCGCAGCTCAGCCCGGTGATCACCAAGGCCGAGGAGCGCCCCTGCACCGGCGAGCACGACGGCCAGGTGATCGCCGACCTGAAACTGGCCGACGGCCTGACCGGCGAGATCCCGATCTCGCTCGCCATGCGCGAGGGCTGCAAGGAGGCCGAGGCCGCCGCCAAGGCCCGCCAGAACGACGGGAAGACGTACTACGGCCGCCAGTTCGGCCCCGCCCAGGCCAACTACCAGCAGGGCTGGCGGGACTACACCTGCACCCTGACGGCCTCCAACAAGCAGGGCGGCCCCAAGCTCACCGGCAACCTGCACTGACAGCCTCTATCGTGGCGCCATGTCGAACCACGCCCTCGCCGAACGCCACCGCCTCGCCGCACTCCTGGCCGCCGCCGGGCCGGACGCCCCCACCCTCTGCGCCGGGTGGACCACCCGCGACCTCGCCGCCCACCTGGTGATCCGGGAGCGCCGCGCCGACGCGGCAGCCGGCATCCGGGTCGGCGCCCTCGCCGACTGGACCCACCGGGTGCAGTCCGCGTACGCCGAGCGCCCGTACGAGGAACTGCTGAAGCTCTTCCGCTCCGGCCCGCCGGTGTTCTCCCTGTTCGCCCTGCCCGGCGCCGACGAGGCCGCGAACACCGTCGAGTACTACGTGCACGCCGAGGACGTCCTGCGGGCCGCCGACGACTGGACGCCCTCCCCGGTGCCCGCCGGCCGCGCCGAAGCCCTGTGGCGCCGACTGCCACTGCTGGCCCGCCTGGAAGCCGGCCGCCGCTCCCCCGTCCGCCTGACCCTGCGCCGCCCCGACGGCCAGTCCCTCACCGTCGGCCCCACCGGCTCCCCCACCGTCCAACTCACCGGCGAACCGGGCGACCTGGTCCTCTTCACCTACGGCCGCGGCACCCACACCACCCTCACCGCAGACGGCTCCCCCGACGCCCTCGAAGCCCTCCGCCACGTCCTCCCCCTGCCTGCGCGGTAAAAGCGAGAAAAATGAAGCGCTGCCCCTCGGAATACCGAGGGGCAGCGCTCGACGACCCAAGACCGATAGAAATGGGAGGAGATCGAAAACTCCCCGCTGGCTATCAGCTCCGCCACGAATCGAGGGAGACGCTCGGGCCATCGGTGAGATAGCCGATCAGAGCGCCCCTGGTAGTGGAGACGAATTCCTCCGGTACCGCACCGACGCCGACCCACGCAACGTCCGAGTGCTTGGCGGGTTCCCCGTTCGCGAGCTCACCGGACCACCGGTGAGCCGCGAAAACGACAGTCAGGAAGCCGTTCGGAGCCTCGACGCCGCGAGCACCATGGATGACGTGGACGAGTTGCAAGTCCTCGGGAGCAACGACGAGCCCGGTCTCCTCCCTGAGCTCGCGAACCGCCGTCTCCGTGATCGGCTCGCCTGGTTCGCTCTTGCCGACCGGCAGATCCCACAGGCCCTGCGCGAACTTGGCCTTGGGCCCCCGCCGGAGAAGAACGACACGTTGAGCTTCAAGGTCATGGACGATGACGGCGGCGACCAACAGAGTCATCGACTCCGTAGCGGGATTGAGAGCAGTCGTCTGATCGGCGATCGGCTGAGCCACGTCGGTCGGTTCCTTCCTGCGGTACGGCTGTTGCGAAGAAGCGCGTCGGTCCTTCCAAACGCCCGACCAACGCCGAGGGCACGTGCATTCTCGATCAGCGCCGCGCAGGAGCGGGGCTGATCGAGACCGAGCGCCCGACGAGCCAGGACCCACATCATCCACCCAGCTTCTGAGATGCTGTCGTTCCGTCGAAAGGGGCCTCAGCGATGCGGTGGAAGATCCACGGGGAACGTCCGATCTACGAGAACCCCTGGGTGAACCTGTGGCTCGCCGACGTCGAGCAGCCCGACGGGCACCGGTGGGAACACCACGTGGTCAAACTGCGGCACCTCGCGGTGGCCGCCGTCGTGAACAGCGAGAAGCAGGTCCTCATGATGTGGCGGCACCGCTTCATCACCGACACCTGGGCCTGGGAACTCCCGATGGGGCTGATCGAGCCCGACGAGACCCCTGCGGAGGCGGCAGCCCGGGAGGCGCTGGAGGAGACCGGTTGGAAGGTCGGTGAGGTCAAACCGCTGATCTACGCCCAGCCGGCGAACGGCATCACGGACTCCGAGCACTTCGTCTTCCGAGCCGATGCGGTCGAGTACACGGGACCGCCCACCGAGCGCAACGAGTCCGACCGAATCGAGTGGATTCCCCTGTCCGCGCTGCGCGGCATGGTCGACCGCCGCGAGATCGTCAGCAGCGGCACGCTCGTGGGCGTGCTCTACCTGCTCCTGGACGAGGCCGGTCTCTGAATCACCTGGCCATGCCGGTGATCCGGTCGACCAGATCCACGACCGAGGCACTTCTGCGGTAGAGCCCAAGGAGCCAACGGAACTCCTGGAGGTGGGCAACCACCCGGGGAGACTCAACAACCGCCGTGAGGTCGAGGGCCTTTGTGGCAGTGGCGCAAGCCAACTCGACCTCTCGTCGCTGGAGTTGGGTCCGCGCGAGCCAGAAGGTGTGGAACGCACGCCCTCTGAGGTTCGTCGTTGACTCGGTCCGCAGCGCTTCGGCGATGAGGGGTTCGGCAGCGATGGCTTCCCCCATTTGGCCAAGGGCGATTCCGGTATCGCCCCGCCCCCGGCTGCGGATGTCAGTGGGCGGGTGCAGACTCGCAGAGGGTCGGGGAGGGTGCGTGCGCGCGCCCGACGGAACCGGCCTGGTCACGTCTTCCGTCGAAGGGGCACCACCTCATGCTCACCACCGACTTTCCGACCGGCGCGCCCTGCTGGATCGACCTCGGCAGCCCGGACATCCCCGCCACCGCCGAGTTCTACGGCAAGGTCTTCGGCTGGACGTTCCGGTCCGGCGGCCCGGAGGCGGGCGGCTACGGCTTCTTCCAGCTGGGCGGCAGGACGGTCGGCGCCGTCGGCCCGCTCGACGAGGGTGACCAGCCGATCTGGACGACGTACTTCCATGCCGCCGACGTGCATGCCACGGCGAAGGCCGCCGAGCAGGGCGGCGGCTCGGTGCTGGTGCCGCCGATGGACGTCATGGGCGAGGGGTGGTTCGCCCAGTTCGCCGACCCGCAGGGGGCCAGGTTCGCGGTCTGGCAGCCGGGCAAGACCGCCGGTCTGGAGGCCGTGTCGGAGGACGGCGCGCTGGTCTGGTCCGAGCTCCACACTTCGGACCAGAGCGCCGGGGTCGGCTTCTACCAGGCGCTGTTCGGCTGGCGGGTGGAGAAGTTCGAGCCGGCTCCGGGCATGGACTACCGGGTGATCTCGACCTCCGAGGGCGACCAGCAGGCCACGGCCTTCGGTGGCATCGCCCCGACCATGTCCCCGCAGGAGCCCTCCGCCTGGACGCCGTACTTCGCCGCCGACGACGTTGAGGCGGTGATCGCGAAGGCGACGGCGGCCGGCGGCTCGGTGCTGATGCCCGCCGAGACCGTGCCGAACGTCGGTCGGCTGGCCTGGCTGGCGGACCCGCACGGCACGCCGTTCGCGCTGATCAAGGGCGAGCCGCCGCAGGCCTGAGACAGAAGGCCTGAGAACCCCGCAGGCCTGAGAACGCGGGAGGGCCCGCCGTTCCGAAGCCGGAGCGGCGGGCCCTCAAGCCGTACGGACGGTCACCGCACCGGGTGCCCGGCCTCCCGCAGCGCGTCCTTGACCTGCCCGATCCGCAGGTCCCCGAAGTGGAAGACGCTCGCGGCGAGCACCGCGTCCGCGCCCGCCTCGACGGCCGGCGCGAAGTCGGCGAGCTTGCCGGCGCCGCCGGAGGCGATGACGGGCACGGAGACGGTCTTGCGGACGGCCCGGATCATCTCCAGGTCGTAGCCGTCCTTGGTGCCGTCGGCGTCCATCGAGTTGAGCAGGATCTCGCCGGCGCCGAGTTCGGCCGCGCGCCCGGCCCATTCGACGGCGTCGAGGCCGGTGCCCTTGCGTCCGCCGTGGGTGGTGACCTCGTAGCCGGACGCGGTCTCGGTGCCGGGGGGGCAGCGCCGGGCGTCCACGGACAGCACCAGGACCTGCCGCCCGAAGCGCTGGGCGATCTCGCGGACCAGTTCCGGCCGGGCGATGGCGGCGGTGTTGACGCCGACCTTGTCGGCGCCGGCCCGCAGCAGCTTGTCGACGTCCTCGACGGCGCGGATGCCGCCGCCGACGGTGAGCGGGATGAAGACCTGTTCGGCGGTGCGACGGACCACGTCGTAGGTGGTTTCCCGGTCGCCGGAGGAGGCGGTGATGTCGAGGAAGGTCAACTCGTCGGCGCCCTCGGCGTCGTAGAGCTTGGCCATCTCGACCGGGTCGCCGGCGTCGCGCAGGTTCTGGAAGTTGACGCCCTTGACCACCCGCCCGGCGTCGACGTCCAGGCAGGGGATGACACGTACGGCGAGGGTCACGGCTGTTTGCCTTCCAGGGTCTTTGCCAGCCCGGATCGATAGGCGTCGAGCTCGATCTCGACCATCATCCGGGAGTCGATCAGCCCGTCGACCACCACCATGGTGGCCACCGGGCGGGCGGCGTCGAAGAGTTGGTGGTGGGCGCGGCCCACCTCGTCGGCGTCGCGGACGTGGGTGATGTACATCCGGGTGCGGACCACGTCGTCCGCCGTCAGACCGTACGCGGCGAGGGCGTTGAGCCCGACGCCGAACGCGGCGAGGGTCTGCCGGTAGGGGTCTCCCTCGTGCTCGATCCGGCCGTCCACCCAGGCGGTGGAGCCGGCCACGTGCACGTGGTCTCCCGCGGCGACCGCCCGCGAGTAGCCGAACTGGTCCTCCCAGGGGGAGAATCCGCCGACCCTGCCACGTACGATCCGACGTTCCGTCATCCTGAAACCGCCTCCAGGGCCTCTTCGAGGGTGAACTTCTGCTCGTAGAGTGCCTTGCCCACGATGGCGCCCTCGACACCCGCACCGACCAGGCCGGCGATGGCGCGCAGGTCGTCGAGCGAGGAGACGCCGCCGGAGGCGACGACGGGGCGGTCGGTGGCGGCGCAGACGTCGCGCAGCAGCTGCAGGTTGGGGCCGGTCAGGGTGCCGTCCCGGTTGACGTCGGTGACGACGTAGCGGGCGCAGCCCTCCTGGTTGAGCCGCTCCAGCACCTCGAAGAGCTGGCCGCCGTCGCGGGTCCAGCCGCGGCCGCGCAGGGTGGTGCCGACGACGTCCAGGCCGACGGCGATCTTGTCGCCGTGCTCGGCGATGGCCTTGGCGACCCACTCGGGGGCTTCCAGGGCAGCGGTGCCGAGGTTGACCCGGGTGCAGCCGGTGGCGAGCGCGTTGGCGAGCGACTCGTCGTCGCGGATGCCGCCGGACAGCTCGACCTTGATGTCGAGGCGGCCGGTGACCTCGCGCAGCAGCTCGTAGTTGGTGCCGGTGCCGAAGGCGGCGTCGAGGTCGACCAGGTGCAGCCACTCGGCGCCGGCGTTCTGCCAGGCGAGGGCGGCGGCGAGCGGTTCGCCGAAGGAGGTCTCGGTGCCGGACGCGCCCTTGACCAGGCGGACGGCCTGGCCGTCCCGGACGTCGACGGCGGGAAGCAGTTCGAGGCGGCTCATAGTCACAACTCTTCCGAGCTCAGAGGGTGTTGACCCAGTTGGTCAGGAGGGCGGCGCCGGCGTCGCCGGACTTCTCGGGGTGGAACTGGGTGGCCCAGAGCGGGCCGTTCTCGATGGCGGCGACGAAGGGCTGCCCGTGGGTGGCCCAGGTGACGAGCGGGGCGTGGATCCGTGCGCTGTGGGTCTCCAGCTCCCAGTGCCGCACACCGTAGGAGTGCACGAAGTAGAAGCGGCTCTGCGGGTCGAGGCCGGCGAACATCCGGCTGCCCTCGGGCACGTCGACGGTGTTCCAGCCCATGTGCGGGATGACGGGGGCGTCCAGCGGCTCGACGACGCCGGGCCACTCGTCGCAGCCGGCCGTCTCCACGCCGTGCTCGACCCCCTTCTCGAAGAGGATCTGCATGCCGACGCAGATGCCCATGACGGGGCGGCCCCCGGCGAGCCGGCGGCCGATGATCCAGTCGCCCCGGACGGACTTCAGGCCGCGCATGCAGGCCTCGAAGGCGCCGACGCCGGGGACGAGCAGGCCGTCCGCGTTCATCGCGGTGTCGTAGTCGGAGGTGACGGTGACGTCCGCCCCGGTCCGTTCGAGCGCGCGCTGCGCGGAGCGGAGGTTGCCCGACCCGTAGTCGAGGACGACGACGTTCTTGCCCATGTTCAGGTGTCCAGTCTCTCTACGTGTCCGGAGCTCACGTGTCCAGAGCCCATGTATCCAGCGCCCATGCGGCTAGAGGCGCATGATGCCGGAGGCCAGGCACATGACCGAGCCGAACGCGAGCACCAGGATGACGCCCTTGGGCAGCTTCTGCTTCCAGAACGAGATCACGCCGCCGGCCAGGAAGAGGCCGACGAAGATGAGGGCGAGGGTCGCCTTGCTCACAGTGCACCCTTGGTCGAGGGGAGGATTCCGGCCGCGCGCGGGTCGCGCTCGGCGGCGTAGCGCAGGGCTCGGGCGAGCGCCTTGAACTGGCATTCCACGATGTGGTGGGCGTTGCGCCCGTACGGCACGTGGACGTGCAGGGCGACCTGCGCCTGGGCAACGAAGGACTCCAGGATGTGCCGGGTCATCGTGGTGTCGTACGAGCCGATCATCGGCGCCATGCGCTCGGGCTCGGTGTGCACCAGGTACGGCCGGCCGGAGAGGTCCACGGTGACCTGGGCGAGCGACTCGTCCAGCGGCACCGTGCAGTTGCCGAAGCGGTAGATGCCGACCTTGTCGCCGAGCGCCTGCTTGAAGGCGGCGCCGAGCGCGAGGGCGGTGTCCTCGATGGTGTGGTGGGTGTCGATGTGCAGGTCGCCGTCGGTCTTGACGGTGAGGTCGAAGAGACCGTGGCGGCCGAGCTGGTCGAGCATGTGGTCGTAGAACCCGACGCCCGTGGAGATGTCGGTCTTCCCGGTGCCGTCGAGGTCGATCTCGACCAGGACCGCGGTCTCCTTGGTGGTGCGTTCGACGCGTCCGATGCGGGACATACGGGTTACAGCTCCTTGATCACGGTGCGGACGGCGTCCAGGAAGGCGTCGTTCTCGGCGGGCGTGCCGGCGGTGACGCGCAGCCACCCGGGGACGCCGTTGTCACGGACCAGGACGCCCTGGTCGAGGATGGCCTGCCAGACGGCGTGGGTGTCGGCGAAGCGGCCGAACTGGACGAAGTTGGCGTCCGAGTCGGTGACCTCCAGGCCGAGCCCGCGCAGCGCGTCGACCAGCCGGTCGCGCTCCGCCTTGAGCCGGCCGACGTACCCGAGCAGGGTGTCGGTGTGCTCCAGGCAGGCCAGCGCGGTGGCCTGGGTGACGGACGACAGGTGGTACGGCAGGCGGACCAGCTGCACCGCGTCCACCACGGCCGGGTCGGCGGCCAGGTAGCCCAGGCGCAGCCCGGCCGCGCCGAAGGCCTTGGACATGGTGCGGGAGACCACCAGGTTGGGGCGGCCCTCGATGAGCGGCAGCAGCGAGGCCCGGTGCGAGAACTCGACGTACGCCTCGTCGACGACGACCAGGCTGGGCCCGGCGGCCTGCGCGGCCTCGTACAGCCGCAGCACGGTGTCGGCGGCGACGGCGGTGCCGGTCGGGTTGTTCGGCGAGCAGACGAAGACCACGTTCGGCCGGTGCTCGGCGATCGCGCCGAGGGCGGCGTCCAGGTCGATGGTGAAGTCGTCGTTGCGCGGGCCGGAGATCCACTCGGTGCCGGTGCCCCGGGAGATCAGCGCGTGCATCGAGTAGGAGGGCTCGAAGCCGAGCGCGCTGCGGCCGGGGCCGCCGAAGGTCTGCAGCAGCTGCTGGAGCACCTCGTTGGAGCCGTTGGCGGCCCAGACCTGCTGCCGGGTGACGGCGAAGCCGGTGGTCCGGCCGAGGTACGCGGCGAGGCCTTCGCGCAGTTCGACGGCGTCCCGGTCGGGGTAGCGGTTGAGGTTGCGGGCGGCCTCGGCGACGCGTTCGGCGATCCGGGCGACCAGCTCCTCGGGGAGCGGGTACGGGTTCTCGTTGGTGTTCAGCTGGACGGGCACGTCCAGCTGAGGCGCGCCGTACGGGGACTGGCCGCGCAGCTCGTCGCGGATGGGGAGGTCGTCGATCCGAGTCACCCGAGTCGCACCAGCCACCGGAGTCGCACCAGCCTCAGAAGTCACAGGAGTCACAGAAGAAGTAACAGCAGTCACGATCCCGGCACCGTCCAGTCGAAGCGCGCCTTGATCGCGTCGCCGTGCCCGGGCAGGTCCTCCGCGTTGGCGAGGTTGACCACGTGCGCGGCGACGTCGGCGAGCGCGTCCCGGTCGTACTCGACGACCTGGACGCCGCGCAGGAAGGTCTGCACGGACAGGCCGGAGGAGTGGCAGGCGCAGCCGCCGGTGGGCAGCACGTGGTTGGAGCCGGCCGCGTAGTCGCCCAGCGAGACCGGGGTCCAGCGGCCGATGAAGACGGCGCCCGCGTTGACGACCTTGGCGGCCGCCGCGTGCGGGTCCCGGGTCTGGATCTCCAGGTGCTCGGCCGCGTAGGCGTTGACCACGGCGAGGCCCTGCTCCAGGTCGTCGACCAGGATGATCCCGGACTGCCGGCCGCCCAGCGCCTCGGCGACCCGCTCGCTGTGCTTGGTCCTGGCGACCTGGACGGCGAGTTCCGCCTCGACCGCGTCGGCCAGCGCCGGCGAGTCGGTGACGAGCACCGAGCCGGAGGTCGGGCCGTGCTCGGCCTGGCTGATCAGGTCGGCGGCCACGTCGGAGGGCAGCGCGCTGTCGTCGGCGAGGACGGCGATCTCGGTCGGGCCGGCCTCCGAGTCGATGCCGATCCGGCCGGCGAAGAAGCGCTTGGCGGCGGCCACGTAGATGTTGCCGGGGCCGGTGACCATGTTGACCGGCGCGCACTCCTCGGTGCCCAGCGCGAACATCGCCACGGCCTGGGCGCCGCCGACGGAGTACACCTCGTCCACGCCGAGCAGCGCGCAGGCCGCCAGGATGGTCGGGTGGACGCGGCCGGCGCCCCAGTCACTGTTAAAAGGGGCCTTCTGCGGCGGCGAGGTGACGGCGATGCCCTGGACGCCCGCCTCCTGGGCCGGCACCACGTTCATCACCACGGAGGACGGGTAGACGGCCAGCCCGCCCGGCACGTACAGGCCGACGCGCTCCACGGGCACCCAGCGCTGGGTGACGGTGCCGCCCGGCACCACCCGGGTGGTGTGCTCGGTGCGGCGCTGGTCGGCGTGCACGGCGCGGGCCCGGCGGATCGACTCCTCCAGCGCGGCCCGCACCTTCGGGTCCAGCGTCTCCAGGGCCTCGGTCAGCTGCTCGGCCGGGACACGGGTCGACTCCAGCCGGACGCCGTCGAAGCGCTCGGTGATCTCGATCACGGCCGCGACCCCGCGATGGCGTACGTCCTCGGCGATCGGCCGCACCTTCTCCAGGGCGGCCGCCACGTCGAACTCGGCACGGGGCAGCAGGTCACGCGGGTCGTCCAGCGAGCCGCGGAGGTCGATTCGAGAGATCACGCCACCCAGTGTAAGGAGTGGCCGGAACCCCTGGTCCCGCATTTCAGTCCGTGATACGAAAGGCGAGACGACCGGGGGGACGGGGAAAAGCATGCTGGAGCACGCCCCGGAGGGCTGGACCGATACGGAGCGTGAGCTCTGGGAGGCCTTCCGTCGCGGCAACGTCTTCGACCGGCGCAGTGGCGACGCCGCCACCGACGACCCGTTCGGGGACGCCGCCTGGGGCCCCGGGCGCACCGTCCGGGCCAAGGTGCTCGCCCATCTGTTGCTGGCCGGCCCGGCCGCCGCCACCGGGCGGGTCGCCTCGCTGCGGCTCAACGGCGTGCTGGTCACCGGCGCGCTCAACCTGGCCGGCGGCGCCATCGGCCACTACGTCGAACTCCGCGAGTGCCGTTTCGAACGCAAGATCCTCATCTCGGAGGCCTCGGCCTCCACGCTGCGCTTCGTCACCTGCCTGATCCCCCGCCTGGAGGCCTCCCGGCTCACCACCACCGGCGACCTCCATCTGGCCCGCTGCCGGATACCCGAGGGCGTACGGCTCACCGACGCCAAGGTCGGCACCGACCTGCTGCTCAACCAGACCGTCCTGGGCGGCGACCGCTACGGCCGCGCGCTGTCCGCCGACGGCCTGGCCGTCCACCAGGATTTCGAGGCCGAACGCGTCGACGTGCAGGGCGAGTTGAGCCTGCGCACGGCCCGGATAGGCGGCCGGCTGTCGCTGCGCGGCGCCCAGCTGCACGCCGTCCCGCAGAACCGCACCTGCCTCAACGCCGTCCGGCTCACCGTCGGCCACACCCTCTACCTGACCAGCTCCGCCGACGGCGGCTGGTTCGGCTCCCGCAGCTACTACGGCTCCGGCTACGGCCAGAACCCGCCGCCCGGCGCCCCCAGCACCCCGTTCCGCGCCTTCGGCCGGGTCCGGCTCTCCGACGCCCGCTTCGAGAGCGCCTGCCTGATCTCCGGCGAGTTCCACCTGGAGGGTGACGACGAGCTCTCGCTGCGCCGCATCCACACCCCCGAGCTGCGGTTCACCTGCCGGGTCCGCCCCACCGGCACCGTCTCGCTCTCCCGCGCCCGGGTCGGCAACCTCGTCGACACCCCGGACGCCTGGCCGCGCGGGCGCCACCTGGGCCTGACCGGCTTCGTCTACGAGGTGCTGCGCCCGGTCGGGCCCTTCAGCGTCCAGCAGCGGATCGCCTGGCTGGAGGGCTCCGCGGTGGACTTCCAGCCCGAGTCCTACGAGCAGCTCGCCGCCGCCCTGCGCCGCGACGGCGCCGACGACGACGCCCGCGAGGTGCTGTACGCCAAGCAGCGCCGCCGCCACCGGACCCTCCCGCTGCCCGCCCGGATCTGGGGCCGGGTCCAGGACGCCACCGTCGGCTACGGCTACCGCCCCGGCCGGGCCGGCCTGTGGCTGCTGCTCGCCTGGGCGCTGGGCAGCGTCTGGTTCGCCACCCACCCGCTGCAGCCGCTGAAGGCCGACGAGCACCCGCACTGGAACCCGGTGCTGTACACGCTCAGCCAGCTGGTCCCGGTCGTCGAGCTCGGCCAGCAGGGCTGGAACCCCGGGGGCCTCAGCCAGTACGTCACCGCCGGGCTGGTGATCGTCGGCTGGCTGCTCGCCACCACCGTCGTGGCCGGCGCCACCCGCATGCTGCAACGGGGCTGACCGCCCCGGCGGGCCGCCCTCGGGCGCAACCCCGACGCGCCGCGACCGCGCGGGGAACTACGCTGTCCGCCGTGACAGAACGGCTGCCGCTCTTCCCGCTGAACAACGTGCTCTACCCGGGCCTCGTGCTGCCCCTGAACGTCTTCGAGGAGCGTTACCGCCGTCTCGTCGCCGACCTGCTCCAACTACCGGCCGACACGCCGCGCCGCTTCGGCGTGCTCGCCATCAAGGACGGCCGCGAGGTCTCCCCGGTCCGCCCCGAGGAGGGCCCGACCGGGCCGCTCGGCGGCCTCGGCACGGCCACCGGGGACCCGCTGGAGGCGATGTTCCACATCGGCTGCGTCGCCGACGTCGCCTCCGTCCAGGAGCAGCCGGACGGCCGCTACGAGCTGCTGGTCACCGGCACCACCCGGTTCCGGCTCCGCTCGGCGGACGTCTCCGGCCCGTACCTGACCGGCGAGGCCGAACTCGTCGAGGAACAGCCCGGCGAAGGCTCCGGCGCCCTCGCCGCCGAGGTCGAGCGGGCCTTCCGGGTCTACCAGAAGCGCCTCGCCGGGGCCCGCGAGGCCAGCACCGTCGGGCGCCAGGAGCTCCCGGACGACCCGCAGGTGCTCTCCTACCTGGTCGCCGCCGCCTCGGTGTTCGAGACCCCGGTCAAGCAGCAGTTGCTGGCCTGCCCCGACACCGCCCAGCGGCTGCGCACCGAACTCGACCTGCTGCGCCGCGAGAGCTCCGTGCTCAGCTGGCTGCCGTCGCTGCCCGCCGTCGACCTCACCCGCCAGTCGTTCAGCCCCAACTGATCCGGAAAACCCGCACGTAATCCGGGAAACCCGCACGGCGAAGAAGGAGCCCCACATGGCGAAGAAGCCGAAGAAGGGCGGGCAGGGCACCCCCGCCACCGTCGCCCTGGAGACCGCCGCCGTCCCGTTCACCGTGCACGCCTACGAGCACGACCCGGCCGCCGCCTCCTACGGCGGCGAGGCCGCCGAGGTCCTGGGCGTCGCCGCCGAGCGGGTCTTCAAGACCCTGGTCGCCGACGTGGACGGCGTGCTCACCGTCGGCGTGGTCCCGGTCGCCGGGCAGCTCGACCTCAAGGCCCTCGCCGCCGCCGTCGGCGGCAAGCGCGCCGCCATGGCCGATCCGGCGGCCGCCGAGCGCAGCAGCGGCTACGTCCTCGGCGGCATCTCCCCACTCGGCCAGCGCCGCCCGCTGCGGACCGTGGTCGACGCCAGCGCGCTCACCCACCCCACCGTCTACGTCTCCGGCGGGCGCCGCGGCCTGGAGGTCGAACTCGCCCCGGCCGACCTGGTCACCCTCACCGGCGCCCGCACCGCACCGATCGCCCGCTGACCCCGGGCGCGGGCGCGGGCCCCTCCCCGGTCCCGCACCCCCGCGCCTACGCGGTCAGCCCTGCCCGCGCTCCCCCGGCCGTGCAGCGTCCTCCGGCCGAACACCGTCGTCCGCCCGCACGGCGTCCTGCGGAGGCCACACAGCGCCGTCCGCGGGGGCCTGCGGCGCAGCCGCCCCGTACGGCCCGGCCCAGTACGGCGGCGGGTCCTCCTCGCGCTTGCCGAACGCCGCCGACAGCGCCAGCAGCACCACCATCGCCGCCATCGGCCACACCAGCAGCGCCCCCAGCGCGCCGAGGTCGATGCTCGCGTCGAAGTGCCCGCCGTTGCCGACCCGCCGGGCTTCGGCGATCAGGTCGTTGCTGGGGCCGAGCCACCGGCCGAGCCGCCAGGCGCCGACCGAGCCGAGCAGTCCGCCGACCATCAGTCCGAGCGCGACCGCGATGCCGCCGCCGCGCTGCCGGGTGGCCAGGAAGGCCCCGAGCGCGGTCAGGAGGCCGGCGCCGAGCGCGATCAGGGCGAAGACCGCGTCGGCCCCCGCCCGCTGTTCGCCTTCGGGGTCGGCGTAGAGGATGCGGTCGCCGTCCACGACCAGCGGCACCTTGGGCGCGAGCCAGACCCACAGCCCTGCCATCACCAGTCCGACCGCGATGCAGGCCAGTACCGTGCCCGCGCCGAGCCGCAGCTCGGGCAGCAGCCGCTCCTTGAGCGTGGGGCCCGGCGACTGCGCGACCGCGAGGCCGGCCGGCGGCGGGGTCCCGGCGTCGGGGGCGGGCGGCGGCGCGTACGGATCGGGGGTGATGTCCGGCACCGCGTCCGCGGCGGCGCGGGTGGGGTCCGGAGGTGTGTTCGGTACGGTCACAGGCCCCATCGTTTCACGATCGCGGCCGGGACGAGCCGCCGCCCGTGCCTCCCGGAGCCGGACCCCGCACCGCGCGGAGCCGGACCCCGGGCGGCCCCCGGGACACCCCCTACCGGGAGACGGCCCGCCGGTAGGCCCAGGTGGCGATCGCCAGCGACACCACGCCGACGCCCGCGCAGACGGCGAGGTCGCCCGCGATCAGCGCCCAGTCCGGGTCGGGTTCGAACGTCCGGGCGAAGGCCTCGACGCCGTACGTGGAGGGCAGCAGGTCGCGCAGCCACAGGACGGGCTGCGGGAGGTGGTCGACGGGCAGCACCCCGAGCAGCAGCGCCGCCGACATGCCGAGCTGCCCGAGCATGGTGGCGATCTCCTGCCGGGGCGCGAGCAGCCCGCAGGCGGCCCCGAGCCCGGACAGGGCGGCTCCGGCGAGCGGGACGACGGCCAGCAGCACCCACAGCTGCCCGAGCGGCAGCCCGAACATCACGGCGCCGAAGGCCGCGGTGAGGACCGTCCCGGGCAGCGTGAACGAGGCGTAGGCGGCGGCCGCGCCGAGCACCACGGAGGCGGCGGGTACGGGCAGCGTCGCGTAGTGGTCGAGTCCGCCGGTGGCCCGCAGCTTCCCGAAGTACTGGGCGAGCAGGTTGAGGGCGACGAACGCCACCACCAGCACGCTGGACCCGGCGACCACGGACCGCGCGGCCGAGGTCTGCCCGGCGTCCACCACGCCCCGCATCATCACGAGGATGCCGACGGACTGGAAGGTGGCGACGAACAGCAGCGGGATCCGCGCCACCCGGGCCCGGGCGAGTTGCGCCCGGTAGACGGCGGCGAGGGCGGGCAGCAGCCGGGCCGCTGGGGCGAGCGGGGCGGGGGTGCCGCCGGTCGCGGGGGCGGTGGCCTGCGGCGGCACCGAGAGCAGCGTCACTTGGCCAGTCCTCCGTGGCGGCCCCCGAGCTTGAGGTAGGCGTCCTCAAGGCTCGGGGTGGCGAGGGTGAAGTCGTCGAGGGCGGCGAAGGCCGGGCCGGTGGTGACGGCGGCGACCAGTTCGCGGGCCTGTTCGGGGGTGGTGCGGACGGTCCAGCGGCGGCCGGTGCGTTCGGCCCGTTCGGCGAGTGCGGCGACGGCGGGGACGGCGAGCGGCGCCTCGTCCCGCCAGACCAGGTCGAGCCGGACGTCGCCGTCGACGAGGGCCTTGAGCCCGCCGGGGGTGTCGCAGGCGATGACCCGCCCGTCGTCGATGACGGCGACCCGGTCGAGCACGGTCTCGGCCTCGATGACGTTGTGGGTGACCAGCAGGACGGTGGCGCCGCGTTCGGTGCGGCGCCGGTCGACGGCGGTCCAGACGGCCCGCCGGGCGACGGGGTCCATGCCGGTGGTGGGTTCGTCGAGGACGAGCAGCGGCCGTTCCCCGACGAGGGCGGCGGCGACGCAGGCGAGTCGGCGCTGGCCGCCGGAGAGCTTGGCGAGCGGCCGCTGGGCGAGGGGTTCGAGCCCGAGTTCGGTGAGGACGTCGGCGGCTTCGGTACGGGCCCGGGCCCGGGTGAGGCCGCGCAGCCGTCCGGTGGTCTCGGCGGCGAGCGCGACGGTCAGTTCGTCGAGGGCGCTGGATTCCTGGCCGAGGTAGCCGAGCAGCCGGGCGGCCCGTTCGGGGTGGCGGACGATGTCGTGGCCGAGGAGTTCGACGGATCCGGAGTCCGGGCGCAGCAGACCGGTGAGCTGGCGGACGAGGGTGGACTTGCCGGCCCCGTTGGGTCCGAGCAGCCCGAAGATCTCGCCCTGGCGGACGGTGAGGCTGATTCCGTCGTTGGCCCGGATCTCGCCCGCGGCGGCTCCGCGCCCGGTGCGGTAGGTCCTGACGAGGTCGCGCACGGCGACGCACGGCGGGGTGTTCTGGGGTACTCGCCCTGCCGACTCGGTCACGACCGAAGACTTTACGCGTTCGCCCGGGCGAACCGGACAAGGGGGCCTGATCACCGAAAACCGGCACGCGGCTCGCCGGGTCCAACCCGGGCCGTGCGCCCGTCAGTCGTCCACGACGACCATCGATCCGCCGGGCACCCGCACCGCCAGTTCCTTCCAGAATCCGGCCCGGATGGCGTAGCGGTCGTGTTCGTCGATCTGGTCGTCCTTGTGCGCGAGCAGTCCGAAGCGGGCGGCGTAGCGGAGGAGTTCGCCGTCGACCCGGTGCGGGATGCGGGGGTAGTCGGGCCAGAGCACGGTGAGCCGTTCGACGTCGCCCAGCCGTTCGCTCCAGCGGCGGGCGAAGACCTGGCCGACTTCGTGGGCGTCGCCGCCGATGGAGGTGATGTCCTCCTCGCGGTCGGCCCAGCGCTGTTCGGCGGTGGTGAGGTGGGCGAGGGTGGGGAGGCTGTCGCCGGCGGTGACGGCGGGTTCGGGGGCGGGGCGGTCGACCCAGCCGCGGTCGGAGGACCAGCGCAGGACGGGGCCGGCCTGTCCGGGGGCGCCCGTCGTGCCGACGGCCTGCCCGTTGGTGCCGTGCCCGTTCGCCTGCCCGTTCAGGAACCCGTTGCCGCCGTGCCCGTTGGCGCCGTGCCCGTTGACGAGCCCGTTGCCGCCGTGGCCGTTCGCGAGTCCGGTGCCGCCGTGCCCGTTGACGGCCGGGGCGACGGTGGGGGTGCGCCCGGCGAGGTCCTTGGGGGTGGGGACGACCTTGAGCGCGGCGGCCGGCTGGGACCGCCCGGCGCCTGGGACGGCCCCGACGACAGCGGCCCCGACGGCGGAGGCCCCGAGGGCAGCGGGCACGGCGGCCGGGGCGACGGCGGCCGGCTGGACGACCGGGGGCGCCACGACCGGCGCCGCGGCGGGTGCCACCACGGGCGGGGCGCCGGGCGGGGCGGCGAGGATCTTGGCGATCTCCTGGCGGGCGCCGGGCGCCGGGAAGACGTTGGCGTTGTCCCGGAGGCTGAAGGAGCCCTCGATCCACTCGCGGTCGAGCACTCTTCGCTCGTCGGCCTCGCCGACCAGGTCCTCGGACTGGTTGAAGTCGCCGTCCGCGGCCTGGAGCGCCCACAGGTGGACGGCCACGCCGTGTTCCTTGGCGGTCATCATGCCGGGCAGCAGGTCGCCGTCGCCGGTGATCAGGACGACGTCGGCGCAGGCCCGGTTGCGGGCGAGTTCGGAGAGTTCGGCGTGCATGGCGGCGTCGACGCCCTTCTGCACCCAGCGCCCTTCGGCGCGGGTGAGGGCGCCGAGCCGCACGGTGACGCGGGGCAGGACGCGCAGTCGGCGGTGTTCGGGCATCGGGCGCCGGTCGGGGGCGGCATCGAACCAGTAGATGCGCAGCAGCGGAAGCCCGGTCTCGGCTTCGGCGCGTTCGCGCAGCGCGGTGATCAGCGCGGTGTGGTCGACGGTGACTCTGGAACGGGATGGGTCACCGGCGAGCAGGCTGGCGGCGGCGCCCAGCAGGTATCCGGCATCCACCAGGACGACACAGCGGTCCATCGCGCACCTCTTTCCACTCGCCCTCGTGTGGGGGTCGGGCCGGGTGGGCGCGGATCCGCCCGTCGTCCGGACGTGGTGGGGTGAGGGGCCCCCGTGGCCGCCCGATCGTTGGGTCACCTTTTCCCCCTGGTTCGCGCGCCGAACCTCGACGGATGTCGCGGTACCGCAACGGCAAGCCCAACGGAACGCAAAGGCGGGCCCCGTTCAACGACGGGGCCCGCCCTTGGTCACGCCGGGGAGTGCGAGCGGGCGCCCGCCCCAAGGTGCGGGGCGCCCCCCGCGAGGGGCGAGGCGCCCGCCGCGAGGTGCGGGGTGCGAGCGCCCGCGGCCCGGCGGGGCCGGGTGTCAGCCCTTGAGCTCGGCGGCGACCAGCTCGGCCAGCTGGACGGCGTTGAGCGCGGCGCCCTTGCGCAGGTTGTCGTTGGACACGAACAGCGACAGGCCGTGCTCGACGGTCTCGTCGGCCCGGATGCGGCCGACGTAGCTCGGGTCCCGGCCGGCGGCCTGGAGCGGGGTGGGGATGTCGGACAGTTCGACGCCGGGGGCGGCGGCGAGCAGTTCGGCGGCGCGCTCGGGGCTGATCGGGCGCTCGAAGCGGGCGTTGATCTGGAGCGAGTGGCCGGAGAAGACCGGGACGCGCACGCAGGTGCCGGCGACCTTGAGGTCCGGGATGCCGAGGATCTTGCGGCTCTCGTGGCGGAGCTTCTGCTCCTCGTCGGTCTCGTTGGAGCCGTCCTCGACGATGGAGCCGGCCAGCGGCACCACGTTGAAGGCGATCGGGCGCTGGTAGACCTTGGGCTCGGGGAACTCGACGGCGGAGCCGTCGTGGGCGAGCGCGGCGGCGCCGTCGACGACCTTGGCGGCCTGGTCCTGGAGTTCGGCCACGCCGGCCACGCCGCTGCCGGAGACGGCCTGGTAGGTGGAGACGACGAGCGCGGCGAGGCCGGCCTCCTCGTGCAGCGGGCGCAGCACGGGCATGGCGGCCATGGTGGTGCAGTTCGGGTTGGCGATGATGCCCTTGGGCCGGTCGGCGATGGCGCCGGGGTTGACCTCGGAGACGACCAGCGGGACGTCGGGGTCGCGGCGCCAGGCGGAGGAGTTGTCGATGACGACGGCGCCGGCCGCGGCGGCCTTGGGGGCGAGGGCCTTGGAGGTGGAGCCGCCGGCCGAGAAGATCACGATGTCCAGGCCCGTGTAGTCGGCCGTGGCCGCGTCCTCGACGGTGACCTCGGTGCCCTGCCAGGGCAGGGTGCGTCCGGCCGAGCGGGCCGAGGCGAACAGCCGCAGCTGCTCGACCGGGCCCAGTCCGCCTTCACGACCAGCGCGCTCCGCCAGGATCTCGCGGACCACTGCGCCGACCTGGCCGGTGGCCCCGACAATGCCGATCTTCATTCCGACTACTCCTCTGGATGGTGCTGTCTACAGCCGCACTCTGCCCATCATGCCTTGTCACGAGGGTGCGGCGGCCTGGTGTTCCACGGTGTGAGAGCGACTAGTGGTCCAGACCACTCACGAGCTTCAGCGCCGCCTCGACCTCCGCCCCGCCGGCCGGCAGCAGCGGCAGCCGGACGTCCGGGGTGGGGATCCGGCCCTGGGCGTGCAGCACGCCCTTGATCACCGTCGGGTTCGGCGCGGCGAAGGCGGCCAGCGCCAGCCCGGTGAGCCGGTGCCCGAGCGCCCGGGCCCGGGCGGCGTCCCCGGCCTGCCAGGCCTGCGTCAGCTCGACGAACCGGGCGGTGGCCAGATGGGCGGAGGCGAGGATGCCGCCGGCCGCGCCGAGCGCCAGCAGCGGCGACAGGAAGGCGTCCTCCCCGGTCAGCACCGCGAAGTCGGCGGGGGCGGCGGCGAGCAGTTCCACCGCCGTCTGGTCCACTCCCCCGGTCGCGTACTTGACGCCCACCACGCCGTCCAGTGCGGCGAGTTCGAGCAGCGCGGCGGCGGACAGCTGCTGCCCGGTGCGGTACGGGATGTGGTAGACGACCAGCGGCAGCGGGCTGCTCCCGGCGAGCGCCCGGAAGTGCGCGACCGTCCCGGCCTCGCCCGGCCGCAGGAACGCCGGGACGGTGACCAGCACGGCCGCGGCCTGCGGCACCCGCTTGCCGAGCGCGGCCAGCGACTCGGCGGTGGAGCGGGTGTCGCCGCCGTGCGCGCCGACGGTCAGGAGGGCCCCGCGGGCGGCGCAGGCGGCCGCGGCGGTCTCGACCACGGCCCAGCGCTCGTCCTCGCTCAGCGCGGCGGGCTCGCCGGTGGTCCCGAGGGCGACCAGCCCGGCCGCACCGGCCTCCAGCAGCTCGGCGGCCAGCACGGCGAGGGCGTCCAGCGCGACCGTGCCGTCCGCGGCGAAGGGCGTGATCAGGGGGACGTGGATGCCGGTGAGTTCCATGGCCACGATCCTGCGGCCCGCCGATCGCCCAGGTCCAGTTCACATTCGTGATGCTTCTCGTAAGCTGAGCCGATGCTCGACGTCCGACGCCTGCGCCTGCTGCGCGAACTCGCCCACCTCGGCACCATCGCCGCCGTCGCCGAGGCGCTCTCCTTCAGCCCTTCGGCGGTGTCCCAGCAGCTGTCCGTCCTGGAGAAGGAGGCGGGCGTCCCGCTGCTGGAGCGCACCGGGCGGCGGGTCGCGCTCACTCCGGCCGGGCGCAACCTCGTCCGGCACGCCGAGGCGGTGCTCGCCCTGCTGGAGCAGGCGGGCGCCGAACTCGCCCACGCCCGGCGGGGCTTGGCCGGCCCGCTGCGGATCGGCACCTATCCGTCGGCGGCCCGCGCGATCATCCCGGCGGTGCTGGGCGAGCTGGCCGCCTGGCATCCGGGCCTGGAGCCGATGGTGACGGAGGTGGATCCGGCGGGCGTCGCGGCGGCGCTGCGCGCGGGCGAGCTGGACGTCGCGCTGGTCCACGAGTACGACCTCGTCCCGGCCGATCCGGAGCCGGGCCTGGCGGTGACCCGTCCGGTGTTCACCGAGCCGATGTACCTGGCGGCCCGCGCCCCGGGTACGGTCGCCGAGCAGCGCGGCGCGCCGTGGATCATGGCCCCGCCGGGCACGCTCTGCCACAGCATGGCCGTCCGGGCCTGCGAGGCCGCCGGGTTCGCGCCCCGGATCCGGCACCAGATCGACGACTTCGCGACCGTCCTGGCCCTGGTCGCGGCCGGCCAGGGCGTGGCCCTGGTCCCGCAGCTGGGCGCCGCGCAGCCCCCGCCCGGCGTGGTCCTCACCCGGCTGCCGATGTACCGCCGCACCCGGGCCGCCTTCCGCGCGGGCGCCGGCTCCCACCCGGCCATCTCGGCCTTCGTCTCCGCCCTGCACACGGCCGTCCCCCCGGGCCTGGGCGGGCACGACTGATCCCCCGCGCCTCGCTAAGAGGCACGGGGGATCAGGCGCACGTCAGCCCGCCAAGCAGCTCGGCCCGAGCAGCTGCTTGAGGTCCCCGAACAGCGCCGGGTCCGACTTCACCCGGTGCCGGTCCAGCCGCAGCACGGTCGTCTTGTTGCGGCTCTCCAGCCGCACCCGGACCTCCGTGGTGCCCCGGTGGCTGCCCAGCACCTCGCCGAGCCGGGCGATCAGCGGCGGGGTGATCTTCACGCTCGGGATGTTGATGATGATCGGCGCCTCGGCGTGCGCGTTCGACAGGTCCGGGACGGTCAGCTCCATCCCCATCAGTCGCGGCACGTCCTCCCGCTTGTCCAGCTTGCCGCGCACGAACACCACGGCGTCCTCGACGAGTTGGGCCGAGACCAGCTGGTAGCTGGCGGGGAAGAACATGCAGTCGATCGAGCCCGCGAGGTCCTCGACGGTCGCGATCGCCCAGGCGTTGCCCTGCTTGGTCATCTTGCGTTGGAGGCCCGAGATGATGCCGCCGATGGTGACGATGGTGCCGTCGGGCCGTTCGGCGAGGTCGGCCACCGCGCAGTCCGCCTTGTCGGCGAGCACGTGCTCGATGCCGTGCAGCGGGTGCGAAGAGACGTACAGGCCGAGCATCTCGCGCTCCTGGGTGAGTAGGAAGGACTTCTCCCACTCCTCCTCGGAGAAGACGACGTCGAGGCCGAAGCTGGGCTCGTCGGAGACGGCGTCCCCGCCGAACAGGTCGAACTGGCCCTCGGCCTCCTTGCGCTTGACCCCGACGACGTTGTCGATCATCGGCTCGAACTGCGCGCTGAGGCCCTTGCGGGTGTGCCCGAGCGAGTCGAAGGAGCCCGCCTTGATCAGCGATTCGACGGTCCGCTTGTTGCAGACCACCGACTCCACCTTGTCGAGGAAGTCCGGGAAGGAGCTGAACTTCCCCTTCGCCTTGCGGGTGCGGATCATCGAGTCGACGACGGGGCCGCCGACGTTGCGGATCGCGGTGAGGCCGAACCGGACGAGCGTGTCACCGTGCGGGGTGAAGTCCGAGTCCGACTCGTTGACGTCCGGCGGCAGCACCTGGATGCCCATCTTGCGGCACTCGTTGAGGTAGATCGCCGACTTGTCCTTGTCGTCCTTGACGGACGTCAGCAGGCCGGACATGTACTCGGCCGGGAAGTTCGCCTTGAGGTAGGCCGTCCAGTACGAGACCAGCCCGTACCCGGCGGTGTGCGCCTTGTTGAACGCGTAGCCGGAGAAGGGGACCAGGACGTCCCACACCGCCTGGATCGCCGCGTCCGAGTAGCCGTGGTCCCGGCAGCCCTTCTGGAAGGGCACGAACTCGGCCTCCAGGATCTCCTTCTTCTTCTTGCCCATGGCCCGGCGCAGCAGGTCGGCCTGGCCGAGCGAGTAGCCGGCGAGGATCTGGGCGGCCTTCTGCACCTGCTCCTGGTAGACGATCAGGCCGTACGTCGGCTTGAGGATCTCCTCCAGGGGCTTCTCCAGCTCCGGGTGGATCGGGGTGATCTCCTGCTGGCCGTTCTTGCGCAGCGCGTAGTTGGTGTGCGAGTTGACGCCCATCGGGCCCGGTCGGTACAGCGCGAGGACGGCGGAGATGTCTTCGAAGTTGTCGGGCTTCATCAGCCGCAGCAGCGAGCGCATGGGGCCGCCGTCGAGCTGGAAGACGCCGAGCGTGTCGCCGCGTGCCAGCAGTTCGTAGGTCGGCTTGTCGTCCAGGGGCAGATCAAGCAGGTTGATCTTGATGCCCTTGTTCTTCTCGATCGCCTTGACGGCGTCGTCCATGATCGTCAGGTTGCGCAGGCCGAGGAAGTCCATCTTGAGAAGGCCGAGGCCCTCGCAGGTGGGGTAGTCGAACTGCGTGATGGTGACGCCGTCGGTGTGCCGGGTCCAGACCGGGATGTGGTCGGTCAGCGGCTCGGCGGACATGATGACGCCGGCCGCGTGCACGCCGGGCTGGCGGATCAGGCCCTCGATGCCGCGCGCGGTGTCGATGACCTTCTTCACGTCCGGGTCGCTCTCGTACAGCCCCCGGATCTCACCGGCCTCGCTGTAGCGCGGGTGGCTGTTGTCCGTGATGCCGGACAGCGGGATGCCCTTGCCCATCACGTCCGGCGGCATCGCCTTGGTGATCCGGTCGCCCATCGCGTACGGGTAGCCGAGGACGCGCGAGGAGTCCTTGATGGCGGCCTTCGCCTTGATGGTGCCGTACGTGACGATCATGGCGACCTTGTCGGATCCCCACTTCTCGGTCACGTACCGGATCACGTCACCGCGCCGGCGCTCGTCGAAGTCGATGTCGACATCGGGCATGGAGATGCGCTCGGGGTTGAGGAAGCGCTCGAAGATCAGGCCGTGCGGAATGGGGTCGAGGTCGGTGATGCCCATCGCGTACGCGACCAGCGAGCCGGCCGCCGAACCACGGCCGGGGCCCACCGCGATGCCCTGCTCCTTGGCCCACATGATGAAGTCGGCGACCACGAGGAAGTACGCCGGGAACCCCATCTGGATGATGGTGTCCATCTCGTACTCGGCGAGCTTCTTGTGCTCCTCGTCGTACCCGCCCGGGAAGCGCCAGTCCATGCCCTTCCACACCTGGGACTTGAAGAAGTCCGCCTCGGACTCGAAGCCCTCCGGGATCGGGAAGCGCGGCATGAGGTTGCGGAACTTGAACATGCCCTCGGTGTCGACCCGGGAGGCGACGAGCAGCTGGCTGTTGCGGCAGCCCTCCTGCCAGGCGTCCGAGGAGTCCAGGGCGTACATCTCGGCGGCCGACTTGATGTAGTAGCCGGTGCCGTCGAAGCGGAAGCGGTCCGGGTCCGAGAGGTTCTTGCCGGTCTGCACGCAGAGCAGCAGGTCGTGCGCCCCGGCGTCGGCCTCGGTGGTGTAGTGCGAGTCGTTGGTGACGACCGGGGGGATGTTCAGCTTCTTGCTGATCTCCAGCAGCCCGTCGCGGACCCGCTTCTCGATGTCGAGGCCGTGGTCCATCAGCTCCAGGAAGTAGTTCTCCTTGCCGAAGATGTCCTGGTAGTCGGCGGCCGACTTCACCGCCTCGTCGAACTGGCCCAGGCGCAGCCGGGTCTGCACCTCGCCGGACGGGCAGCCGGTGGTGGCCATCAGGCCGCCGGACAGGTCGGAGATCAGCTCCTTGTCCATCCGGGGCCACTTCACCAGCCAGCCCTCTGCGTAGGAGCGCGAGGTCAGCTTGAAGAGGTTGTGCAGGCCCTCCTTGTTACGGGCCCAGATGGTCTTGTGGGTGTACGCGCCGGAGGCGGAGACGTCGTCCCGCTTCTGGTGCGGCTGGCCCCACAGGATGCGCTTGGTGTTGGAGCGGGACTCCGGCGCGACGTACGCCTCGATGCCGATCACCGGGGTGATCCCGGCCGCGGTCGCCTGCTTGTGGAACTCGGCGGCGCCGTACATGTTCCCGTGGTCGGTCATCGCGACATGGGTCTGGCCCAGCCGCTCGACCTCCTTGAACATCTGCTTCAGCCGGGCGGCACCGTCCAGCATCGAGTACTCGGTGTGGACGTGCAGATGCGCGAACGGCTGATCGCTCAAGGCGGGGCCTCCGGAGGCGAGTGCGGGTCTGGTGGGCCGGCGAACGCGCAGGTACGCGCAGGTCACGGAAGGTGCCTGGAAACGGATGTGGCCCGGACCACCTCGTGGGGTCCGGACCATCACTCACACGTTCACCCGTCTACTCTAGCTCCCCTTCGGAGTCGGCTCCCTCCGGCTCGGAGCCTCCCGAGCTCAGCCCGGCGAGTCGCGCCCCGGCGGCCTCGCGGACCTCCGCCTGCTCAATCGGATCGTCCCGCAGGTGGGCGAGGCGTTCCCGGACGTGGGGGCGGTCGGGGGCGTGCGCGACGGCCGGCAGGCGGGCGCCGGCCTCGCAGTCCCAGAGGCACTCGGTGTACACCTCGGCCAGCCCGACGGGGGCGACGGCGGCCAGTGCCTCCAGGTAGGCGGGGCGCTCGGAGGAGTGCGGCGTCCACAGCCAGAAGCGGCGCAGCAGCGACGCGGCCCCGGCGGCGTCGGGGCCGAACCGGGCCAGGCCCCGGGCGGTGTGCATCGGGCCACACCACTCCTGGGACGCCCACTGCCGCTCCAGCTCTCCCGTCAGCATGTTCAGACCGGGATCGCTCTCGCCGCCGTGCTCCGACAGCAGGGCGCGCGGGCTCGCACTGTCCTGCTCGGGGACGGGGTCCATCGAGCCGCGGGGGCCACGCCGCTGGCGTACGTCCTGCCCAGCCACCCGGTGCTCGCCCTCTCGGACGTGGGTACGGAGTGCTTCCCGGGCCTCGGCGGAGTCGGCGAGTGCGAGCAGCTCCAGGACTCCGGTGGCCCGCAGGCAGGTGTCCTCGTCCCCGGTCAGCAGGTCGACGATCGGTCCGACCGGCAGTTCCAGGTCCCGGACGAGCCGCGCCAGGTAGAGGTGCCGGTCGTCCACCTGTCGGTTCCAGCGCCAGTCCCAGCGGATGCACCCGTAGACCAGGTCGGCGGCTGCCGCCGGGTCCTCCGCCGCCATCTGCGCGCCCAGGCCCCGGCCGCGCTGCAACAGCCCGGGCAGGGTGCCTGCCGGGGCGTACTCGTATCTCCGCTGTGCCACGTGCCCAATCGTCCCTTAGCCCCCGACGGCTGGGCGGCGGGGGCTGGGGAGGTGGGGGTGAGGGGGCTGGGGGTTAGGTGTCCTCGTCGGGCGGGGTCGCGCGGAGGGCGGTGATGACGCCCAGGGCGACGGTGGCGATCGCGAGCGCGAGGAGGACGGCGAAGGCGGTGGCGATCAGGAAACGCACGAGTCGTCGCCTCGCTCGGCGGCGAGGAGGAGGGAGAGGAGGTTGAGGAGAGTGGAGGCGGGGGCGGCGTTGAAGCGGACGAGGATGCGGCCGTCGATGGTCTTGTCGGTGGTGGCCGAGGGCCAGATCAGGCCGAACCTCCGGCCACGTTCCTGGACTTCGGCGAGGAGCGTGTGGATGTGGTCGTCGGTGTAGTGCCGGATCCGGGGGTCGGTCGGCAGCATGGGGCGACGGCGCGGGAGCGGGAAGGACATCAGGCGGCGTCCAGCTCGAACCAGACCATTTTGCCGCGTTCCTGGGGATCCACGCCCCAGCGGTGGGTGAGGCCTTCGATGAGCTGGAGGCCCCGGCCGGACTGGGCGAGGGGCGCCGGCTGTTGCTTTTCCGGGAGGACCGGGCTCTCGTCACTGACGGACACCCGGAGGGTGGGGCCGACGGCGAGGATGAGAACGAGCGGCGCAGGGGTCCCGCCGTGCCGCCAGGCGTTGACGAGCAGTTCCACGAGCGCGAGTTCGGCGTCGTCGGTGACCGAGGTCGGGTACCCGCAACGACCCATCGCGTCGCGGAGCGACTGGCGGGAGATGGCGAGGGAGGGCGTGTTGAGGTGACGCATGGGAGTTCTCCCGAGGCGTGATGGTGAGGGAAGAACCGGCGGGCATGCCGCCGAAAGCCCAGCAATAGGGCTTTATTGACGATCCGTCGGATCGCCATGACACCGAACATACAGCAGCGACATCACATGTGATCCCAAATCCGGATAGGTTCATCCTCAAGTGGACCCCGCGCCCAGCAGCGCGGCAGACTTGGGACACATCGGCGAGGAAGGAACCAATGCCGCCACGACTCAACCCGACGCTCCGCCAACGCCGCATCGGCACCGAGCTTCGGAAGATGCGCGAGGCCGCCGGACTGTCGACCGCCATCTTGAGCAGAGACCTCGGCATCGACAGAACACAGGTCAGCCAGATTGAGTCGGCCAAGGTCGGCGTGAGCCCAGAACGACTCCGTTCCTTCGCCGCCGCCTGCAAGTGCATGAATCTGCCCTTGATCGAAGCCCTGGAGTCCATGCTCCAGGACCGCTCCAAGGGTTGGTGGGAGGAGTACCGCGGAACCCTCTCGGACGGCTTCCTCGAAAACGCAGAGCTGGAGAAGACTTCGCGCGAGGTCATGATGTGGCTCCTCACCCACATGCCAGGCCCTTGCCAGACCATCAATTACGCATCAGCAGTCTTCGGCCGTTTGATCCCTCCGCTCCCACGCCACGAGCTGGAGACCCGCATCGCGTTCAGAATGCAGCGCAAGGCCGATCTGCGCCGCAATCCGAAGCCAGTGACCGCCTTCATCTACGAGTCAGTGCTGTGGACGCGGTTCGGCGGAACCCAGATCCTCAAGGAACAACTCGCCTCTCTACTCGAAGACTCCGAGCTGCCCTGGATGACCATTCGGATCGTTCCATTCAACATCGAGACCTTCCCCGGGGCCGTTGAGAACCTCGCATACGCCTTCGGAGCGGTCCCTGAGCTCGACACCGTTGAGCGAGAGTCTTCCCAAGGTCCCATCTACCTCGATGCCGTCAGTGAGCTAACCAGCTATCGGCACATCTTCGACCGAACTGAATCGCTCGCGCTGAGTGAGAGCGGCTCTCGCGATCTGATTCGTAAGATCGCACGAAACCTATGAAAGGCCCGCGATGACCGACACCGAGTGGCAGAAGTCCTCCTTCAGCGGAAACGCCGAGAACTGCGTCGAGGTACGCACGGCCAACGGGACGGTCGAACTCCGCGAGTCCGACGAGGCCCACCTCGTCATCCCCACCACCCACGCCCACTTCGCGGCCTTCCTCCAGGCCGCCAAGGCCGGCGAGTTCGACCACCACGCCTAGACACACCACAGCGCAGGAAGTCGGCCAGCCCGACTTCCTGCGCCAAACAACCAACGGGGCCCCAGATGACCAACACCAACTGGCAAAAGTCCAGCTACAGCGGGGCATCCAACGAGTGCGTGGAGATCCGCACCGCCGACGGCCTCGTCGAACTCCGCGAGTCCGACCAGGGCCACCTCACCCTCCCCACCACCCCCACCAACTTCGCCGCCTTCCTCCAGGCCGCCAAAGCCGGCGAGTTCGACCACCACGCCTAGTACTGCAACCGCATCTGCGTGACGGATGTGGTGTTGGGCTCGTTGGTATGTCTGTGTGCTGATGAGCTGATGGTCGAACAGGTCGAGTCGCCCCTCGGGTAGGACGATTTGCAACTCGGGACTCGGCGCCCCGCAGTGCGGCGGGACGCCGAGCGGGTCCTATCGAATCTCCCTACCCGGAGCTGGAGTCGGTGGCCTATTCACGGCCGCTTCGAGACGGCCTCGGGGTGCCGACGGTGGCACCTCCATCGCCGGCTCCGAGCGACGGGTCGCCGCAACTGACCGTGATGGACTGCACCGATCTCCAAATCGCCAGGCAACTGCGCATCAACGCAAGGGTGGAGCAGCGCCTGACACGCGTGTACCGGAACTCGACGTCAAACGCCGAAGAGACCTTCCCGTGGGCCTGCGCAACGACGGAACCACGACCGGGCGGACAGGCCCCGGAGGCCTCTGACACGGAGCACTCCCAGCCGTCCTCGTCCCCACCGCGGAACCGACTGCCCCTGCCTAAGGATTCATGTGCCGCACACCTCGGACGACCGACCGACCACCCTTGCAGTCGGCACCTACACCATCGACGCCGGACGCAGCACGATCGCCTTCACCACGCGCCACTTCTTCGGCCTGGGCGCCGTGCGCGGAACGTTCGGCCTTACCTCGGGGCAGGTGCACGTCGCCGCCGAGCCCACGCAGTCGTCGGCCACGGCTGTCATCGATGCCGACAGCTTCTCGACCGACAGCGGTACCCGCGACAGGGTCGTGCGCTCACCCAAGTACCTGGGCACAGCCGCACACCCCCACATGGCCTTCGCCTCGAACGCCGTCCAGTCCACGGACACCGGGTACGTCCTGCGTGGAGAGCTGACCGTCAAAGCCACCACGCGGCCCATCGAACTTACCGTCGAGCAGCCGGAATTCACAGCCGATGGAATCCGGTTCCGCGCCACCACCAGAATCGACAGGTACGCATTCGGTATTACCGTCGACAAAGGCATGACCGCCCGTCACCTCACCCTTTCCCTCGACATTCTCGCCGTGCCCGCCGTAGGCGGCATCCCCGGCGACTAGTACTGCAACCGCATCTGGGGGTTGTGGCCTCGGCGTTTGTAGTGGGAGCGGCGGGCTCGGGCCTGGCTGCGTCGGCGGAAGCGTGACCAGCGCAGATGGTGCTCGCTGGCGTGGTGGCGGGGTGTGACGATGAGGTGGCCTGCCGAAACGGTGCGCGAAGCGGGCATGGAAGCCCACTATCACCTCGGACCACGACTCGACCTGCTCAACCGTCAGCTCGTCAGCACACAGTCATACCAACGACGCCGAACGCCAGCGGTAACGACAGATGCGGTCGCAGTACTAGACACACCACGGCGCAGGAAGTCTGCCAGCCCGACTTCCTGCGCCAAACAACCGACGGGACCCCAAATGACCGACACCAACTGGCAGAAGTCGTCCTTCAGCGGATCCGGTGGCGACTGCGTGGAGATCCGCACCGCCGGCGGCCTGGTCGAACTCCGCGAGTCCGACCAGGGCCATCTCACCCTCCCCACCGCCCCCGCCCACTTTGCCGCCTTCCTCCAGGCCGCCAAGGCCGGCGAGTTCGACCACCACGCCTAGTGCAGCGCCACGTTGATCCTTCGGGGGTTCATGCGGCTTTGAGTGGGCTGCCGTCGTAGGTCCAGCGGTAGGGCTTGGCGTCGTGTTCGTCGTAGGCCAAGACGAAGGTGGCGCTCGACGATGCCGGCGAAGGGAACCCCGCGCCGCACGACATAATCCCGGCGGATGACTCCGGTACCTCACGGGGGCTACGAACGACACCAGAATGTCTACATCCATGGGCTGATTCGATACGGAGCTGCGGAACCTAGCGTCGATCCCATGAAACGCAATCGCCGTATCAGCGCTGTCGCGGTGTTGGCGCTCGCCGCCCTCGTCACCGGAACCGGCGCCGGGTTCGCCGCCACGACCACACCGGTGGCCACGCACGCGTTAGACACCGCACCGGCCACGGCCACCGCGCCCACGCGGTCCTTCCAAGGCGCGCTCCCCGCGCCGACCGGCCCCTACGCCGCCGGCGAGGACGTCATCCACCTCACCGACGAGAGCCGTCCCGACCCGTGGGTGCCGTCATCCGGCCCCCGCCAACTGACCGTCACGATGGTCTACCCGGCCGTCCCCGGGACCGGGACTCCGGCCCCTTACATGAGCCTCGCCGAGGCAGCCGGAGTCATCCAGCGGCGGAAGTTGCCGGCGAGCTACGGCGTCACCGCACAGAACCTTTCCGGCGTCACCACTCACGCCTTCGACGGCGCGCGGCCGCAGCGCGGCAAGCATCCGCTGGTGGTCCTCTCACCCGCGTACGAGGACCCGCGCATGACGCTCACCTCGCTCGCGACCGACCTGGCCAGTCACGGCTACGTCGTCGCGCTCGTCGGCCACACCTACGAGGACAGCGGCGAGACGCTGGCGAACGGCCAGACGCCGCCGTGCGCGATCTGCGATGACCCGAAGACGCTCGACTTCGACTCCGTCGCCGCCAGCCGCGCGCTGGACGTGTCCTTCGTGATCGACCGGTTGACGCACGGCAATACCGCGTGGCCCCTGGCGCACCTCATCGACAAGCACGAGATCGGCATGGCCGGGCACTCCCTCGGCGGAGCGGCGGCCGCCGCCACGATGATCGCCGACCCGCGAGTACGGGCCGGAGTGAACATGGACGGCAGCTTCCACCCGGCCCCGATGCCCGGCCAGATCAACCGGCCGCTCCTCATGCTGGGTACGGCCGACTACCACTCGGTCGGCGGCCACGACACCTCGTGGGGGCAGACCTGGGCCGCCCTCGGCGGCTACAAGAAGTGGCTGACGGTCGCCGGAGCCGACCACTTCAGCTTCGCCGACCTGGACCTGCTTCTGGAGCAGGCCGGGTTCCCGACGCCGCCCCTCTCCCCGGAACGCGGGGTGGCGATCACCCGCGAGTACGTGGCAGCGTTCTTCGACCAGACGCTGAAGGGGATCGACAGTCCGCTGCTGGACGGCCCCTCGCCGAACAATCCGGAAGTGCTCTTCCAGTCCTAGTGCAGCGCCGCGTTGATCCTTCGGGGGTTCATGCGGCTTTGAGTGGGCTGCCGTCGTAGGTCCGGCAGTAGGGCTTGGCGTCGTGTTCGTCGCAGGCCAGGACGAAGGTATCGATGGCCGCGGCCAGTTCGTCGCGGGAGGCGAACTGGCCGCGGCGTCGTAGACGTCGGGTCAGGGTGGAGAAGAACAGGTCGACTTGGTCGAGCCGGCCGGCGTGTTCGGGGGTGTGGTGGATGCTGAAGCGGGGACGGGACCTGTGCTCTCCAGCCAGGGCGGCTGGCGCTGCCGCGAGACTCCGCCGAACCGACCCATGGGACTGGCCCGTTACTCGCGCGGTGACGCCTGCTGGCTGTCGTAGTGCTCCTGGGCGGCGAGCAGCTCGCCTCCGTGCCGGCCGAACCACTGGATCAGTTCGGTCAGCGGCCCGGCCAGGCTGACACCGAGTTCCGTCAGGCTGTAGGTGACCTGGGGCGGGTTGGTGGGCGCGACCTGGCGGCCGACGAGCCCGGCCCGGGCCAGTGCCTTGAGGTTCTGCGACAGCATCTTCTGACTGATGCCACCGACTCGTTGATGCAGCTGTGCGAAGCGGTGCGGGCCGGCGATGAGGGCCGAGATGATCAGTGTCGCCCAGCGACTTGTCGTCTGGTCCATGATCGGCCTGAGCACGCACTTGTTGTCGAAGGTGTCGTGGGCCAGGAGCCGGGCGGCTGTCGCGACCTGCTGAGTTTCCATCACAGCAGGAGCTTACAAAAAAGTAGGTACTTCCCAGCAGTAACTGGCTTTCCTACGGTGACCTCGTAAGCACCAACGTTCGAGGAGCCACTGTGAGCAGCAGCAACGCGCGTACGGCGATCGTCACGGGCGCATCGAAGGGCCTGGGCGCGGGGATCGCCAAGGCACTGGCCGGGACCGGCGCAGCCGTCGTGGTGAACTACCGGGAGGATGCGAAGGGCGCCGAGCGGGTCGTCGCGGGCATCACCGCCGAGGGCGGCCGGGCGATCGCGGTCCGGGCCGACGTGGCCCGCAACGACGAAGTGCGCCATCTGTTCGATCGGGCGCGCGAGGAGTACGGACCGGTCGACGTGCTCGTGAACAACGCGGCCGTCGCCGCCTTCGCGCCGCTGTCGGGCATCACCGAAGAGGAGTTCCAGCGCGAGATGACCACGAACGTCCTGGGCACGATCCTCACTACGCAGGCCCTGGCCGCGCAGGACGACATCGGCGCCGCATCGATCATCAACGTCTCGACGGCCGGCACACTCACCCACCCGCCGTACGCCTCGCTCTATGTCGCGTCCAAGAGCGCTGTCAACGCGTTCACCATCGTTGCGGCCAAGGAGCTGGGCCCGCGCGGCATCCGGGTCAACGCGATCATGCCCGGACCGTCGGACACCGAGGGCACCAGGGCCATGGGACTCCCCGGCTCGGCCCAGGAAGCACAGGCGATCGCCGGCACCCCGCTGGGCCGAACGGGCACCCCGGACGACTACGGCCCGCTGGTGGCTTTCCTGGCTTCCGACGACGCGCGCTGGATCACCGGGGATGTCATCCTCGCTTCCGGCGGCATGCGCTGACGTCCCGTCCGTTCGGCTCCGGGCTCCGGGCTCCGGGCTCCGTCGGCTACGAAACAACGGTGCTGGTCGCAGCCGTCAATGAGTGGCTGTGACCAGCACTTTCGAAACACGCCCTGGACACACCACAGCGCAGGAAGTCGGCCAGCCCGACTTCCTGCGCCAAACCAACGGGACCCAGCCGGCCGACACCAACTGGAAGAAGTCCAGCTACCGCACCTCTGCATGAATGAGTCCAAGGGATCCGGGTCGGCCACAACGAGGCTGACTGTGCCTGCTCAGTCCAGGCGCCGCCGGTAGTAGGCGATCGTGACGACCGCGAGCAGCGGCCCCCACAGCAGCAGCGGGGCGTAACAGGCGTCCATCACGACGAGTGCCGCCCCGGTCGGGGCTCCCTGCGCCCCTCCGAAGCCGCCCGCCCGGGGGATCGTCAGCAGCATCACAACGGCCGCGCCGAGCAACGCCGGAATCACCGCCGCCAGCGGCGCGACACGCTTCCCCCCGATCAGCGGGATCCAGCCCGGCACCACCTCGCCCCAGGGCTTGACCAGCCCGAGGGTGAGCAACGTGAGCCCTTCGGTACCCAAGCTCATCGCGATGCACATGACGCTGAACCAGCCGGGGATGTCCAATCCCGTGGTGTTGAACCCCACCGGCATGCCGACCCCCATCGCGATCCGCCAGATCCCGGACGGCACAGCGGTGAGTGCCGCAATGTGCGCGACTCGGACCACCCAACGGGCAGGAGGCCGACTCTCGGAGGCGGCAGCGGCTGTCGGTGTCCCAAACGTGACCATGGCCCCATGCTGTCCCGCGGTCCGCCCCGCCGAATCATGCGCAAGGTCCAACTCGACTCCCCCGCGCGGAGGATGCAGAACCCCGACTTCGACCGGACAGCCGCCGACGCCCCTTGGACTCATTCATCTGGACACACCACAGCGCAGGAAGTCGGCCAGCCCGACTTCCTGCGCCAAACAACGGGACCCCAGCCGGCCGACACCAACTGGCAAAAGTCCAGCTACCGCGCCCCTGGCCCATTCGAGGCCGGAAGATAGCCAACAAACCGGGGCCGCCCGGCACCGAAGTGCGCCGGGCGGCCTCGGCGCCGGGACGTCCGCGGCCCCAGCGGCCTCAGCGGCCTCAGCGGCCTCAGCGGCCTCAGCGGCCTCAGCGGCAGAGGGCGGCTTCCACCAGGCCCTCGACGTGCTTCATGGCCGCCGGGTCGGCCGGCCGGTTCGTCACGGCGATGTTCGCCGCAGCGCTGCCGTCCTCCGTGACGCCGCCCCGGGTCTCGTAGCCCGGGAAACTGCCACCGTGGCCCCAGTAGAGCCCGCCGCCGCAGGGCAGGGGCTTGCTCACGAGGCCGAGCCCGTAAGCGGCGCCGGGGCCGAGGTAGTCGGCGGGGACGGTCTTCTTCATCTCGGCGAGCTGGGCGGGCCGGAGCAGGTCGCCGTGGAGCAGTTCGGAGAAGAACCGGTTGAGGTCGGAGTTGGTGGAGATCATCTGACCAGCTGCCCAGCCGAAGGACGGGTCCGTCTCCGTGACGTCGCCCAGCGGCGCGTCCGGGGTGTCCCGGTAGTAGCCCTTGGGGTGCGGCTCGCGGATGGTCACGTCGCCGGGGGCGGGGAAGTAGGTGTGGCGCAGGCCGATGCGCTTGACGATGCGGCGGTCGATCTCCGCCGCGAGCGGGCGGCCGGTGACCCGTTGGACGATCAGTCCGGCCACGATGTAGTTCGTGTTGCTGTACTTGGACCGGTCGCCCGGGGCGAAGTCGGCCTTGAACTTCAGTGCGGTGTCGAGGAGGTCGCGCGGCTCGTAGTAGCGGGGCGGGACATCGCCCTTGAGGTAGTCCGGGAGCCCGCTGGTGTGCTGGAGGAGCTGACGGACGGTGATCTTTCGCCCGTCGATGCCGTCCCCGCGGAGGAGGCCCGGCAGGTAGGTCTCGACGGGTCCGTCGAGGTCGATCTTCCCCTCTCCGACCAGTTGCAGCACGACCGTCGCCGTGAACGTCTTGGTGTTGCTGCCCATCCGCACCTGACCGTCGACCGGGACCTTCGCCTTGGTGGCCAGGTCACCCACCCCGGCGGTGTAGTTGCGGGCGCGGCCGTGCCCCTTCTCGACGGTCGCCAGCGCACCGGGAATGCCGTCGTCCCGCACCAGCGCGTCGAGGCCCTGCTGGACGATGTCCGGCTTCGGCGCCGCGAACGCCGCGGTCGGGGCCAGTACCCCCGTCGCCAGGGCACCGACGGCCATGGCGGCCACCAGGATCTTCCGGTGCCGGGACGGATGGACGGTCTGCCGCGCCTGCTTGCGCATGTGTCAACTCCGGTTGTTCGTCGAGGGAAACGGCGGATCGCGCCGTTACCCCCACCCTCTCCGGAACAAACCACCTGCGACGATGCTGCTACCCACCCGGTCTTGGGTGGGGTTATCCCCCTATGTCCGCAGGAGTGCGGGTTCACGGCAGCACGGCCACCGCCTCCACTTCCACCAACTGGTCGTTGAGGCTTCCTTGTCAGCGGACCTGGTCGCTCTTCGGCCCGATGCCTCCGACCCTGGCCGGAGTTCCGTCCGGGGCGAACGCGTGGTGGAAGGTGAAGGCGTGCGGCGCGGAGCCGTGGTCGTGGAGGTGTTCCAGCCTCGAAACCCCGTCCTGCCAGGTGGGTATCGCTCCGTCGGGCACCCACCAGAACGCGTAAGCCGGGCGTCCTGTCCTCTCGAACCAGTCGTAACGCCTGTTCAGCGCCTCGCGGTGCAGGCCGGTGTAGATGGCGTCGAGGGCGGAGCGCAGGTCGGTCCAGAGGGAGAGGGTCGCGGCCAGGGCGGTCGTTTCCGCCGTGCAGCCCTTGCCGTACCAGGCCGGTACGGCGAACTCCCCCCATGCGCCCCAGTCCAAGTCGAAGTGCGTGCCCCGGCCGCCGTCTGCCGCTTCGGCATGGGCGAGGTACCCGGGGTGCTCGCTGATCTTCCGGTAGACGGCCTCGCCGGTGTCGTGGAGTTCGCGCGTGAGAGGCGCGGGATCGGCGAGAGGTGACTTCAGGACGCCGAACGTGTACAGCGCAAGATGAGGAATGCGTCTCTCCCTGGTTGGGGGTGCATGGCGTGGGCCCGGCCGCGGGCGGCTCAGCCCGGAGGAACTCCCGTACGACCGTGGGCGATCGCCGAGGACCAGGTGGAAGATAGCCGCCTCCGCGACCCCTGTCGAAGTTGCGTTTTCCCCGCCAAAATGGCCTCTTGCACCGGCCGTTGCGGGCGCGGGCGGCGTCGAGGTCCTCGGCGAAGAACGGGTCGGCCTCCTTCGCGTGCACCTGTACGGGCACGCCGCCGGGCCAGTCCGTGCCGAACTCGCCCGGGTTTCCGCTGTGCCCGTTCCTACGGCCCGCGCACCGCTAACGTCGAGCCCGTGATCGTATGGCTCAACGGCACCCACGGCGCGGGCAAGACCACGACCAGTGCACTCGTGCAGCAACTGATCCCCGACTCCCGGGTGTTCGACGCCGAGAAGGTCGGCGAGACACTCATGGACATCACGCCGGGCCTGCCCGGGACGGACAACTTCCAGCACTGGCCGCCGTGGCGGCCACTCGTAGTCGAGACCGCCCGCCACGTGCTCGACTACACCGGCGGGACTCTGGTGATGCCGATGACCGTCCTGGTCGAGCAGTACTGGCGCGAGATCAGCACGGGCCTCGCCCACCACGCCATTCCGGTGCGGCACTTCGTCCTCCACGCCGACCAGGAGACCCTCCGCGGCCGCATCGCGGGGGACACTGTGGTCGGCCCCAACTCCCGGTTCCGCCTCAACCACCTTGAGCCCTACGCCGAAGCGGCCCGTACCTGGTTGCACGCCGAGGCCGAGGTCGTCGACACCACGCACCTCACGCCCGCCCAGGCCGCCCTGCAGATCGCAGAGGCCGTCAGGAGTTGAGGTCCGCCCGCCACCCGCAACAAGAAATGGCCTTCCGGTGTCGAGTAGCGCGAACAGCCTCCACCAGGGACCGGCTCAGCCCGCCCAACGCCCGACCGCGCAGGAAGTCGGCCGGCCCGACTTCCTGCGCAGCCCCGGCGCAGGATCAGACGCTGCCCGCCTTTTCCTCGACCAGGACGGCGCCGGATGCCGGTTCGGGCTTGCGCAGCGGGAGCTTGGACCAGCGGAACGGAGCCAGCAGCAGGCCGAGGTAGGAGTCCGGCAGGCGGACCTGGTCGGCCAGGCCGATGTCCTCGGGCGGCATCCGGTCACCGGGCAGGTAGAAGGTCCCGAACAGCAGATCCCACAGGACGACCTTGCCACCGAAGTTCTTGTTGGCTTCGCGCAGGTCCCGCGAGTGGTGCCAGCGGTGCCCTTCCGGTCCGGGCACCAGGTAGTTCAGCGGGCCCAGCCGGACGTCCATGTTGGAGTGCATGGTGACGCCGTGGCAGTTGTAGAAGGTGAGAAGGATGATCAGGCCGGAGATGCTGTGCAGCGTCCACCCGGTCAGGGCCAGCGGGAAGACGATCGCCACGTCGTCGAGGAAGAAGTCGATGGGGTGGAACCGGGCGGAGTTGAGCCAGTAGAGCCGCTCCGAGCTGTGGTGCACCGCATGGAAGCGCCAGAAGACCCGCGAACCGTGAATCCACCGATGCATCCAGTAGTAGAAGAACTCTCCCACCAGGAGCGCCAGTGCGGCCTGGGCGACGGGAGGCCAACTCGTCGGCCACAACGTGCTGTCCAGCTCTTCGGACAGCAGGACGGATCCGGCGAACAGGACCGAGAGGAACAGCGGCTCGATCAGCCGGGCGACCACCAGCAGGGCCACCAGGCTGGAAGTGGCGTCCGAAACGACGTCCTTGCGCGAGCGGTTCCAGCCCTCGTAGAACGGCTGGACCCGCTCCAGGACGGCCACGTACACCGAGGCGAAGAGGGTGACCATCGGCACGATGGCCCACTGCGGGAACGAGGTGTCGACCAGGGTGATGGATGCCCCGAGTGTCAGCACCATGAGGATCGGATAGCTGAGATAGCGGATGGTGAAACGCAGGGTTCTGCGTGCGGCGCCGAGGTCTCTTTCGGTTGCTAATTTCATTCCTGATCTCCCCCTGGACTTCTTCGGACTTCTTCTGCACCCCTCCGCTCGGGACGGGCAGGTATTTATTGGCTTCCGGCCATCTGCTGCCATATCCGAACCGGCCCAAGCGACGCGAATCCGTTTTCCTCGGCGGCCGCCAGCTCCGCGTCCCGCTCGTATCCGACCAGGTCGATTCCCGGCGCCTCTTCGTGAGCACAGGAGACGAGACCGGCCCATGTCCGGGAAGATTCCTCCGGGGGGCCGAAGACGTTCGTCACCCCCGCCACACCATGGCTCAGGTGAAGCACGGCTCCCGCCACCAGGCTGTCGCCCGAGAATCCCCCGAGGAAGATCACGCCGTCATCGAGCAGAAGGGATTCGGGGAACGTGTTCACCGACGTGTCGCCGCCCGCCCATGCCTGCTCCCACGTACGCAACTCATCGGTCCCGGCGATACGCCGCCACCGCTGGTCGGCACCGTCCCGTGACGCCACCTGCGCCGCGGCCGCGACCGCAGCCGGCCGATGGATCCACTCCGCCTCGATGAGAATTCGATAGTTCCCCGGGAGGAGGTCGGCGTTGGCGAAACTGTCCTTGACGAAAAGCGGCCCCAGCGGTGCCTCCCGCAGGACGTCGAGAACCTCAGAGCCGGACATCGACGGGCTCAGAATCACCAGATTCGGGTAGTACGTGAGGCTCTTCTTCAGATTCACCCACGCGACGTCGGAGAGTTCTCCGGAGAACCCGTGCGCCCGACACATCGCCTCGCACCAGGACGAGTTGTTTCGGGCGGCGGCGAGCAGCATCGGCGCCACCGGGGGGTCGGCGGCCGCAGTCCGGCCATGGCCGAACCATCCCACCGCGAAGTCCGCAACCGAGCGAACGGATCGGCACCAACGGACCCACGACTTCGTAACGTCCACCAACTCCCTTTCGTCATGGCCGACTCCGCAGCCGGCCGGCTTCCGCACCGCCGACCCTTCGAAAGGGATGGGTCCTGTCCGGGAAATCCCCTGACGACCCAGGCCGAGCGCCTTCAACGACCTTCTTGCACATCGGTGTTGCGCGGCGCTCCGCTATGATCGCCCCTGCTCATGACCACGTCAAGATCCTTCCCGGGGGCATCCTGCGACACCCGCACACGCCCGCCGGCGTCGACGCAGCCGTGGACCGGAAGCGCGGTCGGGCCGACAATTCCCGCGCGCACCCGCGGTTTCGTGCACCAGAATGCCCGCATGGAAACGGACACCGTCGCGGAACTGGTCTCCCAGGCACTGTCGGCAATGCGCGCCATCACCGCCTCGGACGACCCGGACGACCACGACGGCTGGAACGAGTACGGCCCGCTGCTGTGGCGGGCGTCCGCCGACGCGGCGGCACTTCCGCTCGGCCTGGAACTCATCGGCTCCGCCGATCCGATCGAGCGCGCGACAGGCTGCGACCTGCTGCGCGACACCATCCACCACCACGAGGCAGTCCGCACCGAAACGGCCACCGCGCTCGTCGCCCTCGCCCAGCGGGAGACCGACGAGCACGTGCTGCGCGCCCTGGCACGCGCGATCGAGAAGACGCACGACCCGCGCGCCGTCCCCGTCCTCGTCACCCTCGCCGGGCACCCCGACGCCGAGGTCCGTGAGGGAGTGGCCCGCTCGTTCGCGGAGGTCCTCACCGGCCTGCCGGACGGGCCGGACATCCGCACCCTCATCGGGCTGACCCAGGACCAGAACCCGCACGTCCGCGACTGGGCGACGTTCACCCTCGGCGTCCAGTCCAGGGCGGACAGCCCCGCGATCCGGGCCGCGCTCTGGGAGCGGACGGCCGACGAGCACGACGAGACCCGCATGGAAGCAATCCACGGACTGGCCAGTCGGCACGACCCCCGCGTCGTCCCGCTCCTGGCCGAACTGATCGGCAACCCCGAGGGCGCACACGTCCTCACGTTCAGCGCGGAGCCGATCACGGGCGACCCCGAACTCCTGCCGCCCCTCCCGGAGTACGAGCCCGGCGACGACTGGACCACCGACGCCGTGAACGCCTGCAACCCGGTGCGGCGGGCCCGCCTGGACGCCTTCGCCTGGGAACTGGTCTGCACGCTCCACCGGCTCCGCCCCGACCTGGACGCCGCCGTCTCGATGGAACGCTGCGGCTGGGGCCGCTCCCTCGACATCCACGCCGCCCCGGAGTCAACGGGCTACGACATCGAGGCGCTGCTCACCCGCGCGGACGGCGACCCCACGCGCGCCGCCGAACTGGTCTCGACCGACCTGCCGAGGATCCAGCCCGCCTGATCTAGCCCTTGGTGCCCCTGCCGCGCAGGAGGTCCGCGATGCGCGCGTCGACCTGCTCGCGGTCGTAGCCGCGCCGCACGATCTCGAACGCCGGCGGGGGCGGCGGTGAACCGGCTTCGGACAGGGCGCTGAGGTAGCGGTCGACTTGCTGGCGCTCGTAGCCACGCCGTACCAGGTCAAAGCCACGGAACTCTGGCGTTGTTGACACTTCGCGTGTCCTCCCACCTTCTGTGTCCACGTTGATCGCCATGGCACTGGCGACGGAAACGCCGGTGCGGCCACCGGTGCCCACCCACCGACAGGCGGCGCCCGAAGATATCAGCGCCGTACGCGGGCAGTCTCCGGACCGTCGGAACCCGTCAACCCCGCCCCGTCAGCCCCGCCCCCTCCGCTCGGGTCGCAGCGGCAGCACCCCGCGGACGCGCCAGCCGCGGGCGTGCGGGCCGGCCGACAGGTCCCCGCCGAGGGCGCCGATCCGCTCGGACAAGCCGGCCAGGCCGGTGCCCCCACCGCCGGGGCGGCGGGCAGGCAGACCGCCGGGGCCGCCCTGCCGCCCGCTGTCGGTGACGGTGACCCGCAGGGCGGGGCCCGGGACGCCAACCACCTCCACCTCCAGCCGGCCCGCGCTCGGGGCGTGCCGGCGGACGTTGGTCAGCGCCTCCAGGACGACGCGGTAGGCCGCGTCCTGGATCGCGCGCGGGGCGGCCCCCGCCAGGCCCGGCTCCAGTTCGAGGGAACCGCCGGTCGTGCCGGACGCCAGGAAGCGGTCGACCACCTCCGAGAGGTCGGCGAGGCCGTGGACCTTGGTCGGCGGCGGTTCGGCGAGCGCGGGCGCCTCCGGGTCGCGCAGGGTCTGCAGGGTGTGGTCCATCGAGTCCAGCGCCCGCAGGCCGGCCGCCTCCAGGCGGGACAGGAGCTCCCTGTTCTCCTCTTCGTCGTAGGCGCTGACCTGCGCGGCCTGGACCTCCAGCAGGATCCCGGTCAACTCGTGGGCGACGAAGTCGTGGAGATCCCTGCCCACGTCGAGCCGCTGCTCCCGGCGGGCCCGCTGGACGGCGCGGGCCCGCTGGTTGTCCTGGCCCCGCAGGTAGAGCCCGACGCCGACGGCGCAGGCCACCGGGAACATCGCCATGGCGACGGCGACCACCGACGGTTCGAGGACCGCCTGCGGCCGCCGGAGCGTGAAGCGCAGCGGGAGCGCCATCAGCGCGAGCGCCAACGCCGAACCGACCAGGGCGGCTTGGCGGACCGGCGCCCGCCGGATCACCCTCCCGGCCAGCACCAGCATGGCCGCGAACTCGACCGGGAGCCACGACAGCACCAATCCCTGCGGTCCGGGATGGACGGCGTCCGTGACGAGCGAGAGCCCCGCGACCAGGCCGGCCGCCAGGACGGGGGCGACCGGGCCCAGCGGCCGACGCAGGATCGCGGTCGCCATCGCCGCGGCGGCGACGACGGCCCCGGTCCACGCACTCGGTGGGGCGATCGCCGCCGGAGCCGCGACCACTGCCGTCGCCGCCGCACACACCGCGCGGCGGCGACGCGTGTCAGGCATCAGTTCGGTCTGCACGGGCCGAGCCTACGCACGACGGAGGAACGGTGCGCCCCCCAGCACATGACGGATCGTCAGGCATCTGCCGTTCGGCAGAGCAGCACTGGTCGATCGACTCCCCGAAGAGCCGCACGGGGCACCGACTTGACCGGCCCAGGGTGGGTCCTTGACCTTTCCGAGGTCGGCCACGGCATTGAGTTCGGTCCGCGGAGTCCACCGTTCCGGGGCGGTGCGTGAAAAGGCGTCAAGACCTCCCGGCCCGCCATATGGATTCCGTATGGAGTCGCGAGACGGAGGATTCCGGAACCTACGATCCATCCTTGCCGACCAGAAAGATGAATCCGATATGAAACCCCTCTCCCGCCTCAAACGCGCCCTGGCCTGCGGGATCGCCGCAGTCGCCATGGTCTCCGGCCTGACCGCACAGGCCCAGGCCGCGCCGGAGCCGCCCCTCCACGCGGACAAGACCTGTGGAACCCCGGCCTCGCCGGGCGGCGGCAACTGCATGACCGCGCTGATCAGCTCCGCCTTCGACACGATCAGGCTCATGCGCAACGCCGCCAACCTCAACAAGCTGGACAACGCGGAGTTCACCCAGAGCACCGCGTCGAAGTTGAGCGCGAAGTTTCCCGGGTTCAACGTCATGGTGTTCAAGACCGTGGGCACCGACCTGTATGACACCGAGTGGTTCAAGAACGAGTACAAGTCCGACATGAAGGGGGTGTTGATCGACACCACCTACAAGCTCAACCATTTCCTGGACAAGGAGAAGAAGGAGCCTTCCGGCTACGACATATTCCGGATCTGGGTTTTCCAGGGGGACTCGACCCTCCGCAACCGCGGCGACGGCGGGTACATGAACTGGGCGTTCATCGGCAATGACGGCGACACCGTCAAGAAGGAGCCGTGGACCTGCCGGGCGGGCACCGCGCGGCCGTACAAGTGCGACGGCGACGTGCGCAGCATCCACTTCCCCGCGCGGTCCGGCTACGGCACCAGGACCGGCAGCCTGACCCCCGACTCCAGCCCCGGCTACCACGCCTGCCTGGACGTCAACGGCAACGGCAACGCGAACGGCACCCCCGTGCAGATGTGGGAGTGCAACGGCAGCGACGCCCAGAAGTGGACGTACAACGGGTACAAGCTCCAGGCGGCCAACGGCAAGTGCCTCGACCTGGAGGCCAACAAGACCGCGAACGGGACCAAGCTCCAGGTCTGGGACTGCCTGGAGATCCCCGGTCAGCGCTGGAACATGTCGGCCAGCGGCGGTTTCCGGCACATGACGGACATGGACGACCGGTCCAAGGACGTCTGCATCGACGACTTCAACGGCCGGACCTCCAACGGCAGCACCGTGGCGGCCTGGGCCTGCGGCTCCGAGGACCGGCGTGACGCGCCCAACCAGAACTGGGCCTGGGGCGGCACCCCGCCGACCACCAACCCGCCCACGCCCGGCGGAGGCGGCGGCAACAACGGCGCCGACGTGTACCTGAAGCTCGACAACGGTCTGGGCGCCGTCCCGGTCAGCGGCTCCGCCGGCGCGTCGGTCGTCCCCGGCCTCCGGGGTGGCAACGAGTCCAAGTGGAAGCTCACCTCGGTCGGCGGCGGTCGCTACCGGATCACCAGCTCGTACGGGCTGGAACTCACCGAGAACGGCAACTACATGGCTGAACTCCAGCCGTGGAGCAACTCCTCCCAGCAGAAGTGGGAGCTCGTCGGAGTCGGCAACGGCAAGTACCAGATCCGGATCTCCGACGACGACTGCCTCGCGCACGACGCCGACTTCAAGCAGCTCGGCGTGTGGACGTGCAAGTCGGGCTGGCAGCAGGCGTGGGTGCTGGAGTCCACCTCCGGCGGCGTGATCACCCCGACCGACCCGACCACCCCGACGAAGCCGGACCCGAAGCCCAAGCCGGACCCCAAGCCGAAGCCGGACCCGAAGCCGGACACCAAGCCGACCGTCCCGACCGAGCGGCCGCTGTTCCTGAAGCTCTCCAACGGCCTGGGCGCGTCGGCCCCCACCGAGACCTCGACCTGGGGTGCGCCGATCGTGGGCGGGATCCTGGGGTACAAGGGGTCCACCTGGACGATCAAGCCGCTGGGCGGGGACCGCTACCGGATCGTCAACGACCTCGGGTACAACCTCACCGAGAACCCCGACACCTACGTCGCCGAGCAGCAGGCGTGGGGCGGCACCTCCAACCAGAAGTGGCAGTTCGTCGGCCTCGGCAACGGCAAGTACCGGGTCCAGATCGACGACGACAACTGCCTCACCCACGACTCCGACTTCAAGCAGCTCGGGGTGTGGAGCTGCGAGGGCGGCTGGAAGCAGGAGTGGACCTTCCAGCTCCTCTGACCGGCCGCACCAGGCCGCAGTCACGACGAAGGACGAAGGGCGCCAGCCGCGTACGGTTGGCGCCCTTCGGTCGTTCTTCTCAGCCGACGTCCCGCCCGGAGGCGGAGTGGTAGCGCAGGCCGTCCATCAGGAGGTCGAGGAGGCGTTCCATCCGGGCGTGGTGCTCGGGGGTGGTCGCGGCCATGGACAGGCCGCTGAGGCTGAACAGCACGTCCTCCGGTTCGACGTCGGCGCGCAGCACGCCCGACTCGGCCCCGGCCCGCAGGAGTTGCGTGATCGCGGCGGTCAGCATCGCCCGGCTGTGCGAGAAGGGGTTCCCGCCGGAGGCTATGAGCGCGCGCAGCGCGTCGGACATCCCGCGCTTGGTGGTCATGTAGCGGACGAAGCCGTCCATCCAGGCGCGCAATGCGGCGTCGGGTTCCGTGCCGTCCAGCAGCTCCGCGGCGGAGTCGCACAGCTTGGCGAGTTCGCTGCGGTAGACCGCCTCGACGAGTTCCTCGCGGGTGGCGAAGTGCCGGTAGAGGGTGCCGATGCCCACGCCGGCCTCCTTGGCGATCGCCCCGAGCGTCGCGTCCGGCCCGTCCTGGGCGAAGGCCCGTGCGGCTACTTCGATCAGTCGGTCGCGGTTGCGGCGCGCGTCGGCGCGCAGCGGCCGGGGGTCGGCGGTGGTCACGGCTGGTCCTCCTCGGGTTGCAAGCGGAGGATCCTCCGCTTAACCTGGAGACATGCGGAGGGCCCTCCGGTTTCCACTCTACCGGCCGCACCCTCCCGCGCACCCCAGCTCCGGTCACCCAACCAGACGGGAACGATCATGAACGCCAGCGCCCCGCGCCTCACCACCCCCTTCGGCGCCGAGTCCACCGCCGCCGAGGTCATCTCCGGCGTCGACCTGACCGGCCGCCGCGCCGTCGTCACCGGCGGCGCCTCCGGCATCGGCGTCGAGACCGCACGCGCCCTCGCCTCGGCGGGCGCGCAGGTCACCCTCGCGGTCCGCAACCTCGACGCCGGCGCCCGCACCGCCGAGGACATCACCGCGACCACCGGCAACAAGGACCTCCGGGTCGCGCCGCTGGACCTGGCCGACCAGGCCTCCGTCGCCGCGTTCGTCGCCGCCTGGGACGGGCCCCTGCACATCCTGGTCAACAACGCCGGCGTGATGGCCTCGCCCGAGCTCCGCACGCCGGAGGGCTGGGAGCTCCAGTTCGCCACCAACCACCTCGGGCACTTCGCGCTGGCCACCGGCCTGCACGCGGCCCTGGCCCGGGACGGCGGCGCCCGCGTCGTGGCCGTCAGCTCCAGCGCCCACCACCGCTCCCCCGTCGTCTTCGAGGACATCCACTTCCGCGAGCGCGCCTACGAGCCCTGGTCCGCCTACGGCCAGTCCAAGACCGCCAACGTCCTCTTCGCGGTCGAGGCCGCCAAGCGCTGGGCGGCGGACGGCATCACCGTCAACGCCCTGATGCCCGGCGGCATCCGCACCGCCCTCCAGCGCCACGTCTCCGAGGAGGAGCTCGACCGGCTGCGCGCCCAGGCCGCCAACGGCGCGGAACTGCTGTGGAAGACCACCGAGCAGGGCGCGGCGACGTCCGTCCTGCTCGCGGCCTCGCCGCTGCTGGCGGGCGTCAGCGGCCGCTACTTCGAGGACTGCAACGAAGCCGTCCGCGGCGAGCTCAGCGCCCGCAGCGGCGTCTCCGAGTACGCCCTCGACCCCGAGGCGGCCGCCCTGCTCTGGCAGGTCTCGCGCGACACCCTGGGCAGCCGCGACTGACGGCCCGCAGCAGAACGCCCCGCTCCCCCCTACTCACTGAGGGGAAGCGGGGCGCGGAGCGCGGGAAGCGAGGCGCGGGAAGCGGGGCGCGGGGCGGGCCCGTTACCTGCGCGGCCCGGCCAGGGCGTAGACCCCGGCGCCGGTCACCAGCAGGGCCACCGCGGTCCAGGTCGACGCCTCCGTGCCAGGGGGGTAGGACATCCAACCGAACGCCTTCCCCACGGTGTTGGGCGGCAGCGGCGGGGAGAGGACGGCGAACGCGAGCCAGGCGGTCGGCAGGGTCCAGGCGAGGTGCGCCCCGCACACCACCGCCCCGAGCGCGGCCAGGCCGGCCAGGCCCGCGGTGTCCCGGACGACGACCTCGGTGGGGGCGAACCTCGGCCCCACCGCCTGGACCGCCAGCAGCGCCGCACCCGTGACCAAGCCGATCAGCAGCGCGTGCGCCGCCCGGCGGGGCGCCCACCGGATCGCGGCCGTCCTGTCCAGTGCGGCGTCCTGCCCGCCGAGCCCGACGGAGCCGGCCGCCACGCTCGCGGCGAGCACGAAGTACACGATCGGGTTGATCGCGTCCGCGTCCATCCCATCCGTGCCGCCGCCCCGGTTGAAGGCCCACACCACCAGCGCGGTGAGCGCGACCGCGGCGGCCGACGTGGACACCTGCCGTGAACGCGCGTACAGCATCAGCCACCTCATCGCGACGCTCCCCCGGCCAGCTTCGGAACCTGCTTGTACCCCTCGCAGGAGAGCGCGGCGGCGTGCAGCTCGACGATCCGCGAGCGCTGCTCGGCCGGCGGCAGCGCCATCAGCTTCTGCCACGCGAGGTCGGCCTCGGCCCAGGTTTCGAGCGCGTACCGGCTGGTGCCCTTCTCCTGCAGCGGTTGGAGCTGGGTGTCGTGGAGGGCCCAGCTCACGGCGATGCTCTGGGCGGGGATGTCGTGGCTCCCCCCGCCCTCCTTGTCGTTGTCCGGGTAGCAGCTCGGCGCCAGGCCCCTGGCGATCAGCGCGCGGGTCAGCTTGTCACCCTTCGCATCGGCGAGCATCCGGTCGTTGAAGTCGACCAGCAGCACGTCTGCGGAGAGTTCGCGTGGCGCGGCGAGCTCGTGCAGCGCGGTGTCCTCCCGCACCGAGGTCGGCGCCTTGTCGCCCAAGGCGTCGTGCAGCACGGGCATCGCCTCCTTGCTGCGCTGCGCGAGCTCGGCGAGGTGTGAACGGCTCGCCTGCGTCACGCACACCGGCCCGTCGCACACCAGCGCCGCGGCGGCCTTGTCGACGACGTAGGTGTCGCGCGCGGCGGCCGGGAGCACCAGCAGGGCCAGGCCCAGGCCGGCCAGGACGGGAGTCACCGCGAGCAGCCGCGCCCGGCGGGTCACGGCCGCCAGCAGCGCGAAGCCGGTGGCGAGCAGGCCGAGCAGCCAGAGCGTCTGGCCGAGGTGGACGGAGCCGGACAGGGTCAGCAGCATCTGCCGCGGCTCCACGGTCGCCGGGGACAGCTGGGCGAACCGGTTCGACACCCTGCCCGTCGGCACCGCCGCTTCGTTGTTCATGCGCAGGAACAGGCCCGTCCCCACGAAGACGATCACCACCAGGGCCGGCGGCGTGAGGGTGGAGGGCAGCGCCCGCGCGACACCCATGCCGAACACGGCGCCAGCGACCAGGGCCAGTGCCGCCACCAGCGAGATCGGCAGCCAGCCGAGGGATGCGTAGGTGGTCGGACCGGCCGCCACCTGGACTCCGCCCACCAGAACCAGCAGACCGAAGCCCACCGCCAGCGCGAGCCCGATCGCACCGGCCGGCAGCGCCGCACGGCGCCAGGCCGGCAGTGGCGTGGTCGTCAGCAGCTCGGTCATCCGCGAGCGGGATTCGCGCAGCCCGTACACCGCCCCGATGCCGATCACGAACGGCCACCAGAAGGCCAGCAGGGACCGGGTCCACATGGCCATGGTGCTCCACTGGGCCGTCCACCCCGCGGTGCCGTGCCACCAGAGCGCGTCGAACGGGAAGAAGACCGCCAGGCTGCCGGCCAGCACGACGATGCCGGCCCACGGGGCGGCGGAGCGCCTCAGCTCCGTCCGCAGCACACGTCCGTTCACCAGGCGCTCCCCTGCTGGCCGGAGTTGCGGAGCAGCGCCGAGTAGCCGCGCTCCAGGGGGCTGTCGCCCGGGTGGTCGGCGCTGCCGGCGGCACCGAGCTCGTCCGGCGTGCCCTGGAAGACGAGGCGGCCGTCGGCGAACAGCACCACGTCGGAGCAGGCGGCCGCGACGTCCTCGACCAGGTGGGTGGAGACGACCACGCAGGTGTCGCGGCCCAGGTCCTGCAGCAGTTCGCGGAAGCGCAGCCGCTGCGCCGGGTCCAGGCCGGCCGTCGGCTCGTCCAGCAGCAGCACCGCGGGGGAGTTGACGATGGCCTGGGCGATGCCGGCCCGCCGCACCATGCCGCCGGACAGGGTCTTCATCCGGTGGTCGGCGCGGTCCGCCAGGCCCACCCGTTCCACGGCCCGCTGGACGGCCCCGGGGATGTCCGCCTTCGGCACCTCCTTCAACCAGGCCATGTACTCGACGAACTCGCGCACCGTGAAGCGCTTGTAGTAGCCGAAGTCCTGCGGCAGGTAGCCGATCTGGCGGCGCAGGGCCCGGTGGTCGCCCACCCTGCCCCCCAGGGAGGTGCCGAGCATCTCCAGTTCGCCCTCGGTGGGGCGCAGCACGGTGGCCAGCGTCCGGATCAGGGTGGTCTTGCCCGCTCCATTGGGCCCGAGAAGCCCGTGGGCGCCGATGCCCAGGGAGAGGTCGAGCCCGTCGACGGCCATCTTGCTCCGTCCGACGCGTACCCTCAGGCCGCTGGCCCGGATCTCCCAGGCGTAGGTCTTCGGCGCGGTGTCGGCCGCGCTCGCCGTATACGTCATGCGATGGTCCCTTTCCAGGGTGGACATGGGTTTCACAGCGTTGAGTACGCGTCCCTGCGGGTGATCACGGCGCAGACGCCGAGCGCGAGGAGCAGCCCCCACACGGGCAACTGGTCGCGGTGCAGGGCGAGTTCGAGGACTGCGGGGATGCGGCCGGTGACGAACGTGGGCACCACGACGGCAGCGCCCCACGCGGCCACCAGCCCCACGGCGGCGCGGGTCACGCCGACCACGCTGCCCAGCGCCAGGGCGGTGGAGGTGAAGGCCAGGGAGGGCAGCAGCCACTGCGCGGCCGTCGTGTTCCCGGTCAGCCATCCCCCCAGCAGGAGCCCGGGCACGACCACCACGAGGACCGCGGTGGTGCGCCTGAGCAGCAGGGCCAGGCCGGCCCGGGCGGTCGAGGCGGTCAGTTCGTGCGCCGGGTCCAGACCGCGCGACCACGATGCGGCGACACCGCACAGCGGCAGCACGGGCGCGATCAGCGCCACCATCGAGGAGCCGCCGAAGACCTTCGCCGGCGCGGCCACGTCCAGCAACATCGCCATCAGGGTGACGACGGCGGTCATCGCCAGCCACGGGGTCATGGCCGGTGTCAGCCAGGCCGACACCCAGGTCGGGCGGTGCCGCCTCCGGTGCGCCCCGACGGCCGCGTCCAACTGCGCGTCCAGACCGGCCCGGACGGTGTCGACGAGCGCGGCGACGCCGGGCGCCTCGGTGGCCACGGAGGCCGCCAGCAGGCTCCGACACGGCGCGCACGTCTCCAGGTGGGCCTCCAGTGCCCACACCGTGTCCGCGGCCATCGCCGTGTCACCACGCGCGTAGTCGTCGATCAGCCGCCTCGACGCGTGTTCCGCGTTCATGCCAGCGCCTCCCGCATCGCGATCCGGGCCCGGCGGGCACGGGTCTTGACCGTGCCTTCGGGCAGTCTGAGCAGGACGGCGGTCTCCCGGACGGAGAGCCCGTCGAGCACCGTCGCCTGCAGTACGTCTCGAAGTTCCGGCGCCAGCCGCCGTAGGGCGTCGCCCACGTCGCCGCCGACGGTCCCGGCGAGCGCCTCCTCCTCCGCCGCGGGCACCACGGCCCGCTCGGCGGCGGCGACCGGCGGTTCGGCGTGGTGGGCACGGCGCCGGAAGGCGTCGACGAGGCGGCGCGCCGCGATCGTCCACAGCCACCCGACGGCCGTCCCGCCGACGGCGCTCCCGGCGAACGCGCCGGCCGCGCGCCACACCGCCAGATAGGTCTCCTGCATGACCTCGGCGACGATCTGCTCGTCCGCGCAGCGGCGGCGCAACCGCACCGCCAGCCATGGCGACGTGCGCCGGTACAGCTCGTCGAACGCCGCGCGGTCACTTCTGGCGATCAGCCGGACGAGGCGTTCCTCGTCCAGCTCGTCCAGTGCTCTCCTGCGTGATCTCACACCAGCCAGACGCCCGCGACCGCACGCAGGTTCTGCATTCGACGTGACCTGCGTCACATGAAAGCAGCGCAGGAAGTCGGCCTACCCGACTTCCTGCGCTGCGGCGACCTCGACGCCCGGATCAGGCACCTGCGGTGGCGAGCACCCCGCCGCCCTACCGGTCCTCGGCCGTCCGCGCCAGCAGCGCGATCTCGGCCGCCACCGCCTCCGGCTCGGCCGCGACGGTGATGTCGAACACCGGCAGCATGTCCCGAACCGGCCTGGCCGACACGAGGACCACCCGGTACCGGCCCGCTCGCACTCCCCGATCGCCACCGGCGCTCCAACCTCCCGAAAACCGCTTGCCGGGCGGACGACGGCCCCCGTACCGTCGCCCGGCGTGACCCCGACCCTGCGTACCGATCGCCTGCTGCTCGACCCGTACGTCCTCACGGACGAAGAGGACTTCGTGACGCTGTTCCAGGACCGGGAGGTGTCCCGGTGGATGGGCGACGGCCCTCAGTCCGAGGCCGAGGACCGGGCCCTGTTCGGCCGCATCTTCACCCAGGTGTACGCCTCGAACCGGTTCGACGTCTGGGCCGTCCGGCAGGGCGGCCGCCTCGTCGGGCACGCCGAGATCAAGCCCACCACCGTGGCCGAGGGCTTCGAGATCGTCTACGCGCTGGCCCCGGAGGCGTGGGGCTGCGGCCTGGGCACCGAACTGGCGGCCGCGATCGTCGACTACGGCTTCACCGCCCTGGGGCTGGCCGAGGTGCACGCGACGGTCGCCGACGCCAACCTCGCTTCGCTGGCGCTGCTGGGCAGGATCGGCTTCCGGCACGTCCGCGACATCACGGAGGACGACGGCAGCACGACCCGCCTGCTCACCCGGGGCCGCGCCGATGCCGCCGGGGCCGCCTCGCCGTAGCCGTCCCGCCGAAGCAGGAAGGCCGGAGCGAACGCTCCCCCGATCGGGGGAGGCCCCCCATGAGCTGCGCCGCAATACTGGTGATCATGATCAGGGGAATCCGGCCGCTGCTGCGCGGCTCCACGTACTCGGGTGTGCTGTTCGCCTTCTTCGGCGCGCTGGCGAGCCTGCCGCTACTGCCGTTCGCGATGCTGCCGATGATGGCCTGGCCGGCCGGCCCCTACCTCGCACGGGCGGTGCTCACCCTGCTGTTCTGGGCGGCGCTGCTCGCCGTGGTCGGGCTGGCCCGCACCACCCGGCGGGTGCTGATCGGCGGCGTCCGCCGGCTGCTGAGGGTGCCGCTGCCGGATCCGGCGTCCGGCGCCCGGGCGGCGGACACCCCCGGCTCCGACCGTTGGCGCACCCCGCTGTGGCTGCTGCTGCACGTGGCGCTGGGCTGGGTGGGGGGCCTGGCGAGCCTCGTGCTGCTCGGCGCAGCCGTGGCCCTGCCCGGCGGCTGGGTCTCCGGTGATGCCCGGCTGAGCTGGCCCGGCCGGTCGGTGCAGCTGACGGGCGTCTGGAGCTGGGTGGTGGCGGCGGTCTGCCTGCTGCTGGCGCCGGTGGTGTGCGCGGCGGTGGCGGGCGCGCTGCGCGGTCTGGCCCCGAAGCTGCTGGGTCCGTCGGCGGCCGAGCGGCTGGCGCTGGCGGCGGAGCGGGAGCGCCGGCTGGCCGAACGCAACCGGCTGGCCCACGAGTTGCACGACTCGATCGGGCACACCCTGACGGCGGCCACGATCCAGGCGGCGGTGGCGGGTGAGGTGCTCTCCGCCGACCCGGTGGCGGCGCGGGCCGCCATGCGCAGCATCGAGGAGTCGACCCGGGCCGCCCTGGAGGACCTGGACTACGTGCTGGGCGCGCTGCGCGAGGAGGAGTCGGGGGCGGCCCCGGCCCGGACCTTGGCCGACCTGCCCGAGCTGCTGGAACGGTTGCGGCACGCCGGCGCGGTGGTGGAGCCGGAGCTGTCCGGCGAGCTGGCGCAGGTGCAGGGGACGCTCTCCCGGGCGGCGTACCGGATCCTCCAGGAGGGGCTGACGAACGCGCTGCGGCACGGAGCGGGCGGCCCGATCGAGGTCCGGGTGGCGGCCGGGCCGGACACCCTGGAGCTCAGCGTGGCCAACCGGACCGGGGCGGGCCCGCGCCAGGGCGCCTTCCCGACCTCCGGCCACGGCCTGCCGGGTCTGGCCGAGCGGGTCCGGCTGCTGCACGGCGAGATCGAGGCCGGGCCGGACGGGCCCCAGGCCTGGCGGCTGGCCGTACGGCTGCCCGTACGGTTGTCGGCATGACCGGCCCAGATCCCACCGCCGCCGCGCCCGACGCCCCGAGCAACGCCACCGGCACCCCCGTCACCCTCCTGATCGCGGACGACGACGAGGTGACCCGCAGCGGCCTGCGCACCCTGCTCGCGGTGCAGCCGGGGATCACGGTGGTCGGGGAGGCGGCCGACGGCGTCGACGCGGTCGAGCAGGCGCAGCGGCTGCGGCCGGACGTGGTCCTGATGGACGTACGGATGCCGCGCCGCAACGGGATCGAGGCCACCCGGCAGCTGCTGGCCGAGTCGGCCGCGCCGCCGAAGGTCGTGGTGATCACCACCTTCGAGAACGACGGCTACGTCACCGCCGCGCTCAGCGCGGGGGCGAGCGGGTTCGTGCTGAAGCGGCTTCCGGTGCGGCAGATCGCGGAGGCGGTGCGGGTGGCGGCGGCCGGGGAGGCGATCCTCTTCCCGGCGGCGCTGCGCCGGATGGTCTCCGCCCGCCCGCTGGACTCCGCCGAGGCGTTGCCCCGGGCGGCGTTGACGGTGCGGGAGGAGGAGGTGCTGCGGTCGATGGCCACGGGCCAGTCCAACCCGGAGATCGCGGAGTCGCTCAGGGTGAGTCTGGAGACGGTGAAGACGCACGTCGGGAACGTGCTGACCAAGCTCGGCGCGCAGAACCGGACCCACGCCGTGGTGATCGCGTACGAGTCCGGCCTGGTGGTGCCGGGGCTCGCCGGCTGACCCGGCCCGCCCCGACACCCGCCCTCGGTCAGGAATCCAGCTCGCCGAGGAAGTCCAGCGCGATGGCCCAGGCCCGCTCCGCCGCCTCGGCGTCGTAGTCGGCCAGCTCGGTGTCGGTGAACAGGTGCCCGGCGCCCCGGTAGCGGTGCACCTCGACGTCGGCCCCGGCCCGCCGCATCCCCAGGTACCAGGCGTTCAGCCAGTCCTCGGTCTCGAACGGGTCCGGCTCGGCGACGTGCAGCTGCACCGGGATCTCGGTGGCCGCGTCCTCGCGCAGGTCGGAGGTGCCGTGCAGGAGCAGCAGGCCGCGGGCCTTGTCGTCGGCGAGGGCGAGGTTCTGCGCGAGCGAGCCGCCGAGCGAGAAGCCCGCGTAGACCAGGCCGCCGTCGGACAGCGGAGCGGCGGCGGTGACGGCCCGGCGCAGCAGTTCCTCGCTGCCGCCGACCTCCTCCTGGTACGCCAGTCCGGCCTCGATGTCGTCGAAGGTCCGCCCGTCGTACAGGTCCGGGGTGTGCACGGTGTGCCCGGCGGCGCGCAGCCGGTCGGCGGCGGCGTGGACGGCGGAGCGCAGCCCGAGGGCGGAGTGGAAGAGGACGATCTGGGCCACGGTCGGGGTCCTTCGGCAGCTGAGGGCGGGTACTCCCCCATGATCCCGCATGATCCGGCGACCCGACTTCCCCGGCCCGCCCGCCCCGACTTCCCCGGCCCGCCCGCCCCGGCCTCCCCCGCTCGCCCGCCCCGGGCAACCACACCCGCCCGTTCCACGACGGATCGTCAGGTCACCTGATTTACCTACGCTTTACTAACGGGTAACCTTCCGGACGTGAACGATCTTGTCCATGACATGACCCCTGCCCACCCGCGCCGCCGCCAGGTCCTGAAGGCCGGCGCGCTGGCCGCCGGCGCGACCGCCGCCCTCCCGATCGCCCTCCCCACCCCCGCCGAAGCCGCCGAGCCGGCCCAGGCCACCCAGACCGCCCAGGCCGCCCAGGCCGCCGGAGCCGCCCCAACCGCGCAGGCCCCCGAAGCCGCCCCCCGCTTCCTGCACGGCATGGCCTCCGGCGACCCCCTCCCCGACGGCGTCCTGCTCTGGACCAGGGTGACGCCCCGCCCCGAGTCCCTCCCCGGCTCGGGCCTCGGCCCCGACACCGAGGTCCGCTGGGAGCTGGCCGCCGACCAGGCCTTCACCCGCGTCGTCGCGAGCGGCACGGTGACCGCCACCGCCGCCGCCGACCACACCGTCAAGGCCGACGTCCGCGGCCTGACCCCGGACACCCCCTACTGGTACCGCTTCACCGCCACCACTGGTACCGGTACCGGCAGCGCCGTCTCCCCCACCGGCCGCACCCGCACCACCCCCGCCACCGACGCCGCCCTCTCCCGGCTGCGGTTCGGCGTCGCCTCCTGCGCCAACTGGGAGGGCGGCTACTTCTCCGCCTACCGCCACCTCGCCGCCCGCGGCGACCTGGACGCCTTCCTCTTCCTCGGCGACTACATCTACGAGTACAAGACCGGCGAGTTCTGCGCCCGCGGCACGGTCGTGCGCCCGCACGCCCCCGCCCACGAGATCCTCACCCTCGCCGACTACCGCACCCGGCACGGCCAGTACAAGACCGACGACGACCTCCAGGCCCTGCACGCCAAGCTCCCGACCATCGCGATCTGGGACGACCACGAGTTCGCCAACGACGCCTGGTCCGGCGGCGCCGAGAACCACACCCCGGGCACCGAGGGCGCCTGGGCCGACCGGATGGCCGCCGCCAAGCAGGCCTACTTCGAGTGGATGCCGGTCCGGCCCTCGATCGCCGGCACCACCTACCGCCGCCTGCGCTACGGCAAGCTCGCCGACCTGCACCTGATGGACCAGCGCTCGTTCCGCTCCCAGCAGGCGAAGACGGGCAGCGGCGCCGTCGACTCGGCCGACCGCACCCTCACCGGCCGCGCCCAACTGGACTGGCTCAAGGCCGGGTTGTCCGCCTCCGACACCACCTGGCGACTGATCGGCAACGAGGTGATGATCTCCCCGGTCGCCTTCCTCTCGCTGCCCGACTACCTGCTGCGCCCGCTGGCCAAGCTGCTCGGCCTGCCCGGCGAGGGCGTGGCGGTCAACCCCGACCAGTGGGACGGCTACACCCACGACCGCCGCGAGCTGCTTGGCCACCTCAAGACGAACGGCATCACCAACACCGTCTTCCTGACCGGCGACATCCACTCCGCCTGGGCCGCCGACGTCCCGAACGAGGCCGCCACCTACCCGCTGTCCGGCAGTGTCGCCACCGAGTTCGTGGTCACCTCGGTGACCTCCGACAACGTCGACGACCTGCTGAAGGTCGCCCCGCAGACCGTCTCGCTGGCGGCCGGCACCGCGATCAAGGCGGCCAACCCACACGTCAAGTGGGTCGACCTGGACTCGCACGGCTACGGGGTCCTGGACATCACCCCCGAGCAGACCCAGATGGACTACTACGTCCTCTCCGACCGCACCCGCAAGGACGCGACCAGCAGCTGGACCCGCTCCTACCGCACCCGCACCGGCACCCAGCGGATCGAGCGCGCGAACGCCCCGATCGCCTGACCCCAGCCCTGACCCCGCCCTGCGCCCCACCCCGGTCACCCACCCCGGGCCCGCCGCACCCCCGCGGCGGGCCCGCAGCACAACGGCCCTACGACACCACGTCCTTGCGCGCGAACCCCCGGAACGCCAGCGCGAGCAGCACCGCCGCGTACGACAGCGACAGCGAGACGCCCTGCACCATGCCGCCCCACTCCAACTGCGGCTGCAGGGCGTCCGCCCAGGCGTACTGCCAGTGCGCGGGCAGCCACTCCCGCAGGCCCCCCAGCGCCGTGACGGCGTCCAGCACCCCGGTGATGATCGACGCGAACACCGCCCCGCCGACGGCGCCCAGCGGCGCGTCCGTCGCCGTGGAGAGCCAGAACGCCAGCGCGGCGATCACGATCTCGGCGAGGAACACGTACGCCGCCGCGACGGCCAGCCGGGGCAGCGCCTCCCCGGCCGAAAGGCTGGCCCCGGTGGGCAGCTTGAGGTCCCCCCAGCCGTACGCGGCGGTGCCGACGACCAGCCCGATCAGCGGCAGCATCGCCACCGCCACCGCCGAGAACGCCAGCCCGACCGCGAACTTGCGGGCCAGCAGCCGGGCCCGGGGCACCGGCGCGGCCAGCAGGTAGCGCAGCGAGGACCAGCTCGCCTCGGAGGCGACCGTGTCGCCGCAGAACAGCGCCACCGGGATGACCAGCAGGAAGCCGGTGCCCACGAACAGCATGGTGGCGGCGAAGTTGGGCCCGGACGCGGTGGCCAGGTCGATGAAGGTGGTCCGGTCGGGGCGGCTCGGGGTGCCGCCGATCTGGAACGCGGCCAGCATCACGAACGGCAGGGCGGCCAGCACCGCACCGATCACCAGGGTACGGCGGCGCCGCAGCTGGCGCATCGCCTCCACCCGCAGCGGCAGCGTCCGGCCCGCCCGGTACCCCTCGGCGTGGTCCGCCGACACGACGCCGCTCACGCCATCACCCACCTCGCTGCTCACCTCACTGCTCACCTCACTGCTCACGCCACCGTTCGCACCCCTGCTCACGCCGCACCTCCGATCAACGACAGGAACGCGTCCTCCAGCCGCCGCTGCGGCCCGGCGCTCTCCACCGGCACGCCGAGGCGCACCAGTTCGGCCAGCAGTTCGTGCGCCGCCAGCCCGTCCAGGCGCACCAGCAGCCCGCCCTCGACGGCCTCCGCCGAGCCGACCCCGGCCAGCGCGCCGACCTTCTCGACGACCGACCCGGGCTCGTACCCGGCGGGCACCCCGAGGAACAGCAGCTCGCCCGCGCCGACGATCTCGCCGACGGCGCCGGTGGTGATCAGCCGCCCGCGGTCCATCACCACCAGGTCCGTGCAGCTCTGCTCGACCTCGGCGAGCAGGTGGCTGGAGACGATGACGGTACGGCCGGCGGCGGCGTACCGGATCATCACCTCGCGCATCTCGCGGATCTGCGGCGGGTCGAGCCCGTTGGTCGGCTCGTCGAGGATCAGCAGGTCCGGCATCCCGAGCATGGCCTGGGCGATGGCGAGCCGCTGCCGCATGCCCTGCGAGTAGGTCCGCACGGCGCGGTCGAGCGCCTCGCCGAGACCGGCGATGGCCAGCGCCTCGTCGAAGCGGGCGTCCTCCTCCGGCCGGCCGGTGGCCTGCCAGTACAGCCGCAGGTTGGCCCGGCCGGTGAGGTGCGGCAGGAAGCCCGCGCCCTCGACGAAGGCGCCGACCCGGGAGAGCACCGGCGCACCGGGGCGCACCAGGTGGCCGAAGATCCGGATCTCGCCCGCGTCGGGCCGGATCAGGCCCATCAGCATCCGCAGCGTGGTGGTCTTGCCGGCGCCGTTGGGCCCGAGCAGGCCGAGCACCTGCCCCTGCTCCACCCGGAAGCCCAACTCCCGTACGGCGTAACGGTCCTGGGCGCCCTTGTAGCGCTTGCTCAGGCCGGTGATCTGCAACGGCACCCCGGCCAGCGCCGGGTCGTACGCCGGCCCGTCGCCCGCCCCCCGCCGACGGCGGCGCAGCAGCCGGGGCGACAGCACCAGGCCCAGCGCCACCACGACGGCCGCCAGCGGCAGCAGCCAGGTGCGCGCGGGCAGCGGCGTGGCCTCGGTGACGAGTTCGTCGTCGGTCGGCACGGTGAGCGCCCCGGCCGGCGCGACCCGGTAGGTGGCGGGCTCGACGGGCGAGGCGTACGCGAGGTCGGTGGCGGCCAGGACGAGCCGCAGCCGGTGCCCGGCGGCGAAGGTGTGGTCGACGGCGGGCAGCGCGACCGTGACGGTGCGGCCCGCGTCGGCGCCGGTGACCCGCAGCGGGGCGGCGAGCTGCTGCGGGAGCACGGCCTTGCCGTCCGGGCCCACGTCGTACAGCTTGGCGAAGAGCACCGCGTCCGGCCGGTCGGCGTGCACCTGGACGGGCACGGTGGGCTGCCCGGTCAGGTGCAGCGGCTGGCCCAGCGGCGCGGAGTCGAAGGCGGCGTGCTGGCCGGGGAAGTCGAGCGACAGCCCGGCGCCGAGCGAGGCGGCCTGGCTGAGCGCCCCGATCCCGGGCAGCGTCGAGATCCCGGGCGGGGCGCCGCCGGGCGGGTTGGCGATGGTCTGCTCACCGCCGGCCAGTTCGACGCCGTGGGAGCCGGTTCCGCCCAGGCCCGGGTAGCGGTCGGCGGAGGCGCCGCGCAGCACGGCCTGGAAGCCGGTGGAGTCGACGCCCCCGGTGCGGGTGACCCGGAACGCGGGGCCGGTGTCGTCGCCCTGCCCCTTCAGGTAGTGGTCGAACCAGGCGGTCACCCGGTCGTCGACCCGGGCGCTGGTGTCGGTGCCGCCGTCGTGCCCGCCGGCGAACCAGTCCACCGAGACGGGCGCGCCGTTGGCCGCGACGGCCCGGGCGATCCGGTCGCCCTGGTCGAGCGGGAACAGCGAGTCCTGCTGGCCCTGCACGACCAGGGTGGGCGCCTTGAGCTGCGCGGCCACCGAGGACGGGCTGGAGCGGTCCAGCAGTGCGACGGCCTCCGGGTCGGCGTGCCCGGCGGTGGCGACCCGGTCGTACATCTGGCAGAGCGACTCCAGGAACCGCCCGCAGCCGACCGGCCCGCCCGCGGCGTCGCCGCCCTGCCCGGAACCGCCCTGCCCGGAACCGCCCTGCCCGGGAGCGCCCTGCCGCGGCCCGGCCCCGCCGCCGCGCGGCGCGCCGCCGGAGGGGCCGAGGTCGCCGGCCGCGCCGGTGGTGAAGAAGATCCCGGCCCAGAGCTTCTTGAACACGCCGTCGACGGCGCCCGAGCCCTGCACGCCCTGCGGGAACAGCGCGTCGGCCAGGTTCCACCAGGTGATCTGGGTGGCCACCGCGTCGATCCGGTGGTCGTACGCGGAGGCCAGCAGCGAGACGGCGCCGCCGTACGAGGCGCCGGTGATGCCGACCCGGGGGTCGCCGGGCCCGTCGAGCTGCACCTCGGGCCGCTGGGCCAGCCAGTCCACCAGGTGCTTGACGTCCTCGACCTCGCGGTCGGGCGCGTTGAGGCCGATCTTCCCGCCCGAGTGCCCGAAGCCGCGCGCCGACCAGGTCAGCACCGCGTAGCCCTGCCGGGCCAGCTGCTGGGCGCGTTCGCGCTCGCCGTCCTTGGAGCCGCCGAAGCCGTGCGCGAGCAGGACCGCCGGGCGCGGGGTGGTGCCGGTGGTGAAGAAGGAGGTGTCCACCTGGACCTGCTGGTCACTGCCGGGGGTCTCCGGCATGGCGAGGAAACGGTCCTCCTGATGGACCGCCGGCTCACCGCCGGACGCCACCGTCGCCGTACCGACCCCGGCCACCACCACCAGGGCCACCGCACCGGCCACCACCCTGCGCCGCACCGTCGTACCCCGGCTGCGCCACCGGCGCCACGCCCCACCGAACTCCATGGGGGCTGATCGTATCCGCCCCCCGGGTAGGCGTCCGATAAGGCCACCGCCGAAGCCGACGCTTGCGCCCCGTTCACCCCGTTGCGTCCGGGTACCGCACGGGAAAACGGAGATCCCCGCACCCCCTCAGGGGCACGGGGATCCGCACGGCCGGGCCCGAAGCCCTACAGCACCCGCGTCATCGTCCGATGCGGTATCCCCGCGGACTCGTACACCGGGCCCTCGGCCGTGTACCCCAGCCGCTCGTAGAACCCCAGCGCCCCCACCTGCGCGTGCAGTTCCACCTCGACGGCCCCGCGGTCGAGCCCGGCCGCCTCGATCGCCCGCACCAGCTGGGCCCCGAGCCCGGTCCCCCGGGCCGCCGACACCACCGCGAGGCGTCCGAGCAGCACCCGGCCCTCGACACCCCCGGTGAGCTTCAGCGCCTGCTCCCCGAAGATCAGCCGTGCGGTCCCGAGCGCGGTCCCGTCCGCCGCCACGGCCAGCAGGTGCACCGAGGTCGCGTCGTACTCGTCGTACTCCAGTTCCTCCGGCACGTGCTGCTCGACGATGAACACCTCGCGCCGCACGTCCCGCACCAGAGTCAGGTCCGCGGCGCCCGCCGCGGTCCGGATGGCCGCCGTCATCTCAGCTCTCCGACGAGATGATGTCGAGCGCCTTGCGCAGGTCGGGCGAGTACTCGCTGGAGAACTCGACCCACTGCCCGTCCGCCGGGTGCTCGAAGCCGAGCGACACGGCGTGCAGCCACTGCCGGGTCAGCCCGAGCCGCTTGGCCAGCGTCGGGTCGGCGCCGTAGGTCAGGTCGCCCACGCAGGGGTGGCGCAGCGCGGACATGTGGACCCGGATCTGGTGGGTGCGCCCGGTCTCCAGCTTGATGTCGAGCAGCGAGGCCGAGCGGTAGGCCTCGACCAGGTCGTAGTGGGTGACGGACGGCTTGCCGTCCTTGGTCACGGCCCACTTCCAGTCCGAGCTGGGGTGCCGTCCGATCGGCGCGTCCACGGTGCCGCTCAGCGGGTCCGGGTGCCCCTGCACGAGGGCGTGGTAGCGCTTCTCGGTGATCCGGTCGTGGAACTGCCGCTTGAGGTCGGTGTACGCGCGCTCGGACTTGGCGACGACCATCAGCCCGGAGGTGCCGACGTCGAGCCGGTGCACGACGCCCTGGCGCTCGGCGGCGCCGGAGGTGGAGATCCGGTAGCCGGCCGCGGCGAGCCCGCCGATGACGGTGGTGCCGGTCCAGCCGGGGCTGGGGTGCGCGGCGACGCCGACCGGCTTGTCGACGAGCACGATGTCCTCGTCGTCGTGGACGATCCGCATGCCCTCGACCGGCTCGGCGATGATCCGCACGGGGGCGGCGGGGGCGGGGATCTCGACCTCCAGCCAGGAACCGGCGGTCACCCGGTCCGACTTTCCGGCCACGGCGCCGTCGAGCGTCACCTTGCCGTCGGCGGCCAACTCGGCGGCCTTCGTCCGGGAGAAACCGAACATCCGGGCGAGGGCGGCGTCGAGGCGCTCGCCCTCCAGGCCGTCGGGTACGGGGAGGCTGCGGATCTGCGCTGCGGTACTCACCCGTACGAGTATGCCGGAACCGCGGCCCTCCGCCGCCCGCCCGACCGCCCGGGGCCCCTGCTACTCGGTCTTGCCGCCCTGCTGGTGGACGGTGCCGTCCGGGTTGCTGCCCCGGAAGGAGAGCAGCACGACGAGGATTCCGCCGCAGACGATCGCCGAGTCGGCGAGGTTGAAGACCGCGAAGTGCTGGACGGAGATGAAGTCGACGACGTGCCCGCGGAAGACGCCCGGCGAGCGGAACAGCCGGTCGGTGAGGTTGCCCAGGGCCCCGCCGAGCAGCAGCCCGAGCGCGATCGCCCAGGGCAGGCTGTACAGCCTGCGGGCGATCCGCCAGATCACCACGATGACGGCCGAGGCGATCATCGTGAAGACGACGGTCAGCGCCTGCCCCATGCCGAAGGCGGCGCCGGAGTTGCGGATGACCTGGAAGGTGACGACGTCCCCGATCACCTTGATCGCCGCGTGGTTCTCCAGCCGGGCCACGACCAGCAGCTTGCTGCCGAAGTCGATCAGGAAGGCGAGCAGCGCGACGACCATCAGCACGCCGATCCGCCGACGGCCCTTCGGCGCCTCCGCCGCGGCCGGGGCGGTCGCCTCGGCGGGCTCGGCAGGCTCCGCGGGCTCGGTGGGCTCGGCCACGGCCACCTCCACGGCTTCGGCGGGGGTCGGGACGGCGTCGTCCCGCGTCTGGGGGGAACCTTGCGTACTGATGATCCGCTCCGCTGCCGATGGAGCTCCCCCGGTTGGAGGTGGGGGAGGGTGGGCCCATGGTCGCCGTACCGGACACCTCCGAACCGGACGTGTCCCAAGGATTCAGGCGACGTTACGGGGTCGAGCGTACGGCAAGCCCGACCCCCTGCGCCGCCCCGGTCGGCCGCGTCAGCGGCGTTCCTGCTTGGCCTTGCACTGCACGCAGAGCGTGGCCCGGGGGAAGGCCTGCATCCGGGCCTTTCCGATGGCCTGCCCGCAGGACTCGCAGGTGCCGAAGCCGACGCCCTCCAGCCTGGTCAGGGCCCGCTCGGTCTGGGCGAGGCTGTCCCGGGCGTTGTTGGCGAGCGCGAGTTCGCTCTCCCGCGAGATGTTCTTCGTACCGGCGTCCACCTGGTCGTCACCGGCTCCGTCGTTGGAGTCACGCATCAGGCCGGAGATGGCCGCCTCGGCGGCGTCGATCTCGTTCTGCAGCCGCTCCAGCTCGCTGATGAGCTCGGTGTGCAGCTCGTGGACCTCGTCGGTGGTCCACGGGTCCTCGCCGGGCCGGACCGGCAGCGTGGCCGGGTCCACCGACTCGGCGCCGCGCGGCACGGTGACGGTGTCGGTGCTGCTCTTCTGCCGTGCGGTAGTGGTCACGGTCCCCTCCCCTGGATCGGCCGCCACGGCCTTGCGTGCCCGCTTGGTGGCGGTACCCGCGCCGGTTGCCTTCTCAGCCATGGCTTCGACCCCATCTACGAACGAATCGAGCCGCCGGTTCCCGGCGGCCTCCAGTGCCGGAACGATAATCCCGATCAAAACCGGTCACAACATGACATTCCGACGCCCCATGATGATCCCACCCAGGCAGCCGCCCCAGCCGCCACGCCCCGCGCGCTGACCAGACTTGTGCCCAGATCACCCCCGCCTAACCACCACCGCCGCCGGCCCCGGAGCGCCCCGGCCGTCCACCGCGGGGAAAAACGATTTGGACAAACCGACTCACCCGGCCGATACACTGGCCCTGCAAGGCGCAGATGGGACGAGTACCGACGTACGCAGCCACCAGCGACCCGGGGACGGTGCGAGCCCGGGGGTGTGCACGGCGGGAAGATCACCCCGGAGCCGCCGGAAGAACGGCCGCCCGCCACCGCGCGGGCCGGCCCACTAGACCCGGCAGCAAGCCCAAACAAGAGGGCCGCAGCAGCACCGCGGCCAAGGAGGGTGGTACCGCGGGGCGGCTCGCCGTCTCGTCCCTCCGTCGGATCCCGTTCACATCCGCCGGAGGTATGACGCCCGCGATGAGCACCTACAACTCCGTCCCCGCACAGGTGGACCTGCCCGCCCTCGAACACCAGATCCTGTCGTTCTGGCAGGACAACAAGATCTTCCAGCGCAGCCTGGAGCAGTCCGAGGGCCGCCCCGAGTGGGTCTTCTACGAGGGCCCGCCGACCGCCAACGGCATGCCCGGCGCCCACCACATCGAGGCCCGCGTCTTCAAGGACGTCTTCCCCCGCTTCCGGACGATGAAGGGCTACCACGTCGCCCGCAAGGCCGGCTGGGACTGCCACGGCCTCCCGGTCGAGCTCGCCGTCGAGAAGGAGCTGGGCTTCTCCGGCAAGCAGGACATCGAGGCGTACGGCATCGCCGAGTTCAACGCCAAGTGCCGCGAGTCGGTGACCCGCCACACCGACGCCTTCACCGAGCTGACCACCCGCATGGGGTACTGGGTCGACCTCGACGAGGCCTACCGGACGATGGACCCGTCGTACGTCCAGTCCGTCTGGTGGTCGCTCAAGCAGATCTTCGACAAGGGCCTGCTGGTCCAGGACCACCGGGTCGCCCCCTGGTGCCCGCGCTGCGGCACCGGCCTGTCCGACCACGAGCTGGCCCAGGGCTACGAGACCGTCGTCGACCCCTCGGTCTTCGTCCGCTTCCCGCTGACCAGCGGCCCGCTGGCCGGCCGGGCCGCGCTGCTGGTCTGGACCACCACCCCGTGGACCCTGGTCTCCAACACCGCCGCCGCCGTCCACCCGGAGGTCACCTACGTGGTGGCCACCGACGGCGAGGAGAAGCTGGTCGTCGCCGAGCCGCTGCTCGCCAAGGCCCTCGGCGAGGGCTGGGAGGCCACCGGCGAGTCCTTCACCGGCGCCGAGATGGAGCGCTGGGCCTACCGCCGCCCGTTCGACCTGGTCGAGATCGAGAACGCGCACTACGTCCTCAACGCGGACTACGTCACCACCGAGGACGGCACGGGCATCGTCCACCAGTCGCCCGCCTTCGGCGCGGACGACCTCGCGACCTGCCGCAAGTACGGCCTGCCGGTGGTCAACCCGGTCCTCGCCGACGGCACCTTCGCCCCCGAGGTCCCGCTGGTCGGCGGCCAGTTCTTCAAGAAGGCCGACGAGGCCCTGGTCGCGGACCTCAAGGAGCGCGGCCTGCTCTTCCGCCACCTCCCGTACGAGCACAGCTACCCGCACTGCTGGCGCTGCCACACCGCGCTGCTCTACTACGCGCAGCCGTCCTGGTACATCCGCACCACCGCGGTCAAGGACGCCCTGATCCGGGAGAACGAGGCCACCAACTGGTACCCGGAGACCGTCAAGCACGGCCGCTTCGGCGACTGGCTGAACAACAACATCGACTGGGCGCTCAGCCGTAACCGCTACTGGGGCACCCCGCTGCCGATCTGGCGCTGCGAGGAGGGCCACCTCACCTGCGTCGGCTCGCTGGCCGAGCTCTCCGAGCTCACCGGCACCGACCAGAGCGAGCTCGACCCGCACCGCCCGTACATCGACGACGTGACCTTCGCCTGCCGCGAGTGCGGCGGCGCCTCGACCCGGGTCCCCGAGGTCATCGACGCCTGGTACGACTCGGGCTCGATGCCCTTCGCCCAGTACGGCTACCCGTACCAGAACAAGGAGCTGTTCGAGAAGCGCTACCCGGCGCAGTTCATCTCCGAGGCGATCGACCAGACCCGTGGCTGGTTCTACACGCTGATGGCGGTCGGCACCCTGGTGTTCGACAAGAACAGCTACGAGAACGTCGTCTGCCTGGGCCACATCCTGGCCGAGGACGGCCGCAAGATGTCCAAGCACCTGGGCAACATCCTGCAGCCGATCCCGCTGATGGACCAGCACGGCGCCGACGCCGTCCGCTGGTTCATGGCCGCCGGCGGTTCGCCCTGGTCGGCCCGCCGGGTCGGCCACGGCACCATCCAGGAGGTGGTCCGCAAGACCCTCCTCACCTACTGGAACACCGTCGCCTTCCAGGCCCTGTACGCCCGCACCGCCGGCTGGTCCCCCTCGGCGGCCGATCCGGCCCCGGCCGACCGCCCGCAGCTGGACCGCTGGGTGCTCTCCGAACTGAACACCCTGGTCCGCGAGGTCGACGCCGCCTTCGAGGCGTACGACACCCAGCGCGCCGGCAAGCTGCTGTCCGGCTTCGTCGACGACCTGTCCAACTGGTACGTCCGCCGCGGCCGCCGCCGCTTCTGGCAGGGCGACGCGGCCGCGCTCGCCACCCTGCACGAGGCGCTGGAGACGGTCACCCGCCTGATGGCCCCGATGACCCCGTTCATCACCGAGCAGGTCTGGCAGGACCTGGTCGTCCCGGTCGCCGCGGACGCCCCGGCCTCGGTCCACCTGGCCACCTGGCCGCAGGCGGACGAGTCGCTGATCGACGCCGACCTCTCCCGGCACATGGCGCTGGTCCGCCGCCTGGTGGAGCTCGGCCGGGCCACCCGCGCCGAGTCCGGCGTGAAGACCCGTCAGCCGCTGTCCCGCGCGCTGATCGCCGCCCAGGGCTGGGACGAGCTGCCCGCCGACCTGCGCGCGCAGATCGCCGAGGAGCTCAACGTCTCCACCCTGGAGTCGCTCGCCGAGGTCGGCGGCTCGCTCGTCGACACCAGCGCCAAGGCCAACTTCCGCGCCCTGGGCAAGCGGTTCGGCAAGGGCGTGCAGGACGTCGCCAAGGCGGTCGCCGCCACCGACGCCGCCCGCCTGGCCGCCGAACTGCGCGCCGACGGCGAGACCTCGGTCGAGCTGAACGGCGAGCAGGTCGCCCTCTCCCCGGACGAGGTGATCATCACCGAGACCCCGCGCGAGGGCTGGGCCGTCGCCAACGAGTCCGGCGCCACCGTCGCCCTCGACCTGGCCATCACCCCGGAGCTCAAGCGGCTCGGCGTCGCCCGCGACGCCATCCGCCAGATCCAGGAGGCCCGCAAGAACTCCGGCCTCGACGTCGCCGACCGGATCGTCCTGCGCTGGCGGGCCACCACCGAGGAGACCGCCGAGGCCATCGCCGAGCACGGCCCCCTCGTCGCCGAGGAGGTCCTGGCCACCGACTTCGCCGCCGGCACGGCCGACTGGGACTCCGAGACCTTCGCCGACGAAGCCCTCGGCCTCGCCTTCCAGCTCCGCAAGGCCTGACCCGCTCCGAAGCCGCCGTCACCCCGCCCGGGGCGACGGCGGCTTCGCCGTACCCGCGCGCCCCTGAAGTGGCGTCACCACCCCGCGCGCGCCCATCCCCCGCCCCCGTCCGCACCACAGCAGAGCGCCCCCTGTTCGACCCGTGGGTCGGACAGGGGGCGCTCTCAAAAGGCCGTGCTACAACCTCAGTTGTCGCCATCCTCGTCGATCAGGAAGCCCCGCATCGGCGCCGGAGCCTGCTGCATCGGCTGCGGAGGCTGCGGGCGGACGGCCGCCATCGGCTGCGTCATCCCGGCCGGCTGCATCTGCGGCGCGCCGGTGTTGCCACCGGACGCCTGGCCGCCGAAGCTCGGCGCCGGCGGGTTGCCGCCGAAGGAGCTCTGCCCACCGAACGACGGCGCGTTGCCGCCGAAGGCCGGCTGGTTGCCACCGAAGGCCGGGGCACCGCTCATCGCACCGGCACCGGCCGGAGCCATCGACGAGGCCGCCGGCGGCAGCGACGCGGTGGCGGGGATCCGCGGCGGGGCGAGCGAGTCGTCGGCCTGCGACTCCAGCTGGCGCAGCTGGGTCTCCAGGTACGACTTCAGGCGCGTCCGGTACTCGCGCTCGAACGCCCGCAGGTCCTCGACCTTGCGCTCCAGCGTGGCGCGCGCGGACTCCAGCGAGCCCATCGCGACGCGGTGCTTCTCCTGCGCGTCCCGCTCCAGGGCGTCGGCCTTGGCGCGGGCGTCGCGCTCCAGGCCCTCGGCGCGGCTGCGGGCCTCGCCGACGATCTTGTTGGCCTCGGAACGGGCCTCCGAGATCGCCTGGTCGGCGGTCTGCTGAGCGAGCGCCAGAACACGGGCGGCACTGTCGCCACCGGGGCCCTGCTGCTGCATGGGGGCGCCGAGCGGGCCGCCCATCTGCTGCTGCGGCGGGCCGCCCATGGGGCCACCCATCGGCTGCATCTGCTGCTGCTGGCCCATGCCCTGGCCCATCGGGTTGCCCATCTGCTGCGGACCACCGGGGCCGCCCATGGGCTGGAGCATCTGACCGCCCATCGGCTGCACCAGCTGCTGCTGGCCGCCCATGGTCTGGTTCATCTGCTGCTGCTGGCCGCCCATCTGCTGGGGGCCGGCGGGGAGCTGCGGGGCGCCGGAGGGCAGGCCGAGCGGCTGGTTGCCCATCTGCTGCTGCTGCGGGCCGCCCATCTGCTGCTGCTGCTGCGGACCACCGGGGCCCATCTGCTGCTGCTGCGGACCGGGGCCCTGCTGGCCGGGAACCGGCGGGCCGGATATGGCGGCCGGAACGGGGGCGCCGGAACGGGCGTCCTGCGGCGGCTCCTTCCGCATGTTCGCCTGGTTCTGCGCGGCGGCGCGAGTCGCGGCGGCCAGCTTGGCGCGCAGGTCCTCGTTCTCGCGAAGCAGGCGGGTCAGCTCTCCTTCGACCTCGTCGAGGAAGGCATCGACCTCGTCCTCGTCATAGCCTTCGCGCAGGCGGACGGTCGTGAACTGCTTGTTCCGAACGTCCTCGGGGGTCAATGGCATCTCTTCACCTCAACGTGATCGTCGGCACACCGGCATCCTGTCGCATCGCTCACCTACGACTAGGGCCGCACAAGCGAGATCAGGACATACACAATGATCATCAGTACGAAGAAGGACAGGTCGAGCGCCACGCCCCCGAAACGCAACGGCGGAATGAACCGCCGAAGAAGCTTGAGCGGCGGATCCGTGACAGTGTACGTGGCCTCCAGGACCAGGACCATGGCCTTGCCGGGCCGCCACGAACGCGCGAACTGGAAGACCCAGTCCATGACCAGTCGCACAAGCAGGAACACCAGGAAGACGGTCAGGGCGTAGTAGAGCACCGCCCACACGATGTCCATCGCGTTTCCCTCTCCCCGGTTCCGGGCCCTCGGGCCCGCCGCTCGTCACCTGTCGCTAATCCACTGTTGATCAGATCCACACGTAAAGTCGTGGCCGGGTCAGCTCTGGTTGAAGAACCCACCCTCGGCGATCCGAGCCTTGTCCTCCGCCGTGACATCGACGTTAGCAGGCGACAGCAGGAACACCTTCTGTGTCACGCGCTCGATACTGCCGTGCAGACCGAAGACGAGTCCAGCGGCGAAGTCTACGAGTCGCTTCGCGTCGGTGTCGTCCATCTCGGTCAGATTCATGATCACGGGGGTCCCGCCACGGAACTGTTCCCCGATGGTACGGGCCTCGTTGTAGGTTCGCGGGTGCAGCGTGGTGATGCGGTAGGGCTCTCGTTCGTTCACTACCTTGGGCATGATCACCGGGGCGCTCTTCTCCAGGTTGTGGCGGCGTTCGGGTGTGATGGACGACACGGGGGCCATCCTCGGGGTCTCCTGCCGGATCGGCACCGCGGCCGGAACCGGCTGCGGGGTGATCGAGGAGACCGGGGCGGGCGCGGCGGCCGGCCGGGGGATGTCCTCGGTCCGCTGTCCCGTTCGAATCGGCTCGGGGTCCGCGTCGTAGTCGTCGTCAGGGTCGTACCCCTGACCGTCGTACGTCTCGTCCTCCACGAGGCCGAGGTAGACCGCCATCTTGCGCATTGCGCCGGCCATGCTCCTGTCTCCTCCGCTCATAGCCACCTCGCTGGCGCTCGGTGGCGGCTTCGCGAAACGCGCACCTTCCGATGGTCGCTCGCTCTGCTCGCTCCGTGCGGACCGGCTCCGTCCCGGCGGCCAGGCCGTGCGGCCCTGCCTGCGGATTCCGCGGTCCACCCACGACGGCCCGTCAGGCCGACGGCCGGTCAGAGTTCTTGGGGTGGGGGCCGCGGAGCTGCGATCCACGGTTCGCTAGCGCTCCGAGGAGCTGCTAGATTCTGTCCTATTTTGTCCTGCAGTCTGATCTACTACCCGGTGACGTTACCTGAGGGGTGACCTCACTCCGAGTACCGCCGTTCCGACGCGCACATGTGTCGCCCCGGCGGCAATCGCCTGCTCAAGGTCACCGCTCATCCCTGCGGAGACCATGGTGGCAGCAGGATGGGTCGTGCGTACTGCGGTTGCGATTTCCGTCAGCCGCTCGAAGGCGCGGAGCGGGTCCCCGGCGAGCGGACCGGCCAGCGGAGCGACGGTCATCACACCGTCCAGCCGCAGGCCGGGCGTGTCGGCGATCGCGTCCGTGAGTTCCGCGACATCCTCCGGGGCGACTCCGGCCCGGTGGGCCCCCTCGCCGTGCTCCTTGTCCAGGGCCACCTGCACCAGGCAACCCAGCTCCGGGCGCTCGGACTTGAGCACCGCCGCGGAGAGCGACCCGACCAGCCGCAGCCGGTCCACCGAGTGCACGTGGTTCGCGTACCGGACGACCGAGCGGACCTTGTTGGTCTGCAGCTGTCCGACGAAGTGCCAGTCAAGAGGAAGGTTTCTGCACTGCTCTGCCTTGGGCGCGGCGTCCTGGTCCCGGTTCTCCGCGACATCCGTCACACCCAGTCCGGCCAACAGCGCGGTGTCCTCGGCGGGGTAGGTCTTGGTGACGACGACCAGGGTGACCTCGTCGCGCGGCCGTCCGGCAGCCGCACAGGCGTCGGCGATCCGCCGCTCGACCACGTCGAGGTTGGTCCCCAGCTCCTCGTACCGGGCCCGCTGCCCCTCCGTCAGGGTCTCCAGCCAGCTCTGGTCGGGAAGGCCGCCGCGACTCCCCGGGAACGGTCCGTAGATGTCGTTCGTCATCAATGATCAGAGCCCAACCAGACGTAGCTCGCGAGCCGGCCGGTGCGCTGCTCGCGGCGATAGGAGTAGTGGTCCGCGGATTCGAGGGTGCAGACCGGTGACCGCACCAACTCGGTGACCCCGGCGGCGGCCAGCTGGGCCGCGACCCCCTCGGCCACGTCCAGCGCCGGCGTTCCCCAGGAGGTCTCGGCGAACGCGGCGGGCACCACCGCGGCGACCTCCGCCCGCAGGCCGGCCGGCACCTCGTAGCACCGACCGCAGACCGCCGGGCCGGTGGCCGCGGCGATCCGGCCGGGTTCGGCCCCCAGTTCGACCATCGCCCGCACGACCGCGGGCACCACCCCGGCCGCCAGCCCGGGCCGGCCCGCGTGGGCCGCGCCCACCACGCCCGCCACCGGATCGGCCAGCAGCACCGGGGTGCAGTCGGCGGTCAGGACGGCGAGCGCGAGCGGCCGGTCGGTGACCACCGCGTCCACCGTGGGGGCGTCCCCCGGCGACTGGCGCTGCGTCACCACGGCGACCTGCGCACCGTGCACCTGGTTCATCCAGACCACGTCGGCCGGGTCGAGCCCGAGCTCCCCGGCGGCGATCGCCCGATTCTCCCGGACGGTCTCCGGGTCGTCCCCCACCGCCCCGCCGAGGTTGAGCTCCCCGTACGGCGAAGTGCTCACCCCGCCCCACCTGTCGGTGAAGGCGAAGTGAGCACCCGCGCGTACGGCGTGATCGATCACTTAAGGAAATCCGGGACGTCGAGCTCCTCCGCCGGGCTCTCGACGTACGGCTGCCGGACCGGCTGCACCTGCGGCGGCACCGGGGCGGCGGTCACGGTCTCGGTGGCGCGCGGCGAGGCGTGGGTCTCCCCCTCCGAACGGGAGGTCACCGAGCCGATGCTCCCGTAGGACGGCCGGGTGGCCGGGCGCTCCGGGGCGGCCGGCGGCGTGGCCGCGGCGGGGGTGGCCTTGACCACCGGGTCGCGGACGATCGCCGGCGGCTGCCCGCCGTCGAAGCCGGCCGCGATGACGGTGACCCGGACCTCGTCGCCGAGCGCGTCGTCGATGACCGCGCCGAAGATGATGTTGGCCTCGGGGTGCGCGGCCTCGCTGACCAGCTGGGCCGACTCGTTGATCTCGAACAGGCCGAGGTCGGAGCCGCCCGAGATGGAGAGCAGCACGCCGCGGGCGCCGTCGATCGAGGCCTCCAGCAGCGGCGAGGAGATCGCCATCACGGCGGCCGCCTTGGCGCGGTCCTCGCCGCGGGCCGAGCCGATGCCCATGAGCGCCGAACCGGCCTCCGACATGACGGACTTGACGTCGGCGAAGTCGAGGTTGATCAGGCCGGGGGTGGTGATCAGGTCGGTGATGCCCTGGACACCGGAGAGCAGGACCTGGTCGGCCGAGCGGAACGCGTCGAGCACGCTGACCTGGCGGTCCGAAATGGACAGCAGCCGGTCGTTGGGGATCACGATGAGGGTGTCGACCTCTTCGCGCAGGCTCGCGATGCCGTCCTCGGCCTGGTTGGCGCGGCGGCGGCCCTCGAAGGTGAAGGGCCGGGTGACCACGCCGATGGTCAGGGCGCCGAGCGAACGGGCGATGTTGGCGACCACGGGCGCGCCGCCCGTGCCCGTGCCACCACCCTCACCCGCGGTGACGAAGACCATGTCGGCCCCCTTGAGGACCTCCTCGATCTCCTCGCGGTGGTCCTCGGCGGCCTTGCGGCCGACCTCGGGGTTGGCGCCGGCGCCGAGGCCCCGGGTGAGTTCACGGCCCACATCGAGCTTGACGTCGGCGTCGCTCATCAGGAGGGCCTGCGCATCGGTGTTGATCGCGATGAACTCGACGCCCTTGAGACCGACCTCGATCATCCGGTTGATGGCGTTGACACCACCGCCGCCGATTCCGACGACCTTGATGACTGCGAGGTAGTTCTGCGGTGCTGCCACGTCGAAGGCCTCTCGCCTCGAATTTCCGGGTCGGTCCGACCCGACGGGGGATCGTACCGACGGATGTCGATGGGTAGGGAGCCTGGTTTCTGACTGAATGTCCGAAATGCCGACCGCCGACCCCAACCCTAAACTTGACCTTTAGGGTTAGTCCTGTGCCTCCGTCACATCACCAGGGGGCACAGTCTGGTGACACAGGACACTAGGTGGCTCCAGGCACGTGTTTCAACGAACACGCCGAGCTTCCCCTTTTCTTTTGAGCCTATGTGATCATCGGCCGGCATATGAAACCGGGGTGACCACCAAGGGTCGGGCCGACACTTCACAGCGTCAACCCCTCCCTCAGGCACAGAACCTACCGGATCATCCCGACACCGCCGGCGCCTCCGGCGCACTCACGTCGAAGTTCGAGCCCTTCTGAGCCATCAACGCGACCAGTGTCCGGGCCTTGCGATCGGTCTGCTCCGGGCTCCCCCAGCGCACCGTCGCACCCCCGCTGAGCTGCAGCTGAATATCGTCGTACGAGTGCACCAGCACCGCTCCGGCCCGCTTCGCCACCTCGGGCGGCAGTCCGGCGGCCACCGACACCGCGCCCTGCACCAGCTGCGCACGGGAGATCACCCCGTCCGCGTCCTTCGCCTGCTGACTGAGCCGCAGTTCCACTACCGGCACCCCCTCCGGCGGGGCCGCCTCGGTGGCGAAGCTCACGCCGACGGCGTCCACCTGGGTGAACTGACCGTCCTCCCCCTTGACGGCCGCCACCGCCGTGCGCTGGACGACCTTCACCCGCAGGGTGTGCGGCCAGCCCCGCCACACCTCGGCCTTCGCCACCCGGGGGATCGCCTCCACCCGGCGCTGGACGGCGTCCAGGTCCACTCTGGCCAGCGGGCCGTCACCGATCCCGCCGATCGCCTCGCGGACCTGGTCCGCCGTCAGCTTCTCGTCCTTCGGCCCCTGGACCGCGACCTCGCGCACGTCCAGCACCGAGGAGAAGAACACCACCCAGGCCAGCACGCCCAGCACCGCGGCGCCGAGCACGCTCAGCACCACGATGCCCCGCCGGGAGAGCCGGAGCCGAGGAGCGGACTCCTCGGCCTCCAGCTCTTCCTCCAACGGGTCGGCGAGCCGGCCGTCAGCCACGGCGGCGACCGCCGCGGGAGGCCTGGATCGCCTCGTAGACCATGCCGACCAGCAGGTCGTCGGCGTCCCGGCGGCCGAACTCGGCGGCGGCCCGGCTCATGTCCCACAGCCGCTGCGGGTCGGTGAGCACCGGCAGCACGTTCTGCAGCACCCAGTCCGGGGTCAGCTCGGCGTCGTCCACCAGCAGGCCGCCGCCGGCCTTGACCATCGGCTGGGCGTTCAGCCGCTGCTCGCCGTTGCCGATAGGCAGCGGGACGAACGCGGCGGGCAGCCCGACGGCGGCCAGCTCGGCGACGGTCATGGCACCGGCCCGGCAGAGCATCAGGTCCGCCGCCGCGTAGGCGAGGTCCATCCGGTCGACGTACGGCACCGCGCGGTACGGCGGCATCCCGGGGATGTCCTCGACCTGCGGCAGCTCGTTCTTCGGGCCGACGGCGTGCAGGATCTGCACGCCGTACTGCTGGAGCCGCGGGGCGATCGCGGTGACCACCTCGTTGAGCCGGCGCGCGCCCTGGGAGCCGCCGGAGACCAGCAGGGTGGGCAGCCGCTGGTCGAGGCCGAAGTAGTGCCGGGCCTCCGGCCTGGCGGCGCCCCGGTCCAGGGTGGCGATGGTCCGGCGCAGCGGAATGCCGATGTACCGGGAGTCGCGCAGCTTGCTGTCCGGCGTGGAGACCGCGACGAAGTCCGTGTAGCGGGCGCCGATCTTGTTGGCCAGGCCCGGACGGGCGTTCGCCTCGTGCACCACGATCGGCACGCCGGCCCGCTTGGCGGCCAGGTAGGCGGGCATCGCGACGTAGCCGCCGAAGCCCACCACGGCGTCCGCGTTGACCCGCTCGATGATCTCCTGGGCGGCCCGGACGGTGCCGCGCAGCCGGCCGGGGACGGTGATCAGCTCGGGGGTGGGCTTGCGGGGCAGCGGGACGGCCGGAATCAGCTCCAGCTGGTAGCCGCGTTCCGGCACCAGCCGGGTCTCCAGTCCGCGCTCGGTTCCCAGGGCGGTGATCCCGATGGACGGGTCGTGCCTGCGGAGGGCGTCCGCGAGGGCCAGCGCCGGCTCGATGTGACCGGCGGTCCCCCCGCCGGCGAGTACGACATGCACCGAAATTCACCGCTCCCTGCGTGCCGGCCCCGGGGCCGGGCGCGCTGTGGTTCGTCGTCGTGGCAGCACCCGGGCCAGTCGTCTCCTGATCCGGGAGTTCTTGCTCCGGGCGGCCAGCGCCGCCTTCGCGCCCGAGGTGCTGCGCGCCAGGCACAGCAGCACTCCGATCGCGGACATGGCCGACAGCATGGCGGAACCGCCGTAGGAGAACAGCGGGAGCGGGACGCCCGCGATGGGCAGCAGTCCCAGCGCCGACCCCAGGTTGATCATGGCCTGCGCCATGATCCAGGTGGTGGCGGCTCCCGCGGCGTACCTGACGAAGGGGTCCTTCGTACCGATGGCCACACGGATACCCGCGTAGCCTAGTGCCGCGAAGAGACCGATCACCGACAGCGTCCCCACCAGGCCCAGTTCCTCGCCGGTCGCGGCGAAGATGAAGTCGGTGTGCGCCTCGGGCAGCTGGCCCCATTTCTCCACGCCGGCACCGAGGCCGGTGCCGAAGCCTCCGCCGAGCGCGAACGAGTAGACGCCGTGCAGCGCCTGGAAGCAGGCCCCGTCGGGGTCGGGCTTGGTGACGCCGATGCAGCCCAGGCGCTCCGCCCGGTGCGGGACGCTGATCACCAGCGCGGTGCAGACGACCACGGCCACCCCGACGGTGGCCACGAACAGCCGCAGCGGCGCGCCGACCATCCAGAGCATCGCGAACAGCATCGCCACCAGGATCATCGAGGTGCCCATGTCGCCGCCGAGCATGATCAGCGCGAGCAGCAGCAGGGCGCCCGGCACCAGCGGGACGAGCAGGTGCTTCCAGGTGGTGAGGGTGCCGGCCTTCTGCTTGCGGGCGAGCAGGTCGGCGCCCCAGAGCACCAGCGCGAGCTTGGCGAACTCCGAGGGCTGGAACTGGAAGAAGCCGAAGTCCAGCCAGTTCTGGTTGCCGTTGATCCGCACCCCGATGCCGGGCACGGCGACCAGCGCGAGCGCGCCGATCACCCCGAACATCACCGGGTAGACGATCACCCGCAGCACCGCCAGCGGCACAGAGGCGAAGCCGATCAGCAGGACCAGGCCGAGGATGGCCGCGATCAGCTGCTTGAGGAAGTAGTACTGCGCCGAGTGGTGCTGGCCCAGGGCGAGGATCTGCGAGGCCGAGAAGACCATCATCAGGCCGAGCACCACCAGCAGCAGCGTCGTGCCGATGACGAGCAGGTAGGGCGTGAGCGGCCGGTCCAGCCAGTACCGCACCCGGTACCGGAAGGCCCGTACCCGGGCCAGCGGTCCGGCCGACTTGTACTTGGTCGTGGTGGCCGAGATCACGCGCCACGGCTCGGCGGCCTCCCGCTCCGGTGCTCCGGAACCCGCCCTGCCCTGCCCAGCCACTCCCCGCTCACTCTCTCTTCACGGCTCACCCGCCGCCGGGCCGCTTCGGCCCGGCACGGCCCTTCGGCTCACTCCCCGCAGTCCGCCAGCTGCCGGACCGCGGCGGCGAAGAGGTCGCCGCGCTCGCCGTAGTTGGTGAACATGTCCATCGAGGCGCAGGCCGGTGCCAGCAGCACCGTGTCACCCGACCGGGCGAGCGAGGCGGCCGTCCGGACGACCTCCGCCATCGCCACCGCGCCAGTCTGGCCCTCGGCCGCCTCGATCACCGGGACATCCGGAGCGTGTCGCTCCAGCGCCTCCCGGATCAGCGCGCGGTCCTCGCCGATCAGCACGGCCGCGCGCAGCCGCCCGGCGGCGCCCTGGACCAGGTCGTCGAAGGTCGCGCCCTTGGCCAGGCCGCCGGCGATCCAGACGACCGGCCGGTAGGAGGCCAGCGAGGCGGCGGCGGCGTGGGTGTTGGTGGCCTTGGAGTCGTCGATGTAGGTGACCTCGCCGACCACGCCGACCTCGGCGATCCGGTGGGCGTCCGGGCGGAAGGCCCGCAGGCCCTCCCGGACGGCCTTCGGCTCGACGCCGTACGCCCGGGCCAGCGCCGCCGCGGCGAGCGCGTTGGCGACGTTGTGCGGGGCCGGCGGGTTGACGTCCTCGACGGCGCCCAGCTCGGCCGCGTTCTTGGCCCGGTCGGCCACGAACGCGCGGTCCACCAGCAGCCCGTCGACCACGCCGAGGTTCGACAGGGCGGGCGCGCCGAGGCCGAAGCCGATCGCCCGGCAGCCCTCCTCGACGTCGGCCTCGCGGACCAGCGCCTCGGTGGCCGGGTCGGCCAGGTTGTACACGCAGGCGACGGTGTTGCCCTGGTAGATCCGGCCCTTGTCGGCGGCGTACGCCTCCATCGAGCCGTGCCAGTCGAGGTGGTCGGGGGCCAGGTTGAGCACGACCGCCGAGTGCGGGCGCAGCGAGGGCGCCCAGTGCAGCTGGTAGCTGGAGAGCTCGACGGCGAGCACGTCGTAGGGCTCCTCGGCGAGGACCGCGTCCAGCACCGACACCCCGACGTTGCCGACGGCAGCGGTGCGCTTGCCTGCTGCGGTGAGGATCGAGGCGAGCATCTGGACGGTGGTGGTCTTGCCGTTGGTGCCGGTGACGGCCAGCCAGGGGGCGGGCTCGCCGGTGGCGGGCAGCGGCCGGCGCAGGCGCCAGGCGAGTTCGACGTCGCCCCAGACCTCGATGCCGGCCGCCGCGGCGGCGGCGAACAGCGGGCGGTCGGGCGCCCAGCCGGGCGAGGTGACGACCAGCCGGGTGCCCTCGGGCAGGCTGTCGCCGTCGCCGAGGCGGACGGTGACGCCGAGCGCCTCCAGCTCGGCGGCCCGGGCGGTCAGGCCCGCGCCGCTGCCGCCGTCCACCACGGTGACGTGGGCGCCGAGGCCGTGCAGGACGCGCGCGGCGCTGATGCCGGAGACGCCGAGCCCGGCGACGACGACGGGCAGCTTCACGAACTGCGAATTGATCAACTGGGGGTTCGTCATCCGGTCCGGTATCCCGCGTAGAAGAGGCCGAGGCCGACGGCCACGCAGAGTCCCTGGATGATCCAGAACCGGACCACGACCAGGACTTCGCTCCAGCCCTTGAGTTCGAAGTGGTGCTGCAGTGGCGCCATCTTGAAGACGCGCTTGCCGGTCATCCGGAACGAGCCGACCTGGATGATCACCGACAGGGTGATGATCATGAAGAGGCCGCCGAGCAGGATCAGCAGCAGCTCGGTGCGCGAGCAGATCGCCAGGCCGGCCAGGGCGCCGCCGAGGGCGAGCGAGCCGGTGTCGCCCATGAAGATCTTGGCGGGCGAGGTGTTCCACCAGAGGAAGCCGAAGCAGGAGCCCATCAGGGCGGCGGCGACCACCGCGAGGTCCAGCGGGTCGCGGACGTCGTAGCAGCTGACGGTCGCGGTGACGGAGTAGGCGCAGCTCTGCCCGTACTCCCAGACGCCGATGAAGGTGTAGGCGCCGAAGGCCATCACCGAGGCACCGGTGGCGAGGCCGTCCAGACCGTCCGTCAGGTTCACGCCGTTGGAGGTCGCGGCGATCATGAAGTAGGCGAAGATGACGAACAGCACGGGGCCGATCGACCAGCCGTAGTCCCGCACGAAGGACAGGTGCTGGGACGCCGGGGTGAGCCCGCGGTCGTCGTGGAACTGCAGCGCCAGCACGGCGAAGGCCAGGCCGACGATGGACTGGCCGGCCAGCTTCGCCTTGGCCCGCAGACCGAGCGAGCGGCGCTTGACCACCTTGATGTAGTCGTCCAGGAAGCCGACCAGGCCCAGACCCGCCGTCAGGAAGAGCACCAGCAGGCCGGAGGCGGTCGGGCTCTCGCCCGTTATCGCCTTGGTCCCGAAGTAGGCGATCAGGGTCGCCAGGATGAAGGCGATGCCGCCCATGGTGGGCGTGCCCTTCTTGCTGTGGTGCGCCTTCGGCCCGTCGTCACGGATGTACTGGCCGTAGCCCTGTCGGGCGAGCAGCTTGATCAGGGCGGGGGTGCCGGCCAGCGACAGGATCAGGCCGATCATGCCGGAGAAGAGGATCTGCTTCATTACGCGGCCACACCGTCCGAGAGGAGGGCCTCGGCCACCTTCTCCAGCCCCACCGAACGGGACGCCTTCACCAGGACCACATCCCCCGGCCGAAGTTGACTGCGCAGCAGCTCGACCGCCGCGTCCGCGTCGGACACCAGCACCGACTCCTCACCCCACGAACCTTCGTTCCTCGCGCCGAGTTCCATGCAGGCCGCCTCGCGTCCACCGACCGCCACCAGCTTGGTGACGTCCAGTCGGACGGCGAGCCGCCCGATGGCGTCGTGCTCGGCCAGGCTCTCCTCGCCGAGCTCCCGCATCTCGCCGAGCACCGCCCAGGTGCGGCGGCGCTCCGGGCCGCGTCCCCCCATCGAGACCAGCGCCCGCAGCGCGGCCCGCATCGAGTCGGGGTTCGCGTTGTAGGCGTCGTTGACGACGGTGACACCATCGGCCCGGTCGACGACCTCCATGCGCCAGCGGGACAGCGCACCCGCTTCGCCCAGGGCGGTCGCGGTGTCGTCGACGGACATCCCGAGCTCCACCGCCACCGCAGCGGCGGCGAGGGCGTTCGAGACGTGGTGCTCACCGTACAGGCGCAGCTGCACGGACGCGGAACCGGCCGGGGTGGTGAGCGTGAAGGACGGCCGTCCGGCGGCGTCCAGCTGAACGTTCGTCGCCCGGACGTGGGCGTCCGGGGATTCCCCGAACAGGACCACCTTCGCCCTGGTACGGCTGGCCATCGCGCGCACCAGCCGGTCGTCCGCGTTGAGGATCGCGGCGCCGTCGGCGGGCAGCGCCTCGACGAGTTCGCCCTTCGCCTCGGCGATCGCCTCCTGCGAGCCGAACTCGCCGACGTGCGCGGTGCCGACGTTCAGCACCAGGCCGATCCGGGGCGGCGTGATCGTGGTGAGGTACTCGATGTCGCCCTTGTGCCGGGCGCCCATCTCCATGACCAGGTGCCGGGTGCCGGGCTCGACCCGCAGCGCGGTCATCGGGTGGCCGATCTCGTTGTTGAGCGAGCCGGGCGGGTAGACCGTGTCGCCGATGCGCTGCAACAGCTGCGCGATCAGGTCCTTGGTGCTGGTCTTGCCGGCCGAGCCGGTCAGCGCGACGACGGCGGTGCCCTCGGCGCGGGCGACCACGGTCCGGGCCAGCTTGCCGAGCGCGTCCACCACACTGTCGACCAGGACGGCGGGCACGCCGACCGGGTGGTCGGCCAGCACCGCGACGGCGCCGGCCCCGACCGCGACGGCGGCGTAGTCGTGGCCGTCCACGTGCTCGCCGACGAAGGCCGCGAACAGGCCGCCGGGGCGCACCTTCCGCGAGTCGACCTCGACCGGGCCGGTCACCAGGGCGCCGGGGTCGGCGCCGTCCAGGGTGCCCCCGACTGCGGCGGCCACCTCGGCGAGGGTCAGTGCGATCACTGCTGCTCTACTCCTCGGTCGCCCCGGGCGGCCGTGGTCTGCGTGATGGATTCGCGCAGCACCTCCCGGTCGTCGAAGGGGCGGATCTCGTCTCGTACGTACTGGCCAAGTTCGTGGCCCTTGCCGGCCACCAGCACGGTGTCCCCGGCGTGGGCGCGGGCGACGGCGATCCGGATCGCCTCGGCCCGGTCGGGGACGACCAGGACGGTCCCGCGCTCGGCCTCGGGCACCGCTGCGGCGCCGGTCAGCATGCTGGCGAGGATCGCCAGCGGGTCCTCGCTGCGCGGGTTGTCGCTGGTCAGCAGGGCGGTGTCGGCGAGCCGGGCGGCGATGGCGCCCATCGGGCCGCGCTTGTGCGGGTCGCGGTCTCCGCCGCAGCCGACGACGACGTGCAGCCGGCCCTTGGTGACCTCGCGCAGCGAGCCGAGGACGGCCTGGAGGGCATCCGGCTTGTGCGCGTAGTCGACCACGGCGACGAACGCCTGTCCGGCGTCCACCCGCTCCAGCCGGCCCGGCACGCCGGGCACCGCGGCGACGCCGGCCACGGCCCGCTCCAGCGGCAGGCCGGCGGCGACCAGCAGGGTGATCGCGGCGAGCGCGTTGGCCACGTTGAACGGGCCGGGCAGCGGCACGGCCGCGTCGGCCTCGGCGCCGTCCGGGCCGAGCACCCGGAAGGTGGAGCCGACCGGGCCGAGCTGGACGTCCACGGCCCGCCAGTCGGCCTCGACGGCGCCGGTGGCGGAGAAGGTGGTCACCGGGATCTTGGCCTCGGCGGCCAGCCGGCGGCCGTACTCGTCGTCCACGTTGACCACGCCGTGGCGGGACTTGCCGGGCTGGAAGAGCCGGGCCTTCGCCTGGAAGTAGTCCTCCATGTCCGGGTGGAAGTCGAGGTGCTCGGGGGTGAGGTTGTTGAACAGGGAGACGTCGTACGTCACCCCGTCGGTGCGGCCGTAGACCAGCGCGTGGCTGGAGACCTCCATGGTCACCGCGTCCGCGCCGCGCTCGGCCATCACGCCGAGGATCGCGTGCAGGTCGGTGGCCTCGGGGGTGGTGCGCTCGCTCTTGATCCGCTCGTCGCCGACCCGCATCTCGACGGTGCCGATCACCCCGGGGGCGCGTCCGGCGCCGAGCAGGCCGCCCTCGACCAGGTAGGAGGTGGTGGTCTTGCCGTTGGTGCCGGTCAGCCCGATCATCAGCAGCCGCTCGGAGGGGCGGCCGTAGACGGCGGCCGCGAGCTCGCCCATCCGGGCCCGCGGCCGGTCGACGACCAGCAGCGGCAGGCCGGTGCCGGCCGCCAGCTCGGCGCCGGCCGGGTCGGTGAGCAGCGCCGCCGCGCCCGCCGCCGCGGCCTGGGCCGCGAAGGCCGCGCCGTGGTGGTTGGCGCCGGGGAAGGCCACGTACACATCGCCGGGGCGCACCGCCCGGGAGTCGTGGGTGACGCCGCTGACGAGGCCCCCCTCGACGGGGTCGAGGCCCAGCTGGCGGGCCAGTTCGGCGAGCGGCAGGGCGGCGGTCCCGGCCGGGCGGGGCGGACTCACGGTGATTTGATCGGGTTTCGGCACGGCGGGAAGGCTATCCGCCGAAGGGTGTCCAGGGCCAAACCGGCCCTTCGCCGCGCCGCCGTCCGGCCCGACCCGCTCGTTGCTCATGCTCGCTCACGGCTTCCACTCGACGGGCAGGTTGGGCGCCTCGCTGCCGCTGGGCGGGACCTGCATGGTCTTCAGGGTGAACTCCATCACCTGCTTGAACACCGGTCCGCACAGCTGGCCGCCGAAGTGGCCGTTGACCGGCCCCTGGAGGGTGCAGGAGACGGTGTACCGGGGGGCGTCGGCGGGGGCGAAGCCGATGAAGGAGGCGGTGTAGCCGTCGTAGCCGACGCCGTTGGCGGCCCCCCGGTTGGCGGTGCCGGTCTTGCCGGCGACCCGGTAGCCGGGGATGGCGGCCTTGCCGCCGGTGCCCTGCTCGTCGTCGACGACCGACTCCAGCATCGAGGTGAGGGTCTTGGCGGTCTCTTCGCCGACCACCCTGGTCTGCTCGCCCGGCGGGGTCGCGGTGTACTTGCCGTCCGGGCTGGTGGTGCCCTGGACGATGCTGGGCGCGACCCGGACGCCGCCGTTGGCGATGGTCGAGTACACCGAGGTGGCCTGCAGCGCGTTCATCTGCATCGGGCCCTGGCCGAAGGAGGTGTTGTACTTCTCCGAGGCGACAAGGTCCTCCGGCTTCTTGAGCTTCCCGGCCGTCTCGCCGGGGAAGTTCAGACCGGTCGGCTGGGCGACGCCGAACTTGCGCATGTAGCTGTCCAGGATCTGGTTGGCCTTCAGCTGGTCGCCGTCGCCGAGCGTCTCCATGGCCTCGATGGTGCCGATGTTGGAGGACTTGGCCAGCACCCCGGCCAGGGTCAGGTACCAGGTTTTGTGCTCGATGTCGTCCTTGAACTGCTGGCCGGCCCGGACCAGCGGGTAGGGCACCGTGACCTTGGTGTCCCAGGTGGCCTTGCCGGTGTCCAGGACGGCTCCCAGGGTCATCAGCTTGGCGGTGCTGCCCGGCTCGTACGCGTCGACCAGCGCGGCGTTGCCCATCTGGGACTGCTTGGCGGTGCTCAGGTCGTTCGGGTTGAAGCCGGGCGCGGTGGCCATCGCGAGGACCTGACCGGTCTTCACGTCCTGGACGACGACGTAGCCCTTCTCCGCCCCGGAGTTGGCGACCTGGTCGGTGAGCGCCCGCTGGGCGGCCCACTGGATGTCCCGGTTGATGGTCAGCTTCACGTCGGTGCCGGGCACGGCCGGGTCCATCGAGCCCCCGGCGGTGGGCACCAGCCGGCCGCCCGCCTGGGCGTAGCTGCTGTGCCCGTCCTTGCCGGCGAGCTGCTTCTGGTACTGGAGCTCCAGGCCGCCGGCGCCCTCGCCCTCGCCGTTGACGAAGCCGACCAGGTTGGCGGCCAGGCCGTCGGCGGGGTAGATCCGCTTCTGGGTCTCCCGGTTGAACACCCCGGCCAGCGGGTTGGCGCACTCGTTGTCGACCCGGGTGCGTCCGCCCTGGTCGGCGGCCTTGGTCAGCAGCCGCTTCTGGGCCTGGCAGGTCCGCGAGCCGGCCTGCTTCTCCAGGCCCGCCTTGAGGTCGCTGATCTGGCTCTTGGTGGCCGGGGTCTGCTGGGCGGCGAGCCGCTTGTAGCGGGTCTTGGGGGTGTGCAGGTCGGCGGCGATCTTGTCCTTGGGCACGCCGAGGATCGGCGACAGCAGGGCGGCCGCCTGCTCCGGGGCGTCCGGGATGCCGGTCGCCGCCGGGGTGAACATCGCCGGGTCGGCGGTGATGTCGTACGCGTCGACGGTGGCGGCCAGCGCCACCCCGTCGGAGGACGTTATCGAGCCGCGCTCGGCGGTGATCGGGATGTTCAGGTAGCGGTTGGTGTTGGCGTCGGCGGCCAGCGCGTCGGAGTCCAGCAGCTGGAGCTGCACCAGGCGGCCGGCGAACACCGAGAACACCAGCGACATCACCACGGTGATCACCCGCAGGCGGCGCTTGGGCTCGGCCAGCCGGAGCGCCTTGGGGCGCTGCGGGCGGCGCGGCCGGACGGCGGCCTGGCTCCGGGCCGGCGGGCGGCCCTCGGGGCGGCGCTGCTGCGGTGTACGGGCGGCGGCGGCCTTGGCGGGCTGGCCCTTGGCCGGCTGCCCCTTCGCGGACTGTCCCTTGACGGGCTGTCCCTTCGCGGGCTGCCCCTTTGCGGGCTGGGCCTTGCCGGCGGACTGGCCGCGCGGCGCGGCCGCGCGGGGCGCGGCGCCCTTGGGCGGCTGGCGGCGGCCGTTGCCGGAGCCTCCGGACGGCTGACGTGGCGTGCTCATCGGCCCGCACCTCCGGTCGACGGTGCGGGCGCGGCCGGGGAGGCCGGGTTGATCTGGACCACGGAGTCACCGGCCGTCGCCGCCGGACTCGGTGCACCTGGGGGCGCACCCGTCGGGGCGCTCGGCGCCGGCTGCTTCATCGGCCACGGGTCGACCGTCGAACGCTTGACCGGCGGGCTGTCCTGCGCCGGTCCGGGCGTGCCGATCACCTTGCCGCCGTTCGGGACGTCCAGGAAGGCCATCCCGCCGGCCGGGATCATGCCCAGCTCGGCGGCCCGCCGGGCCAGCGCGTCCGGCGCCGAGCTCTGGTCGATCTGGTGCTGGAGGCCCTGCTTCTCGTCGGTCGCCACGGTGGTCTGCTTCTGCAGCCGGGACAGCTCGAAGGAGCCCTCGTTGAGCGCCGTGTTCAGCGCCAGCAGCCCGAGCAGCCCCGCCGCGAGCAGCACCACCACGAGCACCGCGAACGGCGTGCGGCCCCGCACCGGACGCCGCCCCGGCCGGACCGTGATCCGCGCCCTGCCCTGTCCGGGGAACGATCCCCGCCCCGCCCGGACCTCACCGGCCACCGGCCCCACTGCTCTCCTCCGCCCTTCGGACCCCGCCGGGGCCAACGTTTCAGCCCCGCTTGCTACGGTCCCTGATCCTCTCCGCCACCCGCAGCCGTACGGGCGCGGCGCGCCGGTTCTCCTCGATCTCCTCCTCCGTGGCCTGCTCGGCACCACGGGTGATCAGCTTGAGCCAGGGCTGGTGCTCCTCCGGGATGAACGGCAGCCCCGGCGGCGCGGTGTTGGTCGACCCGGCGGCGAAGTACTGCTTCACCAGCCGGTCTTCCAGCGACTGGTAGGACATCACGACCATCCGACCGCCGATCGCCAGGGCCTCCAGCGCTCCGGGGATCGCCCGGTCCAGGACCTCCAGCTCGCCGTTGACCTCGATCCGCAGCGCCTGGAACGTCCGCTTGGCCGGGTTCCCGCCGGTCCGGCGGGTCGCCGCCGGAATGGCGTTCCGCACCAACTCGACCAGACGCGCGCTGTTGGTGAACGGTTCCTTCTCCCGCTCCCGCAGGATCACCGAGGCGATCTTCCCGGCGAACCGCTCCTCGCCGTAGACCTTGAGGATCCGGGCCAGGGCACCGTGGCTGTAGGTGTTCAGCACCTCCGCCGCGCTGATCCCCCGGGTCTGGTCCATCCGCATGTCCAGCGGCGCGTCCTGCGCGTACGCGAAACCGCGATCGGCCTCGTCCAGCTGCATCGAGGAGACGCCGAGGTCGAACAGGACGCCGTCCACCCGGTCGATGTCCAGGCGCTCCAGCACCTCGGGGATCTCGTCGTAGACGGCGTGCACCAGGGTGGCCCGGTCGCCGAAGGGCGCCAGCCGCTCGCCGGAGAGCTTCAGCGCCTGCGGATCGCGGTCCACCGCGACCAGCCGCACCTCGGGGAACTGGGTGAGCAGCGCCTCGCTGTGCCCGCCGAGGCCGAGGGTGGCGTCCACCACCACCGCCCCGGGGCGCGAGATCGCCGGAGCCAGGGCGTCCATGCACCGCTGCAGCATGACCGGAACGTGCTTGGGGCCCGGATCGTTGGTGGTCATGCGCGGTGGCGCCCTTCCTCAGGTGCGGAGCAGCCCGACGACCGGGAGCTTCGACCATTCTCGCCCACCACTGCACGACGCGACGACGCGGCCCGTGGTCCCCGCCCGCTCCAAGGGGAAGATCGTGACCGCCCGGCGCCGGGGAAGGTGCGCCAGGTGGGCACGGAGCGGGTGGAGGCCACGGGCCGCATCGACCGGGCCACCCGGGCCGGAAAAGCCCGGTTGACGGGATCCGGCGGGTGTGCTCCACTGCGCCGCAAACTCTATCGCGCGGACCCCGCCAGTCAATGGTCCGCTCCGGCGCACCACCCGGGCGGCGGTACGGATCACCGCAGGTCGCAGCCGTGGGACTGGCCCCGCGGAGGTGCCGGCCGGGGGCCTGCGGGAGCGGCCGCGCGCCCCACCCGCGCACCCTCCCCACGGGCGCTCCGGGACCAGCCCGGACAAACCCTCCCGAACGCGTGGAGCGGTCGGCCCGTTGTGGCTATGCGCTCGATCACAGCGGCCCGATCTGTAGCTCTCCTCCCCACCGCGGGCGCCCGAATCGCACTAACGTCGCCACCATGACAGTGACCCCCGACCGGCCGACGCCGACCGACGCTGCCGACTCCCCGCGACCCGCCATCATCGACCGCTTCGTCACGGACAACCGCGAGTACGCCGTGACCTTCCGGGACGGCGGGATGGACGCCCGCCCGGTCCAGAAGATCGCCGTGGTGGCGTGCATGGACGCCCGCCTCGACCTCTTCGCGGCACTCGGCCTCGAACTGGGCGACGCCCACGTCATCCGCAACGCGGGCGGCGTCGTCACCGACGACACCATCCGCTCCCTCACCATCAGTCAGCGCGCCCTCGGCACCCGCTCGGTCGCGCTGATCCACCACACCGGCTGCGGCCTGCTCGGGCTGACCGAGGACTTCCGCCGCGAGCTGGAACTGGAGGTCGGCCAGCGCCCGCAGTGGGCGGTGGAGGCCTTCGTCGACCTCGACGGCGACGTCCGCCAGTCCATGCAGCGGGTCCGCACCTCGCCCTTCCTGCTGCACACCGACGACGTCCGCGGCTTCGTCTTCGACGTCCACACCGGGCTCCTGCGCGAAATCCACTGAACCCCGTACCGCACCACCGCCCCCGCACCGTGCACCGCCCGGCCAACGGCGTCCGGGCATCCGGGGCCCTCCCGAGGGTGACTTCTGGTCACCGGTCAGGGGAGAATGCGCCTGCCGGTCAGACCCCGAACCACCTGGGGCGGCCAGGCCGCAGGCCGCTGCCCCGGCGCCGGATCCCCGACGGAACCGCCCCTGGGAAGGCCGCGTCAAGCATGGGGTGGGGTCCGGCCTCGGGGTGAGGCGGGCACAGGGTGCCAGGGAGCGTATACGGGTGACGAGCTACAGCGATCAGGCCGGTCTCGGCAGTTCTGCGGGGGGCGACCAGGGGACGGACGGGTACCACCGGGCCGGACTTCCCGAGCTCGCCGCGGTCGTGGACCGGATCCGCGCCAACATCGAGAGCGTGATCGAGGGCAAGCCGGAGGCCGTCCGGATCGCACTGACCGTCCTGCTCGCCGAGGGCCACCTGCTGCTGGAGGACGTGCCCGGCGTCGGCAAGACCATGCTGGCCAAGGCGCTCGCCCGCTCGGTCGACTGCACCGTCCGCCGCATCCAGTTCACGCCCGACCTGCTGCCCTCGGACGTCACCGGCACCAACATCTACGACCAGCACCAGCGCGACTTCGAGTTCCGCCCGGGCGCGATCTTCGCGCAGATCGTGGTCGGCGACGAGATCAACCGCGCCTCGCCCAAGACCCAGTCCGCACTGCTGGAGTCGATGGAGGAGCGCCAGGTCACCATCGACGGCACCAGCTACGAGCTGCCCTCGCCGTTCATGGTCGTGGCCACCCAGAACCCGGTCGAGATGGAGGGCACCTACCCCCTGCCGGAGGCCCAGCGGGACCGCTTCATGGCCCGGATCTCGATCGGCTACCCCAGCCCCGAGGCCGAGTTCGCGATGCTCGACGTGCACTCCGGCGCCAGCCCGCTGGAGGACCTCCAGCCGGTGGCGCACGCCTCCGACATCCTCAAGCTGGTCGACCTGGTGCGCAGCGTGCACATCGCCGACCCGGTCCGCCGCTACGCCGTCGACCTGGTCGGCGCCACCCGCACCAGCCACGAACTGCGTCTGGGCGCCTCGCCGCGCGCCACCCTGCACCTGGTCCGGGCCGCCCGCGCCGCCGCCGCGCTCGACGGGCGCGACTACGTCACCCCGGACGACATCCAGCGCCTGGCCGTGCCCGTCCTCGCGCACCGTCTGATGCCGACCGCCGAGACCCAGCTCAGCCGCCGCACCGCCGAGCAGATCGTGACCGACCTGGTCGCCCGGCTGCCGCTGCCGCGCCCGCAGGGCGGCCCGGCCGTCCGGAGGGGCTGAGGTGGCCCCGTCCGACCCGACGTCAGGACTGCGGGCCGGGCTGCGCGGCCTCACCACCCGGGGGCGCTCCTTCCTCGCCGCCGGCGTCACCGCGGTCGGCTGCGCCTACCTGCTCGACCAGGACGCGCTGCTGCGCGTCGGCGTGCTGCTCGCCGCGCTGCCGCTGGCCGCCGCGCTGATGGTCGCCAACACCCGCTACCGGGTGGCCAGCGGCCGCCGGCTGAGCCCGCGTCGCGCGGTGGCCGGCCAGGAGGCCCGGGTCCACCTGCGGGTCGACAACGTCTCCCGGGTGCCCACCGGGCTGCTGCTCCTGGAGGACAAGGTCCCGTACGTGCTCGGGCCGCGCCCGCGCTTCGTGCTGGACCGGGTCGAGCCGCGCGGCCACCGCGAGGTCTCCTACCGGGTCCGCTCCGACCTGCGCGGCCGCTACCCGCTCGGGCCGCTCCAGCTGCGGCTGTCCGACCCGTTCGGGATGTGCGAGGTGAACCGTTCCTTCTCCGCCTCCGACGTCCTCACCGTCGTCCCCCAGGTCCAGGCCCTGCCGCACGTGCGGCTGAGCGGCGAGTGGGGCGGCCAGGGCGAGAGCCGTGCCCGCACCCTGGCGCTGGCCGGCGACGACGACGTGATCCTGCGCGAGTACCGGCCCGGCGACGACCTGCGCCGGGTGCACTGGAAGTCCACCGCCCGGTACGGCGAGCTGATGGTGCGCCGCGAGGAGCAGCCGCAGCGGGCCCGGGCGACCGTCCTGCTGGACACCCGGGAGATCGGCCACCGGGGCAGCGGCCCCGCCTCCTCCTTCGAGTGGGCCGTGAGCTGCGCCGCCTCGGTCGCCGCGCACCTGCTGGAGCGCGGCTACCAGACCCAACTGCTCACCGACACCGGCCAGTGGGTGCCCGGCCCCGGCGGCGGCAACACCGCGGCCGACGCCTCCGGGCTGATCCTGGACGCGCTCGCGGTGGCCGACCTGTCCGACGGCGGCGGCCTCTCCCGCGCCGAGGAGCCGCTGCGCGCCGGCGGCGAGGGACTGCTGGTCGCCGTGCTCGGCGAGCTCGACGAGGCGCAGACCGCCCGGCTGGCCCGGCTGCGCAACCGCACCGGCGGGGCCGTCGCGTTCCTCCTCGACACCGGCACCTGGGCGGGCCTGCGGATGCTCGCCCCCAACACCGGCGGCGACGAGTTCCGCAACCGGGTCCGGCAGCTGCGCGAGGCCGGCTGGACCGTCCTGCCGGTCAGCTCCGGGGACTCCGTCCCGGACCTCTGGCAGGCCGCCGACGGCGCCAAGACGACCTCCCCCTACCGAGAAGAGACCGGCGCGTGACCACCCGGGCCAAACTGACCGTCTACTCGGCGCTGGCCACCGCCCTCGCGTCGCTCTGCCTGACCCCGCTGCTCACCACCAGGAGCTGGGTCACCCACGCCTTCCTGGTGATCGCGGTGATCGCGGCGGTCGGCGCGGGCCTGCGGCGGGCCCCGCTGTACCGCTGGACGGTGCCGGTCGGCCAGCTGCTGGTGCTGTTCCTGCTGATCCTGATCGGCTTCGCCGGCTCCGGCTCGCTGCTGGGCGGCGTGCTGCCCGGGCCGTCCTCGCTGCGCGCCCTCGACCACGTCGTCAGCTCCGGCCTGGACGACATCCAGGTGTACGCCATCCCGGCGCCCCCCAACCCGGGCCTTCGGCTGATCCTGGTCGCCGCGGTCGGCCTGGTCGCCGTCGTGGTGGACACCGTCGCGGTGACGTACCGGCGCTCGGCGCTGGCCGGGCTGCCGCTGCTGGCGCTGTACTCGGTCGGCAACGGGCTCTCCGGGGACCACGGCAGCTGGCTCTGGTTCGCCCTGGCGTCGGCCGGCTACCTGGTGCTGCTGTTCGCCGAGGGGCAGGACCGGGTCTCCCGCTGGGGCCGGGTCTTCCACGGCGGCTCGCGCAACTGGACGAGCTCCGGCCGGGTCAGCCCGGGCGGCCAGCAGGTCGGCGTCCTCGCACTGGTCGCGGCGCTGCTGCTGCCGGTCGTCCTGCCGCACTGGGACTCCGGCCTGCTGAGCCCCGACTCCGGCGGGTCCTCGGGCAGGAGCTCCATCGGGTCGGCCACCAGCCTCGACCCGCTGGTCAGCCTGGAGTCGGCGGTCACCAAGCCCACCAACAACGAACTGCTCACCTACACCCTGGACAGCGAAATCGCCGACCAGGTCTACCTGCGCACCGGGGCACTGGACCAGTTCGACGGCACCAACTGGCGGCTCGGCAGCACCACGGTCAACGACCTCCCGTCCTCCTTCCCCGCCCCCGAGGGCCTGCGGGACGCCAACCTCCCCCGGATCGAGGGCGACTTCCAGATCAGCGACCGGCTGGAGAAGAGCTGGCTGCCGATGCCCTATCCGGCCGCCTCCGTCCAGGTCCCCAACCGCTCCGACTGGAAGCTCGACCCGTTCACCCGCACCGTCCTGCCGACCAACGACCGGGCGATCCGCGGCCTGCGCTACCACGTCAGCGCCCTGGACCTGCGGCCCACCGCGAACGAGCTGCGCACCGCGTCGACCGCGCCGCAGGACATCCGGGACCACTACACCGCCCTCCCCCAGGACCTCCCGCCGGTCGTCGCGCAGCAGGCCCACGAGGTCACCGCCAAGGCGACGAACGACTACGACCGGGCGATGGCGCTGGTGAACTGGTTCACCGGCCCGCAGTTCCAGTACGACACCGCGGTCAACGGCGGCACCGGCAGCAACGCGATCGCGGTCTTCCTGCGCGACCGCAAGGGCTTCTGCGTCCACTTCGCCTCCACCATGGCGGCGATGGCCCGCACCCTGAAGATCCCGTCCCGGGTGGCCGTCGGCTTCACCCCCGGCGACGCCAAGGGCGGCAACGTCTACTCGGTGACCGGCCGGATGTACCACGCCTGGCCCGAGCTGTACTTCTCGGGCTACGGCTGGCTGCGCTTCGAGCCCACCCCGAGCCGCGGCAACCAGCCGCGCTACACCGAGCAGTCCACCACCGCGACCACCGCGCCGTCCCAGCAGCCGACCGCCTCCGCGCAGAGCTCGGCGCCGGTCCCGGCGCCGACCGACAGCAAGGGCTGCGACGCGAAGCAGCGCCAGCTGGGTGAGTGCGGCGACAGGAGCAAGGCCGTCAGCAGTGCCGCCGAGGACTCCTGGCTGCTGTCCGGGCAGGTCCTGGGCAGCGCCGCCGTGGTGGTGCTGGTGATCGCGCTGCTGCTGGTGCCGATGCTCTGGCGGTCGGCGCTGCGCCGGCGCCGGCTCGGCTCCGGCGGCCGGCGCGGGCCCGGCCGTGGCCCGGCCGAGCTCACCGACGCCCAGGTGCTGGCCGCCTGGGACGAGCTGATCGACTCCGCCTGGGACGTCGGAATTCCCCCGGACGAGTCACACACCCCGCGCTCGGCCGCCCGGCGGATCACCGAGAAGGCTGAGCTGGACGCGGACTCGGCGGCGGCCGCCGGTCGGCTGGCGCTGGCCACCGAACGGGTGCTCTACGCTCCGGCCGGCCAGGTCACCACCGCCCCGCTGTCGGCCGACGTCCGGACCGCCCGGCAGGGCCTGCGGGCCACCGCCAGCCGGGCCGGGCGGACCAGGGCGGTGCTGCTGCCGCCGTCCTCGGCCCAGCTGTGGTGGCGGATCTCCGACGCCCTGCGGGCGGCCCGGGAGGCGGTCGGCACCAGGGTCGGCCGGGTGTCCACCGCGGTCACCGGCCCGGTGCGGCGGGTGGTCTCCCGGCGCAAGCGCAAGCCGGAGTCCGAGCAGGACCCCGGGGAGTCCTGAGCGGGGCCCGAGCGAACGGGCCGTCGCGCGGATACAAGAACGCCGGGGCGGGCAGTCGATCGACTGCCCGCCCCGGCGTTCGTCCAGCGGGTGCGCGCCCCGGCGGGCGTGCGGTGCGCGGC